>NZ_JBFTLC010000029.1:0-66259 GCF_056396245.1 Arthrobacter sp. 05T423
GATAGGCCCGGCAAATTCAACCAATTTAATAAAAAACCGGTATCAACAAACTTGGCACACTATTGAGTTCTCAAACAACAGACACACCCGGCACCACCCAAACCCACGTTCAGGATCGCTCCGGAGCAACTTTCCAAACTTACCCGCCCGCTTCACCCTAGTCAAATCGGCGGTTTCGATCCGGTCTAGCCTGTGGCTTCCAGATCACCTTGCCGACTCGCTCCGGGGAGCGGCGCGGAAATAAACTCTACCACTAGTTCGCCGGAATGCCAACCGCGCCAGGCAACGCCGAAGGGGGCCCGGAATCCCAAGGGATTCCGGGCCCCCTTCCAAGAGAAGCAGTGGCCGGTTTCTGGCCCCCGCCGCCCTTAACCCAGGAACTCGTGGGGATTCACCTGGGCGCCAGGCCTTAGACCAGGGGTCCGCCGGGCAAAGCTGCTTTCCCCGTCTGACTCGTCGGTTTTGCACCCGTCCGTTCAGCACCCTTAGGTTCCACAACCCCGGCAGCCCGGGTCTCAGCAGCCCGGGCCTCGGCAGCCGTGGGGCCGGCAAAAATGGAGTCAGCCTCGGTGGCTTTGGCCCTGGATGCGGCCGCCGTGGTGATCACGCTTGACCCGGCCGGGCTGAAGTAGGTCACGCCCAGCGGAGGCAGCGTGACGGTCAGGGTTGCCGGCTGGCCGTCGATGCCCTCGTCCTCCGCGGCCAATGTGCCCCCGTTGAGGACGCCCGATCCGCCATACTCCTCAGAGTCGGTGTTGAGCACCTCGGTCCACGCTCCCGTGGACGGCACGCCCAGCGCGTAGTCCTTGTGCGGGCCGCCGGAGAAGTTGACGGCACAAACCAGCGGGTTGCCCTCGGTGTCCCAGCGGACAAAGGTCAGGACGTTGCGGTCGGCGTCAGCTCCGTTGATCCACTGGAATCCGCCGGGTTCGTTGTCCCGGGAGTACAGCGCCGGCGTCGACTTGTACAGTTCGTTCAGGTCCTTGAGCAGCACCTGTACGCCCCGGTGTGCCGGGATTTCAGCAAGCCACCAGTCGAGACCGTGCTGTTCGGACCATTCGGCTTCCTGGCCGAATTCGGTGCCCATGAAGATCAACTGCTTGCCCGGGTGCGCCCACTGGTAGCCGAGGAAGGCGCGGAGGTTGGCCAGCTGCTGCCAGCGGTCGCCGGGCATCTTGCGGAGCATTGAGCCCTTGCCATGGACAACCTCATCGTGGCTGATGGGCAGCAGGAAGTTCTCGGTGAACGCATAGACCATGGAGAACGTGACCGTGCCGTGGTGCCACTTGCGGTTGACCGGGTCTTCGGAGGCGTACTTGAGTGAGTCGTGCATCCAGCCCATGTTCCATTTGAGGCCGAAGCCGAGGCCGCCGTGGCTGGTGGGCGCAGTGACCCCGGGGAACGCGGTGGATTCTTCCGCGATCATGACGGCGCCGGGGTGGGTCTTGTACACCGTGGCGTTGGCCTCCTGGAGGAACGAGATGGCCTCCAGGTTTTCCCGGCCGCCGAAGCGGTTGGGCTGCCACTGGCCGTCTTCCCGCGAATAGTCCAGGTACAGCATGGATGCGACGGCGTCCACGCGCAGGCCGTCGATGTGGAACTCATCCAGCCAGTACAGCGCGTTGGCCACGAGGAAGTTCCGGACTTCGGTGCGGCCGAAGTCGAAGATCAGGGTGCCCCAGTCCGGGTGCTCGCCAAGGTTCGGGTCAGCGTGTTCGTACAGCGGCTGCCCGTCGAACTGCGCCAGGGCCCAGTTGTCCTTCGGGAAGTGCGCCGGAACCCAGTCCAGGAGCACACCGATGCCCGCCTGGTGGAGTTCGTCCACCAGGAAGCGGAACTCATCGGGATGCCCGAAGCGCGACGTCGGCGCGTAGTAGGAGGTGACCTGGTAGCCCCAGGAGCCGCCGAAGGGGTGCTCCGCCACGGGCATGAACTCGACGTGGCTGAAGCCGAGCCACTTCACGTACTCCACGAGTTCCTTGGCCAACTCACGGTAGCTGAGACCCAACCGCCAGGATCCGAGGTGGACCTCGTACACGCTCATGGGCGAGTTCTGCGGATCCCGGGCAGCGCGCTCCTTCATCCAGTCCGCGTCCTGGAACCGGTAGTGCGACTCAACAACCCGCGAAGCGGTAAGCGGCGGCACCTCGGTGCCGAAGGCCAGCGGGTCTGCTTTCTCGACCCAGTAGCCGCCCTTGGTCTTGATCTCGTACTTGTAGCAGGCGCCGGCCTGGACACCCGGGATGAACAGTTCCCAGACGCCCGAGGAGCCAAGGGAACGCAGTGAGTTTTCCCTACCGTCCCAGGCGTTAAAGTCGCCCTTCACCCGGACCGCCTCGGCATTCGGGGCCCACACGGCAAAGGACACACCGTCGATGTCGCCCAGCGAGGACTTGTAGTGCTGCACGTGTGCGCCCAGCACGGTCCAAAGCTTCTCGTGCCGTCCTTCGCCGATCAGGTGCAGATCCACTTCGCCCACGGTGGGAAGGTAGCGGTACGGATCGTCCACGGTCACCGGCTCGGCGCCCTCGTAGGTCACCTCGAGGCGGTAGTCCGGCACGTGTCCGTGCTGCAGGGGCTCGAGTACCGCCACCCAGACGCCTTCGGATTCGTGGGTCATGGGCACGGTTCCGGCCGGAGTCACCACGTTGACCGCTTCCGCAAGGTGCTTGACCGTGCGGATGGTCACGTGCCCGTAGTCGTCCAAATGGGCACCAAGCACCGAGTGCGGGGCATGGTGTTCACCGGCCGCTACGCGTGAGAGCGTATGCGGATCCACGTGCAACGGTGCGTGGGGGCTGTCGGTATGTGCAGAGCCTGTCATCTTCTTACCTTCCGCTGCGGCTCCGGCCGGTTCGCCGGAGCCTTTAGTGCTGAGGAGCCGCCTGGCCGCATTCACGGGAATGGCCAGCCAGCCCGGCCGGTTGCGCAACTCGTACACGACTTCGTAGAGCGCCTTGTCCAGCCACAATGCCACAAAGAGCGGCGATTCACGGTCCACCGTTCCGGGCGTGACCTCGGCGTAGCCTGCCAGGAACGCCTCGGTGCAGTCATCCACCCACGTCTCGGGGACGCGGACGTCCGGCTGTTCGCGTTCGGCGGCACCCGCCGCATAGTCAAACGAGCGGAGCATGCCCGTCACGTCCCGGAGCGGGACGTCGGGGAAGTTGCGCTCGGAGATTGGCCGGAGCGGCTCCCCCTCGAAGTCGAGGATTGCCCACCGGTCACGGCCGCCTTCGGCGCCGGGAACCTGAAGAATCTGGCCCAGGTGAAGATCACCGTGGATGCGCTGCAACGCGCCGGCCGGGGTGCCTTCAAGGCGGCTGAGCAGGCTTTCCAGCGCTTCTTCGTAAGGTCCGACGGCGGGTCCCGCCTCCGCCCAAGTCTGACGCATGCGCTGGGCCACTCCGGGGGCAATGACCGCGCCCGGAACCGCTTCCGCGGACACACCGAGCGTTTCCGCGAGCCTGCGGTGGACGGTGGCCGTCGCATGGCCGAGGGCATGCGCCTCTGCCGTGAAATCCACTCCCCCTGCCGCCGCGTCAACGGCGAGCCGCCACGCGTCCCGGCCGCCGGCCAGGAATTCGTGGGCCACCGCCAGTTCGCCCTGAACAGGAGTTGCGGACATCGAGTCGCCGGGGGCCGCCTCGAAAGCCTGCGGATGCCACTCGCCCGTCACCCAGCCCAGCGTTGCCGGGACCTCCGGGGTCCGGGCCGCGGACAGCGCGGCGCCGACCTCCACTTCCGGGTTGTGCCCGGACGAAAGCACACGGAAGAACTTCACGATGGCCGCGGAGTCGCCGTCGTCCACTATCACCGAGGTGTTGGACTGCTCACCGGACAGGACACGAACCGTTCCGGAGGCCTGCGGCAGCGGCTGGCCGGCTCCGGACAGGTGACCACTGGCCGTGCCGGTGGTTTCACCTGTGCGGATCAGCTCGAGCCACGCGGCTATGAACGCGGGGTCATGGACAGCGTCGTAGACCCAGCGGCGCCCCAGCCCGGCGTCGTCGCGTTCACCGATCAGGGCCCGTTCGGCGCCCGGCAACGGCTCGCTGCGGTAGCTGAGCGGGATCTGGACGACGTCGGTGCGGGAGACGCCGTCGGCCGTTGTGGAATCAACGGAGGCAAGGAACACCTCAAGGCCGGCCTGGCCGGTGGAGTCGTCCAGGACCAGTCCGCCCACGGGGGCCAGGGTGAAGTCCGGGGACTTCACCGGGAACCACCGCTGGGCCGGCAGCCAGTCGCGGAGCAGGTGTTCGAGTGTGGGTGTCAGTGTGGTTTGGGTCATGTCATCCCTCAATCGACAGTATCGGCATCGCTTGGGTAAAGGGTGAGGCTGGATTGGAAGCAGCAGCCCGCAGGCGCAGCCAGAAGAAGTCATGGCTGCCCAGCGTCAGTGTCAGCCTGCCGTCATCACTGATGCCGGGGAACGGCTGGCCGCCGAAAACGTCCCGAAGACCCCGGCCGGAAAAATCCGGAAGCCTCAGGGTCGTTGATACCGGATGCTGCGAGAGGTTGAAGACGCACAGGATGGATTCCGCCGGTTCGCCGGCCGAGTTGCCCTCCGGCAGTTCACGGAGATACGCCAGCACTACCTCATGGTCCGCCTCCACATGCTTGAACGCCCCGAGCCCGAAGGCCGGATGGTTCTTCCGCACGCTAAGAATCTGGCGCGTCCAGCGCAGCAGCGACCCGGAATGGGCTGCCTCCGCCTCCACGTTCGCCATGGCGTAGTTGTAGACCAGCGACTGGATCACCGGGAGGTACAGCTTGCCCGGATCAGCGTTCGAGAACCCGGCGTTGCGGTCGGGGTTCCACTGCATGGGGGTGCGGACGGCATCACGGTCCTCGAGCCAGATGTTGTCGCCCATCCCGATCTCATCACCGTAATACAGGAAAGGGCTACCCGGCAGCGACAGCAGCAGGGCGTTGATCAGCTCGATTTCCGCCCTGGAGTTGTCCAGCAGCGGCGCCAGCCTGCGCCGGATGCCGATGTTAGCCCGCATGCGGGGGTCCGGCGCGTACCAGCCGAGCATGGCGGCCCGCTCATCGGCGGTGACCATTTCCAGCGTCAGTTCGTCGTGGTTGCGCAGGAACGTCCCCCACTGCGCACCCTCCGGGATGTCCGGGGTGTCGTGCATCGTCTCGATGATGGGGGCGGCCTTCTGGTCACGCAGCGCGTAGTAGAGCCGCGGCATGATCGGGAAATGGAAGGCCATGTGGCATTCCGGTTCCTCCTCGGTGCCGAAGTACTCCACCACCTCGTTGGGCGGCTGGTTGGCCTCGGCAATGATGACCCGGCCGGGATAGCTCTCGTCCACCATCTTCCGCAGCTGGCGCAGGAACCCGTGCGTCGCCGGCAGGTTCTCGCAGTTGGTCCCCTCCTCCTCGAACAGGTACGGGATGGCGTCCGCCCGGAACCCGTCGATCCCCTGGTCCAGCCAGAACCGCACGACGTCGAACACGGCGTCGATGACCTTCGGGTTCTCGAAGTTCAGGTCGGGCTGGTGGCTGAAGAACCGGTGCCAGAAGAACTGCCGCCGGATGGGGTCGAAGGTCCAGTTCGACTCCTCCGTGTCCACGAAGATGATGCGCGCGTCCTGGTATTTCTCGTCCGTGTCGCTCCACACGTAGAAATCGCCGAAGGGACCGTCCGGGTCCTTCCGGGACTCCTGGAACCAGGGGTGCTGGTCTGACGTGTGGTTCAGCGGCAGGTCAATGATGACCCGGACGCCGCGGGCATGCGCCTCGGCAACAAGCCGCTTGAAGTCGCTGATGGTGCCGAACTCGTCCAGGACGGAGTTGTAGTCCGAAATGTCATACCCGCCGTCCCGGAGGGGCGACTGGAAGAACGGCGGAAGCCACAGGCAGTCCACGCCCAGCCACTGCAGGTAATCGAGCTTGTCGATCAGCCCGTGGAAGTCGCCAGAGCCGTCGCCGTTGGCGTCCGCAAAGCCCCGGACCAGCACTTCGTAAAACACCGCTTTCCGGTACCACAGCGGATCATGCTGCAACCCAGGAGCGTTGAGCTCGAACGTGCTCTTGGGGGTGAAGTGCTGGGTGGGGCTCTGCGGACTGAAAGTCACTGGCGGCTACCTCCGGATGGTCAGGACATGTACAGGTTCAACGTGCGCGTCCAGCCTCACGTAGTTGTACTCGCCCCATTCCCACGACTCGCCGGAGATCAGGTCATCCACCCAGAAGCCGCCGTTCGGGGTGAGGTCGGCCGGATCGAGGCCAAGCGCGGACAGGTCCAGGGACACCATGCCTTCCCGCGCACTGTGCGGGTCCACGTTGGCCACCACGATGATGGTGTCCCTGGTGCCGTCCGGGAGGGTCTTGTGCTTGGAATAGACCATGGTGGCGTCGTCCGTGCACTGGTGCACGGTGAGGTTCTGCAGGTCCCCGAGCGCCGGGTGCGCCTTGCGGATCTCGTTGAGCCTGGTCAGGTACGGCGCGAGGGTCCTGCCGGAGGCGGAGGCAGCCTCCCAGTCGCGGGCCTTGTACTCGAACTTCTCGTTGTCGATGTACTCCTCGGCCCCGGGCCGGGCCACGTGTTCGTACAGTTCGAAGCCGGCGTACACGCCCCACAGCGGGCTCGCTGTCGCCGCCAGGGCCGCCCGGATCTTGAACGCCGCCGGCCCGCCGTACTGCAGGTACTCGGTGAGGATGTCCGGGGTGTTGACGAAGAAGTTCGGCCGGAAGAAGGCAGCCGACTCGTGGCTCACGTGGTGGAAGTACTCTTCCAGCTCCTTCTTGGTGTTGCGCCACGTGAAGTAGGTGTAGGACTGCTGGAAGCCGGCCCGGCCCAGCGCATGCATCATGGCGGGACGGGTGAAGGCCTCGGCCAGGAACACGACGTCGGGGTCCTCCTTGTTCACCTCGGCAATGAGCCACTCCCAGAACCACACCGGCTTGGTGTGGGGGTTGTCCACCCGGAAGATCTTCACGCCGTGGCTGACCCACAGCCGGACGATCCGCAGGATCTCCTTGGACAGGCCCTCGGGGTCGTTGTCGAAGTTGAGCGGGAAGATGTCCTGGTACTTCTTCGGCGGGTTCTCGGCGTACGCGATGCTGCCGTCAACGCGGGTGGTGAACCATTCCGGGTGCTCGGTGACCCAGGGGTGGTCCGGGGCGGCCTGGAGGGCCAGGTCGAGCGCCACCTCGAGGTTGAGCTCATTCGCGCGCGCCACGAAGGCATCGAAGTCCTCGAAGTTTCCGAGGTCGGGGTGGATGGCGTCGTGCCCGCCTTCCTTGGCGCCGATGGCCCACGGCGAACCGGGGTCGTTCGGACCCGCAATAAGCGTGTTGTTCGGGCCTTTGCGGTGCTGCACGCCGATCGGGTGGATCGGCGGCATGTAGATGACGTCAAAGCCCATGCCGGCGACGGCGTCGAGCCGCCGGGCGGCGGTCCGGAAAGTGCCGGACGTCCAGGCGCCCGTGCCTGGGTCGCGCACCGCGCCCTCGGAGCGCGGGAAGAACTCGTACCAGGATCCGCGGCCCGCGCGGTCCCGCTCAACGAGCAGCGGAAATGGGTCCGAGACGGTGACGAGCTCGCGGATCGGCTCGCGGTCGACAACGGCTGCGACGTCGCGGCTGAAGCCGGCGGCCAGGCGGTCCTCAGGGGAAAGGGAGGTGTCCGAAAGGACCGTGGCCGCGGAACGCAGCGTCTGCCGGTCTGCATCGTTGCGGGCTGGTTCCTCGGCGGCCTGCGACAGGAGCGCGGCACCCTCCGCGAGCATCAGTTCGACGTCGATGCCCGCGTCCACCTTGACCTCGGCGTTGTGGTGCCATGTACCGTAGCGGTCGTGCCAGGCCTCGATGACGAACGACCAGGTTCCGGTGGAGTCCGGGGTGAGCAGGCCCTCCCAAAGGTCGGTTCCCTTGCCGCGGTCACCGGCTGGCGGCTGGAGCCGGGTCCGCTGCCGTTCGTTGCCCTGGGGGTCCAGGAGGACAGCACTGACGCCCAACTGGTCGTGGCCCTCCCGGAAGGACCTGGCGCTGACCACGATTCCTTCGCCGGGCAGCGCCTTGGCCGGGAACTTCCCCCCTTCGACAACAGGCTGAACGTCCGTGATGGGGAAACGGCCAAACCGAAGCCCCTCCGTGATCGAAACTTTCGGCGTTTGCTTTGCTGGGGCACTGGTTCGCGTGTTTGTCGTCACAGGTTCGACGTTATCGAGAAAAACGGCGGATTGCTAAGCCTGCGAACTTAATTAATGAAGCGATTCGTCATTTACCGGAAAGTAATCAAAAGCGGTTCCTGCCGTTCACCTTGTCGGTTAGTGTGGCGCAGGTGAAGGCAATCCGCAGATTTACAGTCCGTACCGTTCTCCCCGAGCCGATCCGGCCGCTGGCCCGGCTGGCCACCAACCTCCGCTGGTCCTGGCACCGGCCCACACGGGAACTGTTCGAGAGCCTCAACCCGCGGGTATGGGCCCAGTGCGGCAATGATCCGGTCAGCTTCCTGGGCCTGGTGGGCCGCGAAGAGATGCACCGGCTCGCGATAGACCAGGACGTGGTGGCCCGGGTTCAGGCGGCAGCCGCGGACCTGGACCGGTACCTCACCGAACCCCGCTGGTACCAGGGGCTGGGCGCCGACGCCCCCGCCTCGATTGCCTACTTCTCCCCCGAATTCGGCATCACCGAGGTCCTGCCGCAGTATTCGGGCGGCCTCGGCATCCTCGCCGGGGACCACCTGAAGGCCGCCTCCGACCTCGGGGTGCCGCTGATCGGCGTCGGCCTGCTGTACCAGGCCGGCTACTTCAAGCAGTCACTGTCCCGGGATGCCTGGCAGCAGGAGACCTACCCGGTCATCGATCCCGACGGCCTGCCCCTGACGCTGTTGCGGGAACCGGCCGCGGACGGCAACGGCAAGCCGCTGGAGATTTCACTTCCGCTGCCCAACGGGCGGCACCTTTCGGCACACATCTGGCGTGCCGACGTCGGACGCGTCCCTCTCCTGCTGCTGGACTCCAACGTCCCCGGAAACGACGACGCCGCCCGCAGCATCACCGACCGCCTGTACGGCGGCGGCGGCGACCACCGGCTGCAGCAGGAACTGCTGCTCGGCATGGGCGGGGTCAAGGCGCTGCGCGCCTACCAGAAACTCACCGGCACGCCCGCACCCGAGGTGTTCCACACGAATGAGGGCCACGCCGGCTTCCTCGGCATCGAGCGGATCCAGGAGCTGATGTCCGGCGAGCAGGCGCTCACGTTCGACGAGGCCCTCGCCGCCGGACGCTCGTCCACGGTGTTTACAACGCACACGCCGGTTCCGGCCGGCATCGACCGCTTCGAGGCAGCGCAGATCCAGCACTTCTTCGAAGCCGGCCTGGCGCCGGACGTCCCCACCTCACGCATCCTGGACCTGGGCCGCGAAAACTTCCACGAGGGCAACCCGTTCGTCTTCAACATGGCGGTGATGGGCCTGCGCCTGGCACAGCGGGCCAACGGCGTTGCCAAGCTCCACGGCGAAGTTTCCCGCGGCATGTTCTCGGCGCTCTGGCCGGGATTCGACCACTCGGAGGTGCCCATCACCTCCGTGACCAACGGCGTGCACGTGCCCACCTGGGTGGATCCGCGCGTCGCGAAACTCGCACGGGAGCGGTTCGGGCCCGAAGCCGAGGTAATGGGCCGGTGGGACCTCGCCTACAACGTCTCCGACGCCGAGGTCTGGGCGCTCCGGCGCGAGATGCGCGTTTCGCTCGTGGAGGATGTGCGGCGCCGGCTGCGGGCTGCGTGGAAGAAGCGCGGCGCCGCCGATGCCGAGCTGGCGTGGACCGATTCCGTGCTGGACCCGGACGTCCTGACCATCGGATTCGCCCGGCGCGTCCCCACCTACAAGCGGCTGACCCTCATGCTGCGGGACCCGGAGCGTCTGAAGGCCCTGCTGCTGCACAAGGAACACCCCATCCAGCTGGTCATTGCGGGCAAGTCCCACCCGGCGGACGACGCCGGCAAGAAGATGATCCAGGAGCTGGTCCGTTTCACCGACGATCCCGCGGTCCGGCACCGCATCGTGTTCCTGCCGAACTACGACATCGCCATGGCACGCACGCTGTTCCCCGGCTGCGACGTCTGGCTGAACAACCCGCTGCGGCCGCTGGAAGCCTGTGGCACCTCCGGCATGAAGGCCGCGATCAACGGGTCCCTGAACCTGTCCGTCCTGGACGGCTGGTGGGATGAGATGTACGACGGCGAAAACGGCTGGGCGATCCCCACCGCCAACAACGGCGCTTCCTCCGATGAGCGCGACGACATCGAGGCCGCGGCGCTGTATGAGCTGCTCGAGAAACAGGTGGCACCGCGGTTCTACGGAAGCACCGTTTCCGAAGCGGCCGGCGCCGCGGGGCCGTCCGAGTCCAGCCACGAAAAGGTTCCCACGCACTGGGTCTCCATGATCAAGCACACGCTGGCCCACCTCGGACCGGCTGTCTCGGCCGAGCGGATGCTGCAGGACTATGTCAACGTCCTCTACCGGCCCGCCGCGGTTTCGGGGCGCGAAGCGGTGGCAGGTTCCTACGCCCAGGCCAAGGCGCTGGCGGCGTGGGTCGCCAAGGTCCGCGCGGCCTGGCCCCAGCTGCACGTGGAGCACGTGGACTCACTGGGCGTCTCGGAGGACCCTCAGATCGGCGACACCCTCCAGGTCCACGCTTACGTTGGACTGCACAACCTGTCTCCGCAGGACGTGGCCGTTGAGGTGGCGTACGGGCAGGCCGCGGAAAGCGACGAACTGGCGAACGTGACAATGGTGGAGCTTGAGGCCAAGGAGGAGCTCGGCAACGGCCGCTACCTCTTCGCCGGGTCCATCGTGATCGACCGCTCCGGATCCTTCGGCTACACCGTGAGGGTGTTCCCCAAGCACGACGCCCTCGCATCCAAGGCCGAACTGGGGCTGATCGTCAACGCGTAGTCCCCACCGTCTCCCTACCCTCGCAAGCTCGGCCAGGGAACCCTGACGGCGTGGGCCCAAGCGGGCTAGAGCATAACCGCGATGACTGCGAAGTCCTTGCCGGCGTAGGTCTCGGCGTCCTGGAGGATCTCGCAGACGACGCCGAACGAGCGTTCGCCGCGGAAGGCTGCGGGAACCTGCCAGATCACCGTCAGGGGCTTCGCGCCGTCGTCGGAAATGGCGTCCGCAAAGTCGTGCAGTGAGTCGTTGAGGGCATCCAGGTTCACGCCGAAATGCTCCGGAAAATCCAGGGCCTCCCCGAAGGCAGCGAGCACGGCTTTCTTGGAATCCGCGGCGGGGACCAGCAGGCTGCGGCGGCCGGCGTCGGCCACCTGGTCCTTGAGTTCCTCGAGGGTCCAGGTGTCGCCGGAATAGATCTTCATGGTGCTATTTGCCTTCTGTTATGAACTTGAACGAGCCGTAGTGATCCGGCGAGTAGTACTTCTCGCCGGCCTGTCCCGCCACGATCCTGCGGGCTCCCCGGTCCGATTCGCCGGGCGTGGGAACCGTGTACTCCTTGTAGTACCCGCTGGCCTTGCGCGGCAGGACCCGCTCAAAGTTGCCGAACGTCACGCCGTCCCGGGTGTACGGGTAGGGGCCGCCCTGCCGGATCAGCACGAGGACGCGCCGGCCTTCGGCCGGCAGCTGGGATTCCCGGATGGCGGGGAGGCCGGATGCGTTCTGCACGCCCGTGGACTTGGCGGCGGACGACGACGGCGCTGCGGCGGGTGCCGACGTCGGCCTCCCGGTCGGTGCCGACGTCGCGAAAGTGGGTGCCGACGTTGTCGTTCCCTGCGGTCCCGCACTCTGCTGGACCGCACCGGGCGGCGTGCCGCCCGGTGAGATGAAAAGGTTGAAGACCGCGAGGGCCGCCACGGCAAGCCCCAGCAGCAGCGTTCCGACAGTCCAACGCCTGCGCATGCCTGTTTCCCCGTAATTTACGTGCGGTAGATATTGATGGTGTAGGCCTGAACTTCGTCAGGCTCACCGGAGGCAACGAGTGCGCCCTGGCGCCGGTCGTGGAGCTCGGACGTGGTGAGGCGCAGGTCGAACATCCGTTTGCCGGTGCCGTCATCGTTGGTGACCTGCGGAAGGGTGACCTTGATGTCCTCGGGGCCGCCGTTGACCACGATAAGCCCGGCCACGTGCCCGTCATCGGAGCCCAGCAGCAGCTGAACCACGCGGTTCCGCGAATCGTTCCACCGTTCCATGGACATGGGCTGCCCGTCCCGGTCATACCAGTACAGGTAGGAGCGGGCGTCGCGGACCGGGTAGTCGTGCGGCTGGGCAGTGAGGAACTCGCGCCGAAGCCGGATAACGCGCTTGGTGCTTCGGAGCATGGCATGGGACTCCGGCGTGCTGGTCCAGTCGATCCACGTAAGCGGATTGTCCTGGCAGTAAGCGTTGTTGTTGCCCTGCTGGGTGCGGCCCAGCTCGTCGCCCGCCGTGATCATGGGGACGCCCAGTGAAATCATGAGCGAGGCCATGAGGTTGCGCTTGCTCTGGGCACGGCGGGCGAGAATGCCCTCGTCCTCGGTGCGCCCTTCGAAGCCGTGGTTGTAGCTGCGGTTGTCGCCGTGCCCGTCCCGGTTCTGTTCGCCGTTCGCTTCGTTGTGCTTGCGGTCGTAGGACACGAGGTCGGTCATGGTGAAGCCGTCATGGGCGGTGATGAAGTTCAGCGAAGCAAGCCGGGAGCGGCCCGACGGTTCGAACAGGCTCGCCGAGCCGGACAGGGCATCGGCCAGCCGCGCAACGGATGCGCCTTGGTTCCCGTTGTCGAGGGCGGCACGGTCAGCCACCCAGAAGGAGCGCACGGCGTCGCGGTAGTGGTCGTTCCAGTCCACCCAGCCGGCGGGGAAACGGCCGGTCTGCCAGCCGCCGTATCCAACGTCCCACGGTTCGGCGATCATCTTGACGCGGGAGAGCGACGGGTCCTCGGCAACGGCTTCGAGGAACGGGTGGTGGGGATCGAACTCGTTCGCTGCGTTCCGGCAGAGCGTCACCGCGAGGTCAAAGCGGAAGCCGTCAATATGGAACTCGTCCACCCAATACTTCAGCGAGTCCACCACCATTTGGACCACGCGGGGTTCGCCGAAGTTGAGCGTATTGCCGCAGCCCGTGGTGTCGATGTACTTCCCTTGCCCGTCAGTGCGGTAGTACTTCTCCTCGCCCAGCCCCCGGAAGCTCAGGCTGGTCCCGTCCGGTCCGCCTTCGGCCGTGTGGTTGTAGACGACGTCAAGGATGACCTCGATGCCGGCGGCATGGAGCAGCTTGACCATGCCCTTGAACTCATCCTGCACCGCCTGGGGCCCGGCTTCCTGGGCCGACGTGGTGGCGTACCCGGGGTGCGGGGCGAAGAACGCCGCCGTGTTGTAACCCCAATAGTTGGTGAGGCCGAGGTTCTGGAGGTGGGGCTCGTCCAGATGGAAATGTACGGGGAGCAACTGCAGGGCTGTGATGCCAAGACCCGTAAGGTGTTCGATCATCGCGGGATGGGCCATGCCGGCATAGGTGCCGCGCAGCGCCTCCGGGATGTCCGGATGCAGCATGCTCTGCCCGCGGACGTGTGCCTCGTAGACGATGGTGTTGCGCCAGGGCGTGTGCGGCCTCTTGTCGCCGCCCCAGTCGAAATCGGCAGACATCCTGACGCTGGTGAGGAACCCACCGCGATCATCGACGGCCCGGCCGTAAGGGTCCAGCAGCAGCGGCTGCCGGCTGCCGCCGTCGTCGTCGTCGTCGTCAAAATCAACAGTGGGAACGGCCAGCGGCAGGACCTCTTCGCCCTTCGGTGCGGCGCGGAACCCGTACCGCGATCCCACAGGAAAACCGTCCACCGCTCCATGGTGGACACCGTTCGCGAGGCCGGAGAGGGTTTGAATCCGCCAGCTCTGGCCCGGCGCCTGGTAAGCCACCTCGAGCTTCGCAACTCCGGGAGCGAAAACGGCAACGTGTGCCCGGTCCCCTGATGCACCCGCCGGAGCGTGGCGCGCTTCGCTGACCCCAAGGGGAAAGGCCTGGGGGTCATCCACCGTCAAGGCTGTATCTACAAGGGGCATTACCATCAATTAAAGCTTAGCTGTCACATCCAAATAGCTGATCTTCGCCGGCATGTTACGTGCGCGGAGCTGTGGCGGCACTGCTGAACGCTGTAATGACGCACCAACGTGGAGGTTTTCGTGAAGATTGCATTGGCCCAGATCATCACCGGCAGGGATGTGGATGGGAACCTCACCGTGGTCGAGGAGTACGCCCGCCGGGCCAAGGACGGCGGCGCGGAGATCGTTGTTTTCCCCGAGGCCACCATGCGTGCCTTCGGCAATTCCCTGCTGGAAATCGCCGAGCCGCTCGACGGACCGTGGGCAGGCCGCGTCCGTTCCCTTGCCGACGAGTTGGGGATCGTGATCGTTGCCGGGATGTTCACTCCCGGTTCGTCACAGGCCGGAGGGCAGACCAAGGTCCGCAACACGCTGCTGGTGACCGGACCGGGTGTGGAAGCCAGCTACGACAAGGTGCACCTCTTCGACGCCTTTGGGTTCCTGGAATCCGACACCGTGGACGCCGGGACCGGCCCCGTGACGTTCGACGTCAGCGGCCTCACCTTCGGCCTGGCCACCTGCTACGACATCCGCTTCCCGGCCCTCTTCACCGCCAACGCCGGCCGCGGGGCCGTCGCCAACATCATCTGCGCGTCCTGGGGTTCCGGTCCCGGCAAGGTGGACCAGTGGCAGCTCCTGGCCAGGGCCCGTGCAGTGGACACCACCACCTACGTGCTCGCCTGCGGCCAGGGCGACCCCGCAACCCAGGGCACCGAGCCCCGGGGGGCAGCGCCCACGGGCGTCGGGCACAGCGCCGTCGTCTCGCCTTTCGGCGAGGTCCTCGAGGAGCTCGACGGCGCCCCCGGACTCATCTTCGCCGACCTGGATCCCGCCCTGGTCAAGGAAGCCCGCACCAAGCTCCCGGTCCTGGCCAACCGTCGCGAGTTCTAGAGGAAGAGAAACCCTCTCTCAGCTCTTGCAGGAAATACCGAAACCCTCCCGCAGCTCCTGCCGGGGAAAAGGAAACGCTCCTTCACGCGAAGTGAAGGAGCGTTTGCCGTTTCGCTGCACAAGCTGCGAGAGCGTTCCCGGTTTCCCGGCGAAAGCTGAGAGGGCGTTGGACGTTTCGCTGCACAAGCTGCGAGAGCGTTCCCGGTTTCCCTGCGAAAGCTGAGAGCGCGTTGGCCGGTGTTACTTGGCGGCGCGCTGGCGGGAGACTTCGTAGAGGGAGATGCCCACGGCCATGGAGGCGTTCAGGGATTCCATGGCGGAGTCGATCGGGATGGAGACGATCTGGTCGCAGTTCTCCCGGACGAGGCGGCTGAGGCCCTTGCCTTCGGAACCGACCACAATGCAGACGGGTTCGGTGGCGACGGTGAGGTCCGGCAGCGAGACGTCGCCGTCGCCGTCGAGCCCCAGCACGAAGACGCCCATGTCCTTGAACTGCTTGATGGCGTTGTTCAGGTTGGAGGCGCGGGCCACCGGAACGCGGACGGCCGCGCCGGCGCTGGTCTTCCACGCCGCGGCGGTGACGCCCACAGAGCGGCGCTCGGGGACGATGACGCCGTGGCCACTGAAAGCCGAAACCGAGCGGATGATCGCGCCGAGGTTGCGGGGGTCGGTGATGCCGTCCAGCGCAACGAACAGGGGTGCATTAGCGATGTGCCCCTTCTTCCAGCCTTCAACCGTCTCTTCAGCCAGGTCGTAGGCGTCCTGGTACTCGTACGGCGGGATCTGCAGCACGAGCCCCTGGTGCACGGCGTCGTCGGTCATCCGGTCCAGCTCGGGCTTGCCGGTTTCCAGCAGCGGGATGCCCCGCTCCGCAGCGATCTTCAGCGACTCCTTGACGCGGTCGTCCATCTCGATGCGGATGGCGACGTGCAGGGCTTTGGCCGGAATGCCTGCCCGGAGCGCTTCCACGACGGAGTTGCGGCCGGTGACGACCTCTTCGGTGGCGCGCCCCTTCGGGCCGGACCGGGCACCGGCACCGCGGGTGGCCCCGGCACTACCCGGTCGCTTGGCTGCGGAGCGCTCGGCAAGCTGCTTGCTCTTATGCGCCTTGTGGTACGGGCGGTCCTCGGCTTTGGGGGTTGGCCCCTTGCCTTCGAGAGCCTTGCGGCCGTGGCCACCTGTTCCGGTGGTGGGGCCCTTCTTGAGCTTGCGGACTGCGCCCGGGCGACCTTTGTTGGCCATGAATTCCACCCTTGGTTGTATTGAGTAAGTCTGGACTCCAGTCTACTGACTGGCCTCAAATCGTTGACCGGGCGGCCGCCGGGCCGCCAAGGCTAGCTGCGCTGCAGGCTCCACGTGGCGCCGTCGGCGTTGTCTTCGACCAGAACGCCGGCCGCCGCAAGGGTGTCCCGGATGGCGTCGGAGGCGGCCCAGTCCTTCCTGGAACGCGCCTCGGCGCGGGCAGCGAGCTGCGCCTCAATGAGCGTCCCGAGAGCACCGGTGGCCTGGTCATCAACGGCCGGCTGCGCAGCGTCGCTGATCCCCAGGACCCTGAGCATGTCGGTCACGCCGGCGAGGGCCTGCCGCGTTGCCGCCAGGTCGCCGTCGGTGAGGGCTGAGTTTCCGGTGCGGACCGTGTCGTGCAGCACCGCAAGGGCCTGCGGGACGTTGAGGTCGTCGTCCATCGCGGCGGTAAATGCATCCGGAACGGTGCCGTGGCTGCCGAACAACAGGGCGCCGTCGGAGGACAGCGCCCTGACGGCGCGGGCCACGAAGCCGTCAATGCGTTCGACGGCGGCTGAGGCTTCCTGCAGCGACGTGGGCTGGTAGTCCAGCACCGAGCGGTACTGCGCCTGGCCCAGGTAGTAGCGCACCACGCGGGGCGGTGCGAGCGCCAGCATCTCGGCCGGGCTGACCGTATTGCCCACGGACTTCGACATTTTCTCACCTTGGTAGGTGACCATGCCGTTGTGCATCCAGAAGTTCGCGAAGCCGTGGCCTGCAGCCTGGGACTGGGCCATCTCGTTTTCGTGGTGCGGGAAGCGCAGGTCCAGGCCGCCACCGTGGATGTCGAATTCGGTGCCGAGGTATTTGGTGACCATGGCCGAGCATTCGAGGTGCCAGCCCGGACGGCCGGCGCCCCACGGCGAAACCCAGCTCGCCGTCGTCGGCTCCCCCTCTTTATGCCCCTTCCAGAGGGCAAAGTCCCGGGGGTCCTTCTTGCCGCGCGGGTCGGCGTCGGCGGCACCCTGCATGTCATCGATCTTCTGGCGCGTCAGGGCGCCGTACTTGTTCCAGGAGCGAACGTCGAAGTAGACGTCCCCCGAATCGTCAAGGGCTGGGTAGGCGTGCCCGCGGTCGATCAGCTGCTGGATCAGCGCGTGCATCTCCGGGATGTGGCCGGTTGCGCGCGGCTCGTAGGTGGGCCGGGACACGCCAAGGGTGTCATAAGCCTTGAGGAACTCCTGCTCGTAGCGGTAGGCCAGCGCCCACCATTCCTCCTCCGGCACGGCGCCGGCCTCCTGCTCGAAATCCGGGTGGAAGGAGGCCTCGGACTTGGCAAGGATCTTGTCGTCGATGTCGGTGACGTTCCGGACCACCGTGACGCGGAAGCCGCGGTATTCGAGCCAGCGGGTGAGCTGGTCGAAGGCGATGGCGGAGCGGATGTGCCCCACGTGCGGCATGCCCTGCACGGTCGCACCGCAGTAATACAGGCTTACCTTGCCCGGTACCAGGGGAACGAAGTCGCGGACTTCGGCGGATGCAGTGTCGTAAAAGCGCAGGGTCACCGCTCCAGATTAGCCGATACCAATGTCCCCGCTTACTTGCAGACCTCGCCGATCCGGTTGTTCTGTTTGGTGAGTTCCGCGGTCTGCTCTGCGCTCTTGTTGCCCAGCGAGGTGCTGGCCACCTGCTTCATGATGTCCGCCATTTTCTGGATGGGGTCGGCGACGTCCTGGGCCACCTTGTCGGCGACCTCCTGGTAGTGCTTGGCGATCTGGTCGGCCTGCTGCTGCTGGTTGCCCGTGGGCTTGAACGTGTCGCCCTGCAGGAACTTGCAGCTCTCCTCCACGCTCATGCGGGGGCTACCGGCGCAGCCGGCCAAAAGCATCCCTGCGATCACGACGGCGGGAAGCAACTTTTTCACGGCGGGTCTCCTGGGATTGCGGTACTGATGCTTATTCCAGCGTAGGCGATGTGGCTGGGCGGCCGGACAGCCGGGCCCCCGGGCGCCAACGCCGCCGGGCCCCTAGGGCGCCGGGTAGACCAGTGCGGTGGCAACCGCGGAGATGCCCTCACCGCGGCCGGTGAAGCCGAGGCCGTCGCTGGTGGTGGCGGTGACGCTCACCGGGGCGCCCGCGGCCTCCGTGAGGACACGCTGGGACTCTTCCCTGCGCGGGCCGAACTTGGGCCGGTTGGCCACGAACTGCACCGCGATGTTGCCAATCTCAAATCCCGCTGCCCTGACGATGCGGGCTGCTTCGGCCAACAGCGTGACTCCGGAGGCTCCGGCGAATTCAGGCCGGTCTGTCCCGAAGTGCGTGCCCAAGTCCCCGATGCCGCACGCGGAAAACAGTGCGTCGGCGGCGGCGTGGGCCACGGGATCGCCGTCGGAATGTCCGGCCAGGCCCCGTTCACCTTCCCAGAAGAGTCCCCCCACCCAGAGCGGCCGCGGGGCGCTGTCCGGGGCAAAGGCATGCACGTCGATACCAATGCCTGTCCGGGGAAGGAACATCGGGGTCCGCGAAGCGTTGTGGGCCATGGCGCCTTCCGTCATGTGGTTGTCAGCCCTCCACCCAGCGGGCACCGAGAGGGCCTTCGAGCAGGCCCTCGGCGATGATGAGGTCCAGCGGCGTGGTGATCTTCAGTGACTGGCTGGCTCCGCGAACGGCATGCACGGGCACGCCGAGAAGCTCCACCAGCATGGCGTCGTCGGTAACCGCGGCGGCCTTGCGCTCATCGAATCCCGCGGCTGCCTCGTGCGCCTGTCGCAGTACGGACAGCTTGAAACCCTGCGGCGTCTGCACGGCCCGCAGCTCCTCCCGGGGAGCGGTTCCGGTGACCAGCTCGGGTGCGATGTCCGCGGCCGGCCCCTCGGTGGCGGCGACGGTCTTAACGGTGTCCACTACCGGGATGACCGGAATCACGGCGTCGGCGCCGGCAGCCAGGGCCTGGGCTACGCGGTGGAACACCGGCTCCGGAGTCAGGGCGCGGGCGGCGTCATGGACCAGAACTGCTTCGGTGCCGTCCTCCACGGCTGCCAGTGCGGATCGCACGGAATCCGCCCGGGAGGCGCCGCCGTCAACCATTGTGAGGAGCGGGCCGCCGTCCACCAGCTCCTCCCGGAAGTCCTCGCAGAGCCGGCGGAGCTCCTGATCGCCCGCCGGTAGCGCGATGCAGACCTGACTGGCAATGCCTGCCGCGACGATACCTCGGAGCGCATGCATGAGGATGGGTTCACCGCCCAACGGCACGGCTGCCTTCGGCACGCCATAACCCAGCCTCTGCCCGGAACCGGCGGCGACGAGGATCACGGCGGTCAGGAGGCGCTTGGGTGCAGTGTTCATGCGCACTAGCCTACGTCCCGGCCGCGCTCCCCCTCATCGCTCCACGGATCCCAACTAAGTGGCAGCTGTGGGCGTTCCCAGCACTGGGAACGCCCACAGCTGCCACTTAGTAGGGGATTTTTGGGCAAGAAGAAACCCCGGCGGCACTTTGCCACCGGGGTTCAATTCCTGTTAGGAAGCCAAGACCTCGTCGAGAACGCTCGCAGCCTTCTCCTCGTCGGTCTTTTCAGCCAGAGCCAATTCTGAAATCAGAATCTGCCGGGCCTTGGCCAGCATTCGCTTCTCGCCTGCAGAAAGGCCCCGGTCGTGATCCCGGCGCCACAGGTCGCGGACGACCTCTGCAACCTTGATAACGTCACCGGAAGCAAGCTTCTCCAGATTTGCCTTGTAACGACGCGACCAGTTGGTGGGCTCTTCAGTGAACTCGGCACGGAGCACATCAAACACGTGCTCCAAACCGTCCTTGCCCACTACGTCGCGTACCCCAACGAGGTCAACGTTCTCTGCTGGAACTTCAATGGTCAGATCACCCTGAGCCACCTTGAGCTTGAGATACATCTTCTCTTCGCCCTTAACAGTGCGCATCTTGATCTCTTCAATTTTTGCTGCACCGTGGTGAGGGTAAACTACTGTCTCGCCGACCTCAAAAACCATGTAAACTTTCCCCTTTCCCGCAGACCAGTTTATCACGATTAAGGCATATGACTGGCATGGAAACGGTCCAGGAACCCCGTAAATCCGCGGAAAATGGCCGAAATCAGCCCCTCAAACCCCTTGACGAATGCGAACAATAGTGCATCGTCTGCAGGCCCACAAGCGTTACGCGCGGGTAGTTGCGGGCCTCCGTCGGCGGCCGCGGACTCCCTTAAGCCCGCGCCGGAGGGGCCGGTCATGTGGACGGTCCGAATCCTTGTTTGGCCCTCTTTGCCGATAGGCTATGCCTGAAAACTGTTTCAAAGACTTTTCGAGGAGTGCGTGACGTGCGTTTCACTGCGATGAACCGGGGCCAGAGCGGCAAGATGGCAATGGCGGCAGCCGCCCTGAGCGTCGGCCTGCTGGCCCTGACGGGCTGCGGCTACGTCAACGAGCAGCAGACCTCCGTACAGTACGCCGCCTCGGACGGAATCCGTACCGACGTCGGACCGGTACAGCTGCGCAATATGCTGATCGTTTCCGCCGGCAAGAACCAGCCGGGCCGCGTCATCGGCGCCGTTTACAACTCCTCTTCGAAGAACGTGAAGGTCACGCTCAAGGGGGCCGAAGGCGCGCAGACTGAAGTCTCCGTCAAGCAGAACTCCTACACCCTGCTGAACAGCTCCGCGGACGCGGCCATCCTCAGCACCTCCGGCGGCCCTGCCGGGTCCACGGTGGACGTCCAGGTGAGCGAGGACGCAACCAACGTCAACAAAACCGTGAAGATCCCCGTCGTTGACGGCACGCTGAAGGAATACGCCGCCTACCTGCCCGGAGGCACGCCCAGCGGGTCTGCCACTCCGAGCCAGACCGCGACGCCGGGCGAAACGGCGACGCCGAGCGACACCGCCTCGGCAACGCCCAGCACAGGCCACTAACAGCGCAACAATACGAAGAAGGAGGGGTTCCCGGCCGGGAACCCCTCCTTCTTCGTGTTATCGCTTCCGTGCCAGGATCGCCGGCAGCTGGCTGCTACGGTTCAAACTTGTAGCCCAGCCCCCGCACGGTGACCAGGTACCGCGGCAGGGACGGGTCGGGCTCGATCTTGCTGCGCAGGCGCTTGACGTGGACATCGAGCGTCTTCGTGTCGCCCACATAGTCGGAGCCCCAGACCCTGTCAATTAGCTGGCCGCGGGTCAGCACGCGGCCGGAGTTGCGCAGCAGCATCTCCAGCAGTTCAAACTCCTTCAGCGGCAGCGACACCTGTTCGCCGTCGACACTCACCACGTGCCGTTCGATGTCCATCCGCACTGGTCCGGCGTGGACCGTGGATGAGATGAGTTCCTCCGGCTCCCCCTGGCGGCGCAGCACGGCACGCACGCGCGCCACGAGCTCACGCGAGGAATAGGGCTTGGTGACATAGTCGTCCGCGCCCAGTTCAAGCCCCACCACCTTATCGATTTCGGTGTCCTTGGCGGTCAGCATGATCACCGGGACACTGGAACGCTGCCGCAGCTGGCGGCAGACCTCCGTGCCGGACTGTCCCGGCAACTGCAGGTCGAGCAGCACGAGGTCCGCCCCGTTGCGGTCGAATTCCGTGATGGCGTCGAGGCCGTTGTCCACGACCTCCACTTCGAACCCTTCCTTGCCCAGTAGGTAAGACAGGGGGTCGCTGAACGACTCCTCATCCTCGACAATAAGAATCCTGCTCAAGCGTTAGCTCCTCGTTCGTGGACGCCGGCGGCGTCGTGTGGTTCCTTGGCCTGCTGCGGCCGATCCGGCTGACCCTGCGGTGCTGCGGGGGCGGCCAGTGTTTTGGCTTCCTGGGTGCCCGGAGCAGTGGCCCGTGGCGCGCGCTGGCCTGGCACGGCCTCTTCGTCCTGCCCCTCCATTTCGGGCAGCCGGAGGGTAAATGTGGAGCCCTGGCCGGGCTGGGACCAGAGCGTGACTTCCCCGCCGTGGTTGGAAACAACGTGCTTGACGATGCTCAGGCCCAGGCCTGTTCCGCCGGTGTGGCGGGACCGGGCCGCATCCACACGGTAGAAACGCTCGAACACCCGTTCCTGGTCCTCGGGTGACAGGCCTTCGCCCTGGTCGGTGACGGAGACGGAAACCAGGCCCTCCCTGGACCGCAGCCCGATGCCCACGCGCGTGTTTTCCGGCGAGTACCGGATGGCGTTGTCGATGAGGTTGCGCAGGGCGGTGACCAGCAGGTCCTGGTCGCCGTAGACCTTGGCCTCCGCCCGGCCTCCGATGACGATCTGGATGTTCTTGCTCTCCGCTGGCAGCTGGGACCGGTCGACGGCTTCGGAGATGACGTCGTTGATGTCGACGGGGTGGCCCTGCTGGGCCACGTTCGCGCCCTGCAGACGGGAGAGCTCGATGATGTCCTGGACCAGCGCGGCGAGGCGTGCCGATTCCTTGTGCATGCGCTTAGCGAAGCGGCGGACGGCGTCCTCGTCGTCCGCCGACGACTCCAGTGCCTCGGCCAGGAGCGAGATGGCGCCTACCGGGGTCTTCAGTTCGTGGGACACGTTGGCCACGAAGTCGTTGCGGATTTCCTCGGTCCGGGTAATCTCGGTGCGGTCATCGGCCAGCAGGAGGATATATTCCTCGCCCAGCATGGCTGCCCGGACCTGCACGATGATGGTTCCCTGGCCGA
This sequence comes from Arthrobacter sp. 05T423, assembly GCF_056396245.1. Classification (NCBI taxonomy): domain Bacteria; kingdom Bacillati; phylum Actinomycetota; class Actinomycetes; order Micrococcales; family Micrococcaceae; genus Arthrobacter; species Arthrobacter sp. 05T423. The sequence continues at coordinate 22,807 of NZ_JBFTLC010000029.1, forward strand.
GCGGCCCCCGCGGCAGTTCCAGCTGCCGCTCCAGGATCACGCCGTCGCGCCGGACGTTCGCCGTCATGTCCAGCAGTTCGCGGTGCACGACGGTGTGCCCTCGGACCAGGCCGTAGGCGTAGGCTGCCGGGCTGGCCCGGACGACGCCGTCGATCGCGTCCACCACCACAAACGCCTGCCCGACGACGGCGAGGACTTCCGCGGAGCCCTGCGGCAGCGCCGGCTCGTCGTACTCAATGTCCACGAGCTCGCGCTGCTTCTCGCTGGCGCGGAAGGCGAGCACGCCAAAGACGCCGAACGACAGGCCCAGCAGGCCGGCGATGACACCTAAGAGCATTGGATCCACGCCTCCAGCTTATGCTTCCGGGAGGCCGCGATATCCGACAAACGGCCCATGCGGTGCGGATTCAGCTAACGTTCATCTTGAGGTGTGTAACAGTTCACCGAACACTGGAAGAGTGTGCCGTTGGACTGCCGGAACGGTGACACGAAATTCTGACCGCCGCGGCGGGGCGGAGTTTCCAAGGAAAGGACGCCTACGTGCGCAAGGTTTTTCAGGAGGAGCTGGCCCATGTGGGCGAGGACCTCATCGAGATTTCAAAGCTGGTCAGTGAAGCGATCGGCAAGGCAACCACATCGTTCGAAAGTGCAGACGTCGATCTGGCACAGGACGTCATCGCCGCAGACGCCAGGATCGACTTCCTGCAGAACAGCCTCGACGAGCGCGCCATCGACATCCTCGCCCTGCAGGGTCCCGTGGCCAGCGACCTGCGCATGATCGTCGGGTCGCTGCGGATGAGCGCATCCCTGGAGCGCATGGGCGATCTTGCTCGCCACATCGCCCAGCTCGCCCGGCTGAGGTTCCCGTCCATGGTGATCCCGGAGTCCCTCACCGGCACGTTCAAGAGCTTCGCCGAGCAGGACATTGAGATCGCAAACAAGCTCACCGAACTTTTGGAGACCCGTGACCTCGAGGTTGCCCGTGACATCCTCAAGGCCAACTCCGCGGTGAACGACCTCCACCTCAGCGTCTTCAAGGCCATCGCACGCCCCGACTGGCAGGAGTCCCCGGCCACCACCGTGGACGTGGCTCTGGCCAGCCGCTACTTCGAGCGCTTCGCGGACCACGGCGTGTCCGTGGCGCAGAAGGTCACCTACCTCGTCACGGGCGCCTGGCACCCGAACAGCATCGAGCACGGTTAAGCGATAGCTTCAAGTTTTTGTCCACCTATTGGCTCCTAAAGTGGCATTTGCGGCCATTAAGTGGACAAAAACTCCAGTAATAAAACGGACGACGCCGGCTGGTCACCTGAAGTGACCGGCCGGCGTCGTCCGTTTGTGGTTTCGGCGAGCTCAACCAGCGGCGAGCAGCGCTACTTCTTGCCCTGGTTCGCGACGGCCAGGATGGCCTGCTCCGCTGCCTCGGGGTCGAGGTAGGTTCCGCCGGGGGTGATCGGCTGGAAGTCCTCGTCCAGGTCGTAGACCAGCGGGATGCCGGTGGGGATGTTCAGGCTGGCGATGGCGTCGTCGCTGATGCCGTCCAGGTGCTTGACCAGGGCGCGCAGGGAGTTGCCGTGGGCGGTGACCAGAACGGTCTTGCCGGCCTTCAGGTCTTCCTTGATGTCCGATTCCCAGTACGGGAGCAGGCGGATGAGGACATCCTTTAGGCACTCGGTGCGGGGCAGGTCGTTGCCGAGGTCCGCGTAGCGCGGATCGCGGGACTGGGAGAACTCGCTGTTGTCGTCCAGGGCGGGCGGCGGGGTGTCGTACGAACGGCGCCACAGCATGAACTGGTCCTCGCCGAATTCGGCGAGGGTCTGGGCCTTGTCCTTGCCCTGCAGTGCACCGTAGTGGCGCTCGTTGAGGCGCCAGTCGCGCTTGACGGGGATCCAGCCGCGGTCGGCCTTGTCCAGGGAGATGTTGGCCGTGTTGATGGCCCGCTTCAGGAGCGAGGTGTAGAGGATGTCCGGGAGAATGTTGTTCTCAACCAGCAGCTCTCCACCGCGTGCTGCTTCCTCGCGGCCCTGGTCGTTCAGGTCGACGTCCACCCAGCCGGTGAACAGGTTCTTGGCGTTCCATTCGCTGTGGCCGTGGCGCAGCAGAATCAGCTTGTAAGTCATGATTTTCATCCTAGCCGAGCGCGGCCGGGCGGCGCCGAGAGTTACATCACGCGGCTGGGCTCCCCCGCGTCCCGGGACAGCGCCGGGCCGATAGGCTGGAACCGTGGTGCAGAAAGCAGAGCGGGTGGCGACGAACCGGGGCAGCCGCGGCAAGCCGGTGGGGAACGTGACCCGCGGCACCACCAACCCGAACCGCATGCGCCGGCTGGACAGGTGGCTGGCCGGGCCGCAGGCCTGGCGGCTCCGGAGGGCGGCGGAGCCGCTCGTGGTGGACCTGGGCTACGGCGCTTCGCCGGCCACCGCCGTCGAACTCTTTGAACGCCTCTCCGCAGTACGGCCGGATGTGCACGTCTGCGGGATCGAGATCGAACCGGAACGGGTGCGCGCGGCGAAGGCGCTGGAGCGGCCGGGCCTCAGTTTTCACAACGGAGGATTCGAACTTCCGGTGCCCGGGAATCCGGTGTTTGTGCGCGCGTTCAATGTGCTGCGGCAGTACGAGGAAGCCGACGTCCGCAGCATCTGGGAACTGGTGCAGGGAAGGCTGGCTCCGGATGGCCTGTTCATCGACGGGACCTGCGACGAGATTGGCCGGCGCTCCGCCTGGATTGCCCTTGATGCCGAGCGTCCGCTCAGCCTCACCATGTCGGTGCGGTTCGGAAGTTTTGCCCTGCCGTCCGAGATCGCGGAACGCCTGCCCAAGGCCCTCATCCACCGAAATGTTCCAGGGGAACGCGTCCATACGCTGCTGCAGGCAATGGACCGGGCCTGGCTCGAGGCGGCCGCGCTGGCGCCGTTCGGTAACCGGCAGCGGTGGACGGCCATGTGCAGGGCACTGCTCGACGGCGGGTGGCCGGTGCACGATGGCCCCTCGCGTTGGCGGCTGGGCGAACTTACGGTCGGCTGGGAAGCAGTGGCGCCCCAGGTTTAGGCGACCGCCAAACGCCTGTCACCAGGGGCCGTACGGACCCATATTCCGGCTGCCGCCGCGTCCGGCGTCCTTGACGGCGGGCCGGACGTCGGCCAGGTAGACGGAGGCCGCCACCACGGCCCCGAGGCCGAACAAACCAAGGGGCCCGAGGAGGCCACCCGATCCGCCGCCGAGCACGGACAGCGCGCCGACGGCGAGGCTGCCGCCGGTCAAGGCCAGCCAGAACGTTTTGGTGCGCTTGCCAACAGCCTCGAAGGCGTTGGACCGGTGGCGGACGCAGTCAAAGAAGGCCCACACCTCAAGGGCGAGTGCTATCAGCCCCAGAATGTAGTAGACCGCGCTCTCAACATAGAAAATCAGTACTCGTCCGTCCACCAGCCCAGCCTATCGGTCCAGCGCGTCCAACGCCTGCTTCAAATCGGCCCAGAGGTCCTCGACGTTTTCAATGCCGACGCTCAGCCGGACCAGGTTTTCCGGGACGCTCACCGGTTCTGCCGCATGCCGGCGGCGCCGCTCGATGAGCGATTCCACCCCGCCAAGGGACGTGGCCGGCAGCCACAGGTCCAGGGCCCGGACCAGCTTGTCGGCAGTTTCGGAGGCGCTGAGCCCGCCGGCCGCGGCAACCTGGACGCAGAGAATGGAACCAAAGCCCGTCATCTGTGACTTGGCCAGGTCGTGGCCGGGATCCGTCAGCAGGCCCGGGTACCGCACGCTCTCCAGCGCCGCGTGCGTGCTCAGCCGTTCGGCGAGCACCGCCGCGGAGGCCTGGGACCGCTCAATCCGCAGGGCGAGCGTCCGCAGTCCGCGCAGCGCCAGCCACGCTTCGAAGGGTCCGGCGATTCCGCCGTGGATGATGCGGTGATGCAGAAGGGTTTCGCGCAGTCCCGCGTCAGAACTCACCAGGGCGCCCAGTACCACGTCCGAGTGGCCGGCCAGGTATTTGGTCACCGAGTGAAGGACGACGTCGGAGCCCAGGCTCAGCGGCAGCTGAACCAAAGGCGTGGAGAAAGTATTGTCCGTGACGACGACGGCGCCGGCATCGTGCGCTGCCTGGGTGAGCGCCCGGATGTCCGCGATGCCGAGCATCGGATTGGTGGGGCTTTCCAGCCACAGCATGTCCGCCGCTTTGCCGTCCTGCGGTGCTATCTGGGCGCGGACCGCGTCGGTGTCGGCGATGTCCACGGTGCGGAGCTCGAGGAAGCCCTTATCCGCCAGCTCGGCAGCCATCACCAGCGAGCCCGAATAGCTGTGGGACGGCATCACCAGGACGCCCCCGTTGGGGATCAGGGAGAGAGCGGAGCTGACCGCCGCCAGGCCGGAGGAGTACAGCAGGCCCGGCAGCGCGGCGCCCTCGAGCTGGCCCAGTGCCTCTTCGAACGGGTCCCACGTGGGATTGGAGTAGCGTCCGTAGCCCCGGTCGCCGTCGTCGAGCGTGCCGGTTCCGAAATACGTGGAGGAAAGCACGATGGGCGGGTTGACGGGAGCATCGTGCTCACGGGGCGGACGGCCGGCGGCCACAACCACCGTTTCGGCGGACAGGGATGCGGCATGCTGATCGGAAAGACTCATGGTCAAAGGGTACTTTGGCTGCCTGCCAGCGGGGAAAGCGGCCCCTTCTGGCCGTCTACAGAAGCGCCCACCGGCCATGACCGTGGTGGAAATCGGTAGGCTGGACAAGTGAATATGCAGAGTTCCGGACTTTTCATCGCCTTCGAGGGCGGTGACGGTGCCGGTAAGTCAACGCAAGCGGCCCGGCTGGCCGGCTCGCTGGAATCGCGCGGCCTCACCGTGCTGCGCACCCGGGAACCCGGCGGGACGCCCATCGGCGAGAAGCTCCGTTCCCTGGTCCTGGACCACGGCCACGGCCACATCGACGCCCATACCGAAGCCCTCATCTTCGCCGCCTCCCGGGCCGCGCACGCCAGCCAGGTCATCAGGCCGGCCCTTGCCCGCGGCGAGGTGGTGCTGACGGACCGCTACATCGATTCCTCGGTGGCATACCAGGGCGCCGGCCGCGGCCTCGGCACGGACGCCGTCCGGAGCGTCAATGAATGGGCCACATCCGGGCTGCAGCCGGACCTGACGGTACTCCTGGATGTCCACCCGGCCGAAGGTCGCAGCCGCCGGACCGCGGGGGATGCTGCCGAGGACCGGCTGGAATCCGAGGCCGACGAGTTCCACGCCCGGATCCGGCAGGCGTTCCTCGACCTTGCCGGGGCCCGGCCCGGGAACTACCTGGTGCTGGAGGCGGGGCTGCCGGTCGAGGAAATCGCGGGACTGATCCTGGAACGCGTTGAGCAGCTTCTGGCATCAGCGGACATGCAGCCATGACCGTATGGGATGACCTGCAGGGGCAGCCGGCCGTCGTCGCCCAGCTGCGGCAGGCGGCCATGGGCGATGGGCTCACGCACGCCTGGCTGTTCACCGGGCCTCCCGGTTCGGGCCGTTCCAATGCGGCCAAAGCTTTCGCCGCAGCACTGAACTGCGACCAGGACGACGTGAGTCTGCGCGGCTGCGGCACCTGCCCGGCCTGCCGGACCATCCTGGGTGAGACCCACGCCGACGTCTCCTTTGTCCGCACCGAAAAGGTGACCATCACCATCGAAGAGGCGCGCGAACTTGTGGCCACCGCGGGCAACCGGCCGTCGTCGGCCCGCTGGCGGATCATCGTGGTGGAGGACGCCGACCGCATGGCCGAGCGCACCACCAACGTGCTGCTCAAGGCGATCGAGGAGCCCACCCCGCGCACCATCTGGATGCTGTGCGCGCCCTCCCCCGCGGACGTCCTGGTGACCATCCGGTCCAGGTGCCGGGCGGTGGCGCTGCGCCTGCCGCCGGCGGCTGACGTCGCGGCGTTGCTCGTGAAGCGCGACGGCGTGGACCCGGCCCTTGCCGAGCGCGCCGCGCGGGCGGCCCAGAGCCACGTGGGCATCGCCCGGCGCCTGGCCCGCGACGCCGAGGCCCGGGAACGGCGGCTGGAGACCGTCCGGTTCCCGCTGGGGCTCCGTGGCATCACCGCCGCCGTGATGATGGCTGACAAACTCGTGAAGATCGCCACCGAGGAGGCCACGAGCTCCAACGAGGAGCGTGACGCCGCCGAAAAAGCCGCTCTTCTGGCCACCCTCGGCGCTCCGGAAAGCGGCACCCTGCCGCCCGCGATGCGCAGCCAGGTGAAGCAGCTCGAAGACGATCAGAAGCGGCGCGCCAAGCGCTCCGTCACCGACTCCCTGGACCGGACGCTGACCGACCTTCTCTCGTTTTACCGGGATGTCCTGATTATCCAGCTTGGGAACGCCGTGGAGCTGGTGAACGTTGAGCTCAGGAGTGAGCTGGAGGAGTTCGCCCAAAGGTCCGGGCCGGACGTGACCCTCGCCCGGATGGACGCCATAAACAACGCCCGCAAGCGAATCACCACCACCAACGTGGCTCCCCTGTTGGCCGTAGAATCAATGGCCGCAAGCCTGATCCAGTAGCCCTAAGCCCGATCCAGTAGCCCACCGCCGCCATTTGCCTGACCGCTTTGCCTGACCGAGCTGACGCCGCCCACAAGGAGAACCCGCATGATGTCTGCACCGCCTCTGTCCCCGCGACCCCGGAGCCTCGCGGCCGGGCTGCGGGTAGCCGGCGCCATGGCGCTGGCCCTGCTGTTGGCATCGTGCAGTGCCCTTGGCCTGTCCAAAGGTGAGTCCGCTCAGAATGGCTCCACCGGCCAGGCCGACCCCTCCATAGCGGCGGCCGCCCCGGCGGAGCTCAAGGCCTATTACTCGCAGAAGGTCATCTGGGAGCCCTGCGAGGACAAGCTGCAGTGCGCCAAGGTCAAGGTGCCCGTGGACTATGCGAAGCCCGCCGGCGACACCATCGAACTCGCTGCGGTGAAGATCGCCAGCACCGGGGACAAGAAGGGCAGCCTCCTGATCAACCCGGGCGGTCCCGGCGCCTCCGGTTACGACTTCGTCAGGGATGCCGGAACCAGCCACTTCTCCGAGACCGTGCGCGCTAACTACGACCTCGTGGGCTTCGACCCGCGCGGCGTCAAACGTTCCGCGCCTGTCACCTGCCTCACCGACAAGGAGCGGGACGAGGCCCGGGCCAAGATCTACACACCGGAAACCGATGCCGGGATGGCCGTGCTCCGCGCCGACAACAAGGCCATCGCCGCCAAGTGTGCCGAACAGACCGGCGCGGTCCTTGGCCACATCGACACCGTCAGCGCGGCCAGGGACCTGGACGTCCTCCGCGCCGTGCTCAATGACTCCAAGCTCAACTACATGGGCTTTTCGTACGGCACCTTCCTCGGCTCCACGTACGCGTCGTTGTTCCCCTACAATGTGGGACGCATGGTTCTTGACGGTGCCATGGACCCCTCGCTCAGCGCCGAGGAGCTGACCATGGGCCAGGCGACGGCCTTCGAAAAGGCCCTGCGCGCCTATGTTGAGCATTGCCTCGGGGAGGAGGGCTGCCCCCTGAGCGGCACCGTCGACGATGGGCTCCAGCAGATCCGCGGCCTCATCGCATCCGTGGTTAAGGCTCCGCGCGCGGCCAAGGACGGCCGCCTGGTGGGAGGAACCGAATTCGTCAGCGGCCTCGTCGTTCCGCTCTACGGCAATGAAAGCTGGCCTGCCCTGACGCAGGCATTGGACGCCGCCATGAAGGGCGACGTCAGCCTCATGCTCCGCCTGGCGGATCTGGGCGCCGACCGTTCACCGACCGGCAAGTACACCTCCAACACCACGTTCGCCTTCGGTGCCTACAACTGCCTGGACTACCCCATGAGCAGCGACCCCGCGGCCATGCGCATCGAGGACCAGCGGCTCCGCGAGGCCGCTCCCACGCTGGGCTACTTTTTCGCCTACGGCGGGGCGAACTGCGCGGACTGGCCGTACAAGAACGTTCGGACCCCGTCCGCCGTCAAGTACAGCGGGCCCACCCCGATCGTCGTCGTCGGTACCACCGGCGATCCGGCAACGCCAGTGGAGTGGGCCAGCGAACTGCGGAAGCAGCTGGGAAACGCATCCCTCCTGACTTACAGGGGCGAGGGCCACACCGCCTACGGCAGATCCAACAGCTGCATCACGAACGCCGTGGACAAATACCTCGTGGACGGCAAGGAGCCGGCAGACAACACCGTCTGCTGACTCCCCACCACTCCTGCACCCGGCCGCGACGGCCGCCGTCGCGTGTTTTTAGCTCGGGTGCTTCAAAAACTCTGGCGCTTCACGGCCGGGAGGCGCGCCGCTCCAGGAGGGCCGGAAAGTCCTTGATGGAGGGCACGACGTCGGTGGCACCGGCGCCGCGCAATGCCGCCTCGGAGTTCGCCCCGGTCAGCACCCCGGCTGCCACCGATGCCCCGGCGCGCAGGCCGGAATGGATGTCTGCCGCGGAGTCCCCCAGCACGGCCACCTTCCGGACGTCGTCGATGTCCAGTGCCAGGACCGCTGTCAGCACCATGTCCGGGAACGGCCTGCCCCGGCCGGCGTCCGCGGGGCACAGACTGAGATCGGCCAGTCCCATCCAGCCCAGCGATTCAAGCAACATGTTCTGCGTGTGGCGCCCGAAGCCGGTGGCCAGGCAGACCTTGATGCCGGCGTCACGAAGCCAGCCGATCGTGTCCTCCGCACCGGGAACCGCGCGGATGCCGCCGTCGGCGATGAGTTCGTCGCAGTTCAGTTCGAACCTCCGGTTGGCGCTGGCGGCCGCCTCGGCGTCGTCGAACAGTTCGGCAAAAACCGTCATCCGGGATATGCCGGAGCGCTCCCGCGCGTACCGCAGCATGCCTTCGAAGCGGGCGGAGCCGGCCGGCACCCCCTGCTCCACCAGGGTGCGGGACATGGCGCGGTCCATGAGTCCGCCGTCGTACACGGTTGTTCCCACCATGGCCAGCACCGCCAGCCGGACGGACCGGCCCTGCCCTGCCGCGTCAGGATCGGTAAAGGGGGTGCGTGGGGCCACCGCGCTGACGGTGGGAATTGCGCTGTCTGGTGTCATGGTCAAGCTCCTTTGCCGCTGGTGCGCAGGCAGGCTGCGCCACGTTGTCCTGACCCAGCATCGCTGCCGTTGCTTTTGGGGGCCTGAACCGGGTTCGACGGCAGAATGAACGTCCTGCCAACGGCAATCTCAGCCTGCGGGGCGCTCATTTTGACCCGGACGCCGGGACTCTATTACAGTTGTCTCTTGCATGAACCGGCCGGTTTTGGTTTGTTTGATGCGGTGCTTCCTTAGCTCAGTCGGTAGAGCGTTTCACTCGTAATGAAAAGGTCATCAGTTCGATTCTGATAGGAAGCTCGGGATAAACCCCCTAGAAACCACGGTTTTTGGGGGGTTTTTCGCTGGTTTGAGGACAAGCGGGAATGAAGCCGCTTACACGGTCGACTCCGACCAAATCGATGGTGCTGTCAGCTTCGATAGCGACGCGCGCCAAGAAGCGACATGCAAAGGAAACTGGAAGCCGCTTCTTCCTACGGGTGACTGGCCGGTGCAGGCACCTTCTGACATACGGCGCAGGTCCTGTCGCAGTTCATGATGAACCAATCACCGGCCTGCATCGTTCTCCCACTAAGGGGGCAGAGATGCCTGACTATGAAGCTGAGTTACTGCGTTCGCTGCAGGACGCCTACGGGGCGGCGTTGCGTCGCTTCGTCACGGGGCTGACCAGTGACGGCATGCTGGCGGACGACGTCGTGCAGGAGACCCTGATCCGTGCGTGGCGGCATCCGGCGGTTTTGCAGCGCTCTCAGCCGGCGGTGCGCGCGTGGCTTTATACGGTTGCTCGCCATCTGGTCATCGATGACCGGAGAAGCGCCCGAATCCGGCATGAGACAGGAGCCGCCCGGCTGCCTGAGATTCCCGCGCCTGATCAGATCGACAGGGTTCTGGACAGGTGGTTGATTTCGGATGCCCTGAGCGCTCTGTCCGCCGAGCACAGGGAGGTCATTCGGCGCTCGTACTTTCAACGGGAGTCGACGGCTGAAATCGCCGAGAGCCTCCAAATCGCCGAGGGAACTGTGAAGTCCAGGCTGCATTACGCCCTGAGGGCCATGCGGCTGGCTTTGCAGGAGAGAGGGGTGACTCTGTGAGCCCGAACCGATTGGATAAGTACCGCGAGTGGGACGCCGTCTATGTGCTGGGATCCCTGGTCCCGTCCGAGCGTCGCGAGTTTGAGGAGCACTTGGCCGGCTGCGCCCGTTGCAGGGCTGCCGTGGCCGAGCTTGCGGGACTTCCCTCGTTGCTGGGCACCCTGTCGGCGGAGGAGGCCCAAGCCCTCGAACGCGGCGGCGATACCAGAGCATCCGAGCTTCCCGCGCTGGGAGAAGCGGTCCGCCGTCGGCGGCAACGGATGCGTCTGGCCGTTGCCGGACTCGTGCTCGGCGCCAGCGCGGCGTCAGGGGCCGTGACTTTGGCGGTTATCGTCCCGGCGACTGAAGCCATGCAGTCGGCTCCTCCTGCGAAACAGTCACAGTCGGGATTCGTCAGCACCCTGAACTTCACCGCAGTCGTTGCCAATCCGCTGGCTGCGAAAGGATCCATAGCCGGGCAGGAGTGGGGGACGCGGATCGACTGGGAGTGCAGTTACCGGACCTCTCCAACGGGCTATCCGTCAAGCCCAGGCACTGGCGTTGATGGCACGGCAGAGAAGTACGCGTTGGTGGTTGTGGACTCGCGTGGCGTAACGACACAGGTGGCGAGCTGGACGGCGGATCCCGGGATGGTGGTAATGCCGACGGCGACCACCAGCATCCCGGCCGCAGACATCCGCCGCGTCGAAATCCGTGCCGTCGATAGCGGCCTGACACTGCTGCGCGCCAGGCTATAAAAATTTGAGTGCCGCCACAACGGACTATGGTCGCAGTGCGGCTCTTTCCGATGCTCAGTACCCGGACATTGCCCCCGAAACTTTGTCACCATCCGGTGCGACGGCCCACCAGATGCCGCCGACGCCCTGACCCTTGACGTCGCCTGCCGCAGCATCCTTGCTGTATGTGTACACGGGCCGCCCGTTGACAGTTGCCTGCATCGTGCCGTCATCACGGGTGATGGATCCGACCTTGCCCGTCACCCCGGACACCCCCGGCGATGACGACGCGGCCTTAACCGCCGGCCACAACGAGGAGCAGCCGGCATTACAGGTGCTCTTGCCCGTGTTGGCCGTGTCCTTATCGAAGTAGTAAACACTCATGCCCTTTCCATCCACCACAATGGTCCCCAGCGAGGTGTGCCCTGTTTTCAGGACCGGTCCGGATGCCGCGCCGTCCGTCGGCGATGACGTCGGAGCGGAGCCATAAGCGCCCTGCGATGATGCTGCGGGTTGGGACGACCCTGTGGCGGGCGGAGACGACTGCCCGCACCCCGTCAGTGCGATCAGTCCGACCGCCCCGAACATGACCAAACATCCAATGCTCTTTTTCATGATCCATTCCTCAATCCTCATCGCGGTCGGATCGACCGGCCACAACGATGACACGATGCCGGAAGCGGGACAGTTCACCGAAAAGCGTCCTGTCTCAGTGAAGTTGCGGAAACAGGCGGTCCCGGGAAGTGGTCCAGCCCGCCCACGCGGCCCGTTTTGATCCAATCTTGCACCGCCTCCAGCTGGACGGGTTTTCTTGAGCCAGTATTGATCGGCATCGGATGGGTCCTTGAGTCTACGAAGGCACAGTGTTCGTTACCGGCACGGAAGACCGGCATACGAAGTCCGCAGGCCGGACTCCTTGGAGAAACGGACGTTCGCCACACCATGAGTCTCAACCTGAACTCCACCGCCGGCAAGGTCGTCGCCTCCCTGGCCCTCGTGGGCACCGCAGCCGCCGTCGCCGGCCTTGGCACCTACGGCGCCTTCACGTCCACCACCTCTGCATCCACCGACGTCGATTCCGGGACGGTGGCCGTCGCCCTGGCCGCCTCCGGCGCCGCGAACCGCCTCAGCGTTGCCGCCACCGGGCTGGTGCCCGGCGACACCGTCCAGCGAGCGGTCGCGCTGACCAATGCCGCTGGCAACCAGGCGCTCTCCAGCATCAAGCTGACCACCACCGCACCGACGTCCTCCAAGCTGGACACCGACCCGGCTCTGGGGCTGCAACTGACCATCGACAACTGCTCCGTTCCGTGGACCGAAGCGGGTGCCTCCCCGGCCTACACCTACACGTGTTCCGGAGGCACGAGCAGTGTCCTTGCCTCCCGCGCCGTCATCGGCACCGGTCTTGCCCTGGCCAACCTCACCACGGTGGCGGCCGGCAAGACGGACAACCTCCGCGTCACCCTGGCCCTGCCCGCAGGCGCCGACAACACTTTCCAGGCCAAGAGCAGCACCATCGATCTGGCCTTCACCGGCACCCAGCGCTCCGGCACTGACAAATAACCCACACACGTCCCCTCCGTCGTCAGGCCCCAGAACCGCGGCGGAGGGGCCCCTCCGGAAGGCAGCACGCCATGACAGCAGCACCAACGCCAGCGGCCGGGACGCCCGGACCGGCGGTCCGGGCCAAAGGCTCGCTGCTGCTCAAGGCCGGCGGCCTGCTGGTCCGCACGGCGGCGGCCGCGCTCCTCGCCGTCGCCGTCGCAGCCTTCCTTTTCCTGGCCGCCGGCCCCAGGATCCTGGGATACCAGACAAGCACCATGCTTACCGGCTCGATGGCTCCGCTGATCAACCCCGGGGACGTCGTCGTCACCGTTCCCACGCCGGTCAGTTCCCTGAAGACCGGGGACATCATCACCTACAAGATCCCGGTGGAGGACCGGCGCGTGGAGACGCACAGGATCGTCAAGCTCACCCGCAACGGGAACGGCAGCACCACTTTGCGGACCAAGGGGGACGCGAACAACGGCGCCGATCCCTGGGAAGCGACCATCCAGGGAGACACCGTGGACGTCCAGGCCGCGACGGTGCCCTACCTCGGCACAGTGATCCGGACACTGCGCCAGCCGGCAGTGCTGATGGCCCTGACGTATGCGGTTCCCGGCGTCCTGGTGCTCATCCTGCTGGTCAGGATCTGGCGGAAAGGGCCCGACGCTCTGAACGGGTACCGGGACGGGGCGGATGGTGCAGAAACACAGACCGCAGGCTGAGGCACAGAAGCCGACCCTGGACGGGGAGCATCTTCGTTACCTGGCCGAGGAATCCTCGACGGAGGCCGCCGAGTCCTTCTCGGACAATTACGCAGCCCTCCTGGCCCAGCGCGTTGAACGCATCATCCGGAACGTCGGGGTGGGGAACCGGGATACGGCGATGGATGCCACCCTCAGCCTGCTAACGTCATCGTCAATGGCCGGTGCCCTGCAGATGAGCCACCTGTGCGCACAACTGGAGAAGGCCCTGGTCGCCGCCGACATGGCTGCTGCGGCCAGCGTGGCGCGGGACATCGACCTCCATGTGCCGGAACTGCAAGGCGCACTCGGCGGGCGGCGGCGCCCGGAACCCTAGGCTCCAGCCGCACACCGAACAGCCCATCAGATGAAAGCCGCAGCCCGTGCCCCGTAGCCGTCAGCCCTCCGACACGAAGACTGTGTCCCTGGCCCGGCGGCGCGCCGCCGGCGCTGCTGCTGCTGCCATACTGCTCAGCGGAGCTCCGGGGATCGCCGAAGCAGCCTTCAGCCGCACGGCTTCCGGGCAGGTCACAGCGTCCAGTCTGGCCCTTACCGTACCCGTAAGCGCCAGTGTTAGCGCCGTCTGCGGCAACGGCCGTGCACTCGCCGTCAGTGTCGCAAACTACGGATCGGTACCGGGCGCCACGGCCTACGAATTCATCCTGCTAAACCCCAGCGGTGTCCCTGTGCAGACAACAGCGGGGTCCTACTCAGCGCATCCTGCGGCCAAGGGCACTTGGACCTACCAGATCCGGGGTATCTACACCGCGGGCCCCGGCAACGTCTGGACCGGCACCCCATATCAAGGCACGGTGACCTGCTGACGAGAGTGGTGCCTGTCCCTTCAGCCCTGGGCGCACGCCGCCGTCACAAAGTCGTAGATCTGCCCGCGCAGCACCGTGCCGGCCGCGATCTTCAGCTGCCCCCCGCGTTCTCCAGCCCTCACACGCAAGGGCAGCAGGGTCCCGACTTTGTCTTCGGCGATGGCATGCGGATCGCAACGGGCAGGCCGGATCCGCAGGCGCAGTTCAGAGCGCGGGCCACCCTGCATGATGTCAACGTTCCGCGGCCAGGGTTCCTCCGCGGATTCGGCAATCAGGGTGGTCCCGTCAATGCTTTCGATGGTCAGCGACCGCCCCGTCACGTCCGGGCCGGCGCCGCCCGCATCCGGCCCGTCCGTTTGCGTCCCGTCCGTTTGCGTCCCGTCCGTTTGAGTCGGGGTGATGACCAGCCGGACGACGGCGGTGCGGGAGTCCGGTGCAACCTCAAGGCGGGGGTCCAGGACGATGTCCGCCACGGCGGCCGCCTCCTCCGCGAGGCAGAGCTCCGTATTATTCCGCTCGAGGACCCCGAAGGGGTCCGCGGCGACGGGTGCCACCTCCCGCAGCCCGGTCTGCCCAGGCTGCGAATACCGCACACTGGCGGTGGGCTGCCCAGTGGTTGATGGGCTCCGGTCACAGACCGGGGCCGGAAGCCCGGCGGGAAGACTCTTGGGCTGGCTGGGAGGCAGTTCGAGGCCGCCACCCTTCGGCTCCCAGGAGATGACCCCTTTGAACAATGGCGACGCAAGCCTGGCACCAGCTACCGTCAGGGGCTTGTCCGAGACGTTGGTGAGGAGAAGCTGGATGGCCTGTTTTCCGTACTGGTCACGCGATTGGTTCACCTCCACTGTTATGGGCAGTGCTTCGGGAGTCCCTTGTGGCTCCGGCGCGGTGCAGGCCGCCAGCGCGAGGACCGTCGCCGAGGCAGCCGCCGCCAAGGACGCAAGCCGACGGCGGCCACCAGTACGGCATGTCGCCCTGCCGGCGGATGCGCCATCCTCGCCCATGGGAACAGTCTAGGGGCGTCCGGAGCTGCCGGTGGCGGCACCGCCGTCAGGCAACGTCAGCGGCACCGCGTGCAGTGACCAGGAGGTCCCCGACCTGGCAGTGGAGCGCACCACAGATGGCCGTCAGCGACAGCCCCTGCGCGGCCTGACAAAGCCAGAGTCAAAGCCCTGCGGTCCCCGGACCGCCCTGCCGCGTTGTCGTCGGCCCCGGGCATCAAACACCCCATCGACATCGCCGCCCGGCAGGCTTGACCTTTCCTCGCTGGGATCCGGCAACAACGACAATGAGGTGGAGAAATGGGAACCCAGGATGATGTCGCCCCGGTGCGGCGAGGCTACGAGGCGTTCGGCGCAGGTGACATGGACACCCTTACCGGCCTGTTCAACGAGGACGCCGTTTGGCATTTGGGAGGGAGCGGCGGTCTTTCCGGTGACAAGCAGGGCCGGGATGCCATACTCGCCTACCTCGGTGAATTGTTCACGCGATCCGGCGGCACGGTCAAGGTCGGCTTGGACGATCTTATCGGCGGGGAAAACCACACCGTCGGCTTCCAGCGGGTGCACGCGCAACGCAATGGCACGGTCATCGACCAGCGCGCCGTCCTCGTATTTGCACTTAACGGCGGGAAGGTCAGCGAGGTGTACGAATTCCCTGAGGACACGGCCAAAGCGGCCGATTTCTGGTCGTAGCTCCCCTCGTTGCCGCCGGAGCCTCTATGCGACGTCGTCAGCGATGCTCGGGTCAGCCAGGTGTGCCAGCAGTGCTTTCTCCGGGTTGCCTGGGTATTCTTCGAGGTGCCGCAACAGGCTCTGGCGCACGTCAGGGCCTGTGGCCACCGCAGAAAGAACATCAATGATGACGCCCATGACCTGGCGGCGGATGGTCCATTCCTCCGCAGCGTACGTCATGCTCACCTCCTGTCCGGCCGCGAACCCTTTCCCCTGGTGGTCCCCCGGAGGATACTCCTGCTCCGGATACGCGTGTGGCAGCGGAGACGCGGGAACCAGTGGGGGCCGGCCCTTGATTGGGGCGGCCCCCACGTGGAGATCCCCAGGCTATTAATTCAGGTCAGACCCGGCTTCGCCGGGTGACTGCACCGTAGATCAAAAGAACAATGACGGCACCGAGGATTGACAGCAGCCAGGTCCTCAGGTCGAAGAAGTCACCCAGGCCACCACCGAAGATCAGCGATCCGATCCAGCCGCCGAGGATTGCCCCGACGACGCCCAAGACGAGGGTGACTATCCAACCGCCGCCCTGCCTCCCGGGAAGAATGGCTTTTGCAATGGCCCCGGCAATCAGACCGAGCAGGAGAAATCCAAGAATTCCCATGACGCACTTTCCTTTCCACCAGGCAGGTACCGCGGGTGTGGCACCAGCTATAGAGATGAGTTAATCAGCATGCTTAGTAGCTGGCAAGCACTGGCTGCCTGCGTCCTGCAAATTTCTCTTGTCAGGCCTTTGAAGGCGGTGCTATAAAAATCGGTATCAACCATCGTCGGAACTGAGGTCGAGGAGGGGTCACCGGCAGCAAAGTCAACGCCTCATGGACCGGGACGGGATACCGGTACACGCAAAGCTGCTTATTGGGCGGTGAGCTTTTAGAGAACGCCACAGCGCATTTTTGCGCAGGTGCAGCATCAATAGCGTGCGGATCCTCATTCCCGCTAAGTGGTCCCCGGCTGCACTCGCGGCCGGGGACCACATCACCCTAGCTGCACAGGAGATTGCAGCATCCGGAGTCATTGAGCTGGTTGTGGTGGATTCCAGTGGACCAGGCGACAATCGTCAGCTACGCCCTCGGCTATATCGCCGTTGCTATAGCCGTATTTCTTATGTTTTTGCCGGCGCTCGCAGTGCTTGGCCTGCTTCTGCTCGGGGCCGGCGCCGTGCAAGTGATCGTTCTACTCCTCAATGCCATGGCCGTGGGCCTCTACAAAGCTGTCCTCAGGCTGTACCACTACCTGCTGGACAGGTGGCAGAGCGGCCCGGGCAGCAGACTGGCCGCCCATTAGGGCGGACCGGCGCCCGGCCGACGCGCCGGGACATGGCCCCGCCCCAGGGGGCTGCTGAAACCTGCGCGCCCGTACATATGATGGCTGTCATGGACGAGGAACTGGAGCGCGCAGCCCTGGCCCTGTACGCGCTTCCGTTCGACGAGTTCATCGCCGCCCGCACTGCCGCCGCCAAGGACGCCGCCGCCTCCAACAAACCTCTTGCACAGGCGATCCGCACCCTGCCGAAGCCTTCCGTGGCCGGCTGGACCGTCAACATGCTGGCGCATCACCGGCCGGACGCCGTGCAGCAGCTCAGGAGCCTCGGCCAAACCATGCAGGAGGCACAGGCATCACTCGATGCCGCGGCCCTGCGGGAGCTCGCCAAGGAGCGGCGGAAGCTCCTCGGAACCGCCGTCGGTGAAGCACGGCTCGCCGCTGAGAAGCATGGCCGGAAGATCAGCGCCGCGGTGGCCACCGAAGTGGAAGAGACACTGCGGGCCGCAACTGCGGACCTGGCGGCTGCCGCCGCCGTCGAAAGCGGGCTGCTGCTCCGCGGACTGTCCGCCGACGGCGTGGACCAGGTCGATGTTAGCGACGCCGTGGCGCTTCCGTCCGCCCTCGGCAAGCTCCCGCCGCCCCCGCCCCCGCCCCCGAGCGGAACACAGCGACCGGACGCAGCGCACCCCCCGGCTAGTGGGACGCGGCGGCCGGCTGGGGCGCCGAAGAGTCGCCAAGAGGAACCGTCCGCGCCAAGCGCTCCGGCGGGTCGGCGCACACCCGCCCGTCCGCCGAGGGCCACGGAACACACCGGCGCCGAAGGGCACGAAAAGCCGCGGCTGCGGGCCGTCCGCTCCGCTCCCCGACCCGTGACGCCCTCCCTGTTGGAGAAGGCACAGGCAGCGCTGGCGGAAGCCGAGGAAGCTGCTGCGGAGGCAGCCGGCGAAGCCGAACGCCGCGCGCAGGCCCAGGAGGATGCAGCAGCAGCCTTCGTCCAGCTCACCTCGGAAGTAAACGCGGCACGGCAACGGCTCCGGAACCTGGAACTCTCACTCGATGCCGCCCGCAAGGAACGTGAAACCGCCGCTGCAGAGGCGAAGCAGTACGCCAGGGCAGCCGAGAAAACCCGGCGATCGGCCGTGCTCGCGAAGGAACGTGTCCTTCGTCTACGCAACACGCCGGACTGAACTGCCAAAAATGTCAGACCCCGGTTGCACGATGGAGCCATGGAAATTAATCAGGAGTTCCACGTAACTTACTTCGACGCCGACTGCGGCCGGATTCGCACCGAGGTCTTCGACACCGTGTCCGCCGCGGAACGTTTCGCCAGCCGCAGCATCACTGGCGAGGACAGCTGGGCCATCATCGACGTCGTCGCCGTCCACCGGGAGCAGCTGGCTGCTTAATGAAACAGCGGGAGGCCCCGCCCCGTCCGCTTCAGCGAACGTGGCGGGGCCTCCCTGCGAATGGGTCGCTAGCGACTCAGGCGAAGTCGGAGACAGCCGGGTCCGCGCCGATCCTGCCGCTACCTCCCGCAGTACGGTCCAGTCCGTTGATGGCGTCAACGTCCTGGGCGTCCAGCGTGACGTTCAGGGCGTGGAAGTTCTCACGGATCCTGGACTCCGTCACGGACTTGGGGATGACGACGTTGCCGATGGCCAAGTGCCAGGCGATGACCACCTGCGCCGGGGTGGCACCGTGCTTCTGTGCGATGCCCGCAATGGTCGGGTCCTCCAGGAGCTCCCCGCCCTGGCCCAGCGGAGACCAGGCCTGGGTCAGGATGCCTTGGGACGCGTTGAAGTCCCGCAGCTCTGCCTGGCTGAAGTACGGGTGCAGTTCCACCTGGTTGATGGCCGGGACCACGCCCGTCTCGTTGATGATGCGCTGCAGACCCTCGATGGTGAAGTTGGAGACGCCGATAGACTTAACCTTGCCGCGCTTCTGAAGTTCAATCAGCGCCTTCCAGGTGTCCACGTACTTGTCCTGCTTGGGCTGGAGCCAGTGGATCAGGTACAGGTCCAGTGTTTCCAGGCCAAGTCGCGCCAGGGACTCCTCGAACGCGGCGAGCGTTGATTCATAACCCTGGTCGGCATTCCACAGCTTGGTGGTGATGAAGATTTCCTCCGGGGACAGCCCGGAACTGGCAATCGCCCGGCCAACGCCGGATTCATTGCCGTAGATTTTGGCGGTATCGATGTGGCGGAAGCCGGCTTGGAAGGCCTGGAAGACAACCTTCTCGGCGACGTCATCTTCAACCTGCCACACCCCGTAGCCCAGCTGGGGAATGGTGTTGCCGTCATTGAACATCAGTGTGGGTGAAGAAGTCATTTCTCCATCCTGCCAACAATCAAACTTGCAGCGACGGAATACGACGAAGCTAAGCTAGCCGCGTAACGGCCCGCCGCGGGGAATATTTCGGCGGCAGGCGAAATACCTGCGGATCAGGACTCCGCCAGCCGCCGCTCGGCGTCGGCCACCTGTTCGAACACCGTTTCCGCGCGGCGCCAGACCGAGGCCGCGCCGACGGGCACAGGTCCCACCGCAAGCCGGAGCATCGCGGCCGCCTCGGCGGTGGCGGCGAGTGAGTTGCCTGCCTTGGACAGTGAGCGGTGGACACCGGACAGGTTGTGCGGAATATCCAGGCCATCGCTGGGCGACCGCCGCTGCGCCTCGACGCAGATCCCCCGGACTCGGCCAGAGAGCACCGCCAGCTGGTTCGCTATCTCCAGCAACTCTCCGTAGAGCTGGTCGTCCTCCACGCCCTCGAGCACCTGGTGGTAACGGTCCAGCCCGCGGTGGAACCGGTCGTGGGCACGGCGCCACAGGCCCTTGCCAAGTTCCGCGTCATCTTTCCGCCCTTGCCGGGCGGCCGTGAAAAATCCCAAAGAGGCCTACAGGTACTGGCCGGGGCCATGGTCGGAGTCTTCCTTCCGGCCCGGCTGCAGCGGGTCGCCCGGCTGCGGTGCCTTGGCACGCTGCGGCTCGCCGTTTTCACCAATGACGACGCCGGGCGCAATAACGGTGCCCGGCGGAAGCTGCCGGAGCTGCATCTGCGCCAGGGTGTGTTCCCGGGCCGCGTGCTGGGCGGCGACCGCCGTCTGGATCCCGTGGAACAGGCCCTCCAGCCAGCCCACCAGCTGGGCCTGCGCAATCCGCAGCTCGGCGTCCGACGGCGTGGCGTTGTCCGGGAAAGGCAGGCTGATCCGTTCCAATTCCTGAACCAGTTCCGGCGCCAGGCCGTCCTCGAGCTCCTTGATGGAGCGCTCGTGGATCTCCGCCAGGCGGCCGCGCGCGGCGTCGTCCAACGGCGCGGACTTCACCTCTTCGAGCAGCTGCCGGATCATGGTGCCGATTCGCATCACCTTGGCCGGCTCATCCACGAGGTCCTGCAGGTTGGCCTTGGGCTTGTCGGTCTCCGCGGGGTGACCAGCCGTTTCCGCATCCAGGGTGGTGCCCTCCACCGGCTCCTCGTCTTCCGCCGGCATGGCAGGCGGCATGCCGGGCTCCGCAGGCTGCTGCGCTGCGGGCTCCGGTGCGGGCTGAGCGCCCGGCGGACCGGGCTCGACGGCGGCCTGCGGACCGGCTGCCTGGGCGGGTTGAGTGTCTTCGGGATCGCTCATGCGTTCATACTCTCACGGGCCCGGAACGCCGAGTCCAGTCAATGAAGCTCCTTGACCAGGATTTCGCCTTCGTCCGTAGCGAAACCGCATTTGCGGTAGAAACCGACGGCGTAGGTGTTGGCAGGGACCCATACTTCCCCCACGCCGTTTCCCCTCATCCATGCCTCCATCGTCGCGACCAGCGCCCGGCCAATGCCCCGGCGGCGCCACGCGACACGGGTTCCCATCTCCATCAGCAGCAGCTCGGCCCACGGGCCGGGCGTCCGGCGCCGCTGGATGCAGCAGTGCAGGAAGCCCAAAGTCTGTCCCCCGGCCTCTGCCAACCAGAAGAGAACCGAGGGGTCCGCGAGGAAGTCCCGGGCGCCGTCGGGCGTTAATTCCCCCGACGGCGCGGTCCCCGGGTCCTCGTCAAAGAGGTTGTCCGTGGCAGCCAGCGCAACGAGCGCGCCAGCATCGGCCGGCCCGATCCTGCGGACGGCGAGCCCGGCCGGCGGGGCTCCCATGCTCAGCAGCACCTGCCCTGCGGGTTGCTGTCCTGGCGGTCCGTCCGGTCCCGCCAGAACGCCCGCTCGTCCATCGGAAGCGTGCCGTGGCCGGCCGCCGCATGGTGCTCCAGGTACTTCCGGTAGGCGTCGGCGCCCATGACTCCCGCCAGGTAACGCGCGGCGCCGCGAAAGGCCTCCGCTACCGGGGGCAGCAGGCCTCCCAACCGGGCTCCCGCGCTCATCAGTGGTGGCCCGCCCGCTCAACCCGCATGTCGGCGGGCAGTTTGCTCCATTCCGACATGAGCTCCCGTTCGGCGGGCGTGGGGATCAGCCCGGCGGGCGCGTAGACACGAGACGGATGCGGCCGGTCCTCGTTATTGACGTTGGGAATCCCCGCAGCCGTATTCCGGTACGCCTTCACCGTGGCCAGCACCGCGGTGACGATGACGACGATGCTCAGGACGACGAAAATGATGGACAGCCAGCCCTGGATCATGGTGTTGCGGACCACCGCTTCCATGGCCGCCGTGGTCTTGGCAGTACCGAAGGAGGTTTTTCCGTCGGCCAGGGCCTTACTGAAGGCCGCGTTGTTGGCGAAGTACCCCACCGCCGGGACGGAGGAGAAGATCTTATGGATGCTTGCCGTGATGGTGACGACGGCGGTGAACGCCAGCGGGACGGCCACAATCCACAGGTACCTGAAGGAGCCGCGCTTCGCCGCGATGGCCATGCACACTGCGAGGGCGATCGCTGCCAGCAGCTGGTTGGCGATGCCGAACAGCGGGAAGAGAGTGTTGATGCCGCCCAGCGGGTCGGTGACGCCCATCAGCAGCACGGCGCCCCAGGCGCCGACCATGATCGCCGTACAAAGCCACGCGCCGGGCCGCCAGGACGCTTCCTTGAACTTCGGGGCAAAGTTCCCGATCGAATCCTGCAGCATGAACCGCGCAACGCGCGTTCCGGCGTCGACCGCCGTGAGGATGAACAGCGCCTCGAACATGATGGCGAAGTGGTACCAGAAGGCCATCATGCCGGTGCCGCCGATGAACTGCTGCATGATGTGGGCAAGACCAACGGCCAGTGTTGGCGCGCCGCCGGAGCGCGAGACGATGCTTTCCTCGCCTACGTTCGCGGCGGTCTGGGCCAAGACGTCGGGAGTGATGTTGACGCCGGCGAGGCCGAGTCCGTTGACCCACTGGGCCGCCGTCTCCACGGTCCCTCCGGTCAGCGCCGCGGGCGCGTTCATGGCGAAGTAGATCCCGCGGTCGATCGAGATCGCCGCGACGAGCGCCATGATGGCGACGAAGGATTCCATCAGCATGCCGCCGTAGCCGATGAACCTCGTCTGGCGTTCCTTCTCGATGAGCTTCGGCGTGGTGCCGGAGGAAATCAGGGCGTGGAAGCCGGACAGCGCGCCGCAGGCGATGGTCACGAACAGGAACGGGAACAGGGCGCCGGAGAAGACCGGCCCGTTCTCGCGGCCCGCGAACTCGCTGAAGGCGGGAACGGTGATTTCCGGACGCACCACGATGATGGCCAGGGCCAGCATCGCGATCACGCCGATCTTCATGAACGTTGAGAGGTAGTCCCGGGGTGCCAAAAGGAGCCACACCGGAAGGATGGCCGCGATGAAGCCGTAGACGATGAGGCCCCACGCGATGGTGACCTTGTCCAGGTGGAAGAACGCCGCGCCCCATTCGGTGCCGGCCACCGCGCCGCCGCCGATGATGGCGGCCATGAGCAGGACGAAGCCGATGATGGAAACCTCCATGACCTTGCCCGGACGCAGATACCTCAGGTACACACCCATGAAGAGCGCGATCGGGATGGTCATGCCTACGGAGAAGACGCCCCAGGGGCTCTCCCCCAGGGCATTCACGACGACGAGCGCCAGGATCGCGACGATGATCACCATGATGAGCAGGGTTGCCGCGAGGGCGGCGGTGCCGCCGATGACGCCAAGCTCCTCACGTGCCATCTGGCCGAGGGAACGGCCGCCGCGGCGCATGGAGAAGAACATGACCAGATAATCCTGGACAGCGCCCGCGAGGACGACGCCGAGAATGATCCAGATGGTGCCGGGGAGGTACCCCATCTGGGCGGCGATGACGGGCCCCACCAGCGGGCCGGCCCCGGCGATGGCGGCGAAGTGGTGCCCGAAAAGGACGTTGCGGTCCGTGCGGACATAGTCCTTGCCGTCGGCTTTGTACTCCGCCGGCGTGGCGCGACGGTCGTCCGGCTTCAGCAGATAGCGCTCGATGACCTTCGAATAGAAGCGGTAGCCGATCAGGTAGGTGCACACCGAGGCGAACACGAACCAGATGGCGTTGACGGTCTCGCCCCTGACCAGTGCCAGCATGAACCAGGCCACGCCACCCAGGAGCGCGATGGCTACCCAGACGGCGATCTTGGCAGGTGTCCATCTGCGCTCCTCGGCGCCGCGGACCGCGTCATCCACCGACGTCGGCGGCAGCAATTCGTCGGCGGGGGGATTGAGTCCCCCGTCCGCCCTTCGGATCCCGTCCTCAGGCATGGTGCCCATGTTTCCTCCTTGAGATTCCCAGCTGGCACGGAGTGTGCCACCGGCACCCTACCAAGGTGGCTACCGTCAGCCGCGGCCATTTGCCGGGTGCTGCCGGAGGAATCGACGAGCGGTCGCGACGCCGCGGTGAGCGGAGGGCTGCCGCCCTGTCCAGGACTGTCCGGGGCCAATTCAGCTGGCATTGCGGAGGCTACTAGGTGCCAGCGCTTCGGCGGGACACCGGCAGACGGGCGCGGGCGAAAACCCAGGCCAGTGCACTGCCGGTCAGCGGGACGGCAACGAGCAGGGCAAGCAGCGGCAGCCAGGGAACCACGGGCACCGCGAACATCCGGGTGGCCCCGATGAGCAGGACTGCGGGCACCACCCCGGCGGCCACTCCCAACGAGGTGCCCAGGGACGCGGTCATGAGCGACTGCGCGCCCGCCAGCGCCTTTCGCAGCCGCGGCGGTGCCCCGACTCCGGCAAGCGTCATGTGGTCAGCCCGGGCATCGGCGAGCGCCAGGCCTGTGGTGATGCCGGCGGCGCTGAGGGTAATGAGTGCACTGGTGCCCACGATCAGCCACAGCAGCTCGGAGCCCGTACGGTCCGCTCCCGGCTCAACGTAAAAGCCCATGGCCTGGATCCGGTAAACGTGCGCCAGCGCCGCCGATGCCCTGTCCTGCTCGGCGGCTTCCGGGTAGGCGGACAGCTGGGCCAGCATCACGGAGTTGTCGAAGTGGATACCCAGCCTGGACGCCGTGCCCGGCTGAATGACTCCGTAGAACGGGACCGGGACGTCTGGCACCTCCACGACTGCGGGCAGCTCTGAGGCGCCCAGGGCCTTGTGGGCAGCGACGGAACCGGGGCCCGGAACGGACTGGCGCACGTCGTAGGACTGGAGCGTGGTCTTCCCGTCCTTTTCGAAGACCGGATTGCTGACCACCATTCCACCGGTGTTCAGCGCGTCCACCGCGGTAGGACTGGGGTCGCGGCCCAGCACTGCCCGCAGCTCGTCGACGCCGCCCACCACCAGCTGCGGCAGCTGTCCGGACACGCCGGCCGGGAACATCGATCCGTTGCACCGCCAGTCGCTCCCGTCCAGGACCCGGCCCTGCGGCGTCGCAGGGCACTCGTGGCCCGCCGGCACTGCCAGCTTGTACTGCAGGCAGTCCGCGCTGTCACCACCGGCGGGAGCGGATCCATCGGCCGCGGCCCTCCTGTCGCACTTGCTGGTCACCGGGCTCTTCAGGACCTGCGTCCACTGCACGGTGCTGAGTTCATTCCGCAGTGCGGCGGCCACCGCAGCCGGGTCGATGGCCTGGGCGGCGGGACCGCCCGGGTCACCCACGGGCGCGGTTTCCAGCGGCAGCGTGACCTGGTTTTCGTGGGCAGCCCACATATGTGTGCGTTTTGCTTCGTCCATCTGGCTTGCCGAGAGGACCATCGCGGCGCTGGCCAGCGTTGCTGCGGCGAGGACAGCGGCCACGGCCGGCACGGTGCGGCTCCGGTTCCTGGCGGAGTCCCGGGCGGCCATCCGCAGCGGCAACGGCATCCACGCGGTACGTGCAGTCAGGACCCGCACGAACGTCCCGGTGAGCAGCACGAGGGCTGCCACCGCCAGGACCGCGCCGCCGGTGAGCAAAGCCGCAACCAGCGGAGTCCGGGCAGCGACGGCGTCCAGATCCCCGGCCAGCCCCAGCATGTGCCCGGCCGCCAGGCAGATGACTGCCAGAACCAGTAGCCCCGCGCCCAGCCGCCCCGGCCACGGCCCGGACACGGCTGGTGCGCGGCCGGACTTCAGCGCGCCGAGCGCAGCCTGCCGGGCAACCTGACGGGCAGGAACCACTGCCGCCAGAAAACATGCCAGCAGGCCCATCGCCATGGCCGCCGCGGCGGGCAGGATGTCCAGGTGGAAGCCTGGAAAGCGGACGGAGCCCAGGTGCCTTGCTATGCCCACCACCGCGGCGGCCCCGCCGGCCCCGATCCCGACGCCGACGACCACCGCGATGGTCCCAAGCCACAGCCCGGCGGCGGTCACCACCGCGCGGACAGCGGGCGCTTCCGCACCGTTGGCGGCAAGCAGGGCAAGCTCACGGACCTGGCGCTTGGCTCCCACGGCAAACGCTGCCCCGGCCAGGAGGCCCACTTCGAGCAGGGCAAGGGCTGCGATCAGCGCGCCGGCAACGTAGCCGGCGGCGGGCATGGCACCGGAGCTGGCCACCCCGCTGCCCGCGACGTGCGGCGGATCGAGTGCCACGGCTCTGGAGAGCACAGCGATGCCTGACCGGTTCAGGCCACGGATCTGGTCCCACGTCACGGGCTTTGAACCCACGAGGTAGTACATCGTTTCAGCGAGCGGGTTCCCTTGGGCAGCCGGGCTGTCCATCGCCGCCTGGCCGGGCTTGAGAAACAGCACGGGGTTGCCGTCCGAGTAGGTGGCATCCCGGAGCGTGCCGACGACGGCAAAGGTGCCGTCCGCCGTCGTCAGCCTGTCCCCGACGCGGATTCCGAAGCGTTCCAGCGCTCCAGGGGAGGCAAGGATTTCGCCGTTGGCAGCAGCGGGCCTGCCGTCCAGGAGTGTGTATTTGCCGCCGAAGGCGGGGTTCAGGGCATCGACGGCCTTGGCCATCACCGGGACATCGGACGTGCCCACACCGGACGCACGGGCGCGGACCGTGAGCGTCAGCTGGGTCTCGGTCAGGACTTCGTACCCGCCGGGGATGGCGTCCCGCGGGTTCCGTGCCTTGAAGTCTGGATCGCTGGTGAAGTTCCGTGTCAAGGCGGCCGTCTCAAGCACGGGATCCTGCACGGTCTCGGCGTTCGACGCGTACATGGTGCGGAACCGGGCCTGGGTGCTGCCCAGCTGGTACTGCACCCGTTCCGCCGGCGTTTCCTCCATGCTCTGCGCCAGGGCCGCAGCACCGGTCATGCCGGCAACGGGCAGCAGGATCAGCATGATGATCAGGAGTGACCGGCCGCGGTGCCGGCTGATGTCGCGGCGCGCCATCCGCAGAGCAAGGCGGTAACTGTGCCAGCGGCCGTGAGGCACGGGCGCAACGTCAAGGGCCATCTCAGCGGCCAACCGGCGCCAGAAGAACGGCGGGATCGTGCATCGCCGCTGCCTCGTCCACGATCCTGCCGTCGCGGATAAACACCACACGGTCGGCCCACGCTGCGTGGCGCGCCTCGTGCGTGACCAGCATGACGGCGGCGCCGGCGTCGGCCCGGGAGCGGAGGACCTCCATCACGCCGTGGCCTGTCGTGGAGTCAAGCGCGCCGGTGGGTTCGTCGGCGAGGATCAGCCGCCGGCTCCCCACGATGGCTCGCGCAATGGCCACGCGCTGCTGCTGGCCGCCGGACATTTCGTCCATGAACCGGTCTGCCAGCTCCGGGATGCCCACCTGCCGCAGGGCATCCAGTGCCTGCCGGTGCGCTTTCCTGGCCGGCACGCCGTCGAGCTCGAGCGGCAGGGCGACATTTTCGGCGGCCGACAGCGTCGGGACCAGGTTGAAGTCCTGGAAGACGTACCCCACGGCACGGCGGCGGAGCCGTGCCAGCGCGTTCAGTCCCAGCCCCGCCAGGGGCGTTGACTCCACAAAGACGCCGCCCGACGTCGGCCGGTCCAGTCCGCCGGCCAGCGCCAGCAGGGATGATTTTCCGGAACCGGACGGCCCCATCACCGCAACGAATTCCCCGGCGTTGACGGTGAGGTCAACATCCCGCAGCGCGGCGACCGCCGTCGCTCCCTGGCCGAACGTCCTGCTGACCTTCGCGAGTTCAAGGACCTGCTGGGTCCCCTGCACGCTCACCGGCGGTTCTCCGCTGTGAGCGGGGCAGCCTCTTCCACAGCGACCCCGTTGGACGGTTTACGTGCCTGGCTGCGCGTGCCGGAAGCCTGTGCAAGCTGCACCATCCGGGCCTCGCATAGGTCCAGCCAGCGGATCTCGGCCTCGGTCTGGAAGATCAGCGAATCCAGCACCAGCAGCCAGGCCGTGTCTGCTGCCCGCTGGTTGGCGGCGGTGTCCCGCCGCGCCTTCGTATAGTCCTGCAGGGCACGCATGGAAGCGGCGCGCTGGGCCTGGATGATGGCTGCCACGTCCACGCCCGGCAGGGTGACGGCGAGCGCAAGTTTGATGGCGAGCTCGTTCCGCGGCGGGTTGCTGCGTTCCACCGGCGTCGCGAACCAGCCCTGGACCTCTGCCCTGCCGGCGTCGGTGATGCTGTACACGACGTGGCCTTCGCCGTCGCCGCCGTCGTTGCTGACCAGGCCGTCACGTTCCAGCCGGTCAAGCGTGGTGTACACCTGCCCGATGTTCAGCGGCCAGGTGGAACCGGTGCGGTCTTCGAATTCGACCCTGAGCTGGTAGCCGTAACGCGGCTGGTCCTGGAGGAGGGCGAGGAGGCTGTGGCGGATGGACATCTGGCTCCTTGGCTGGAAGTCAGCGGCATGCACACGCCCCCAAGACGTGTGCATACCGCGTATGCCACGAGCCTAGCCGGAGTCTTCGTGGATGGCAATACTGAGTATCTACCGAGGCGCTGTTACATCAGCAGCAGGACTTTGCCCACGTGCTCGCCGGAATCGAAGTACTTGTGGGCCGCCCTGGCCTGGTCCAGCGGGAACGTCTTGGCCACCAGCGGCTGGATCCGCCCGTCAGTGACGAGGGGCCATACGGAGTCCCGGACCGCCGCCATGATGACGCCCTTCTCCGCAGCCGGACGGGGACGGAGGGCCGTGGCGACGACGGCCGCGCGCTTTCGCAGCAGCTGCCCCAGGTCCAGTTCGCCCTTGGCGCCTCCCTGCAGCCCGATGACGACAAGCCGGCCGTAGTCCGCCAGTGCGTCCACGTTTTTCTGCAGGTACTTGGCGCCCACGACGTCGAGGATGACGTCGGCACCCTTGCCCCCGTTCTGGGCGCGGAGGCTCTCGGCGAAGTCCTCCTCTGCGTAGTTGATGGCGATGTCGGCACCGAGGAAGGCCTTGGCGGTGCTGACTTTTTCGTCGGTCCCCGCGGTGGTGGCCACGGTGGCGCCCAACGCCTTGGCGAGCTGGATGGCCATGGTGCCAATGCCTCCCGTGGCCCCGTGGATCAGGACCGTCTCCCCCGGCTGCAGTTGCGCCGTCATGACCAGGTTTGAATACACCGTTGCCGCCACCTCAGGCAGGGCGGCAGCGGTCACCAGGTCGACGCCGTCGGGAATCCTCAGCACCTGCTCCGACGGCACCGCGACCTGCTGGGCGTAGCCGCCGCCGGACAGCAGGGCCACCACCTTGTCCCCGATGGAAAACGGCTTGGCAACGCCCGGGCCGAAGCCCGCGATCCTGCCGGAAACCTCCAGCCCGGGAATTTCCGAAGCACCCGGCGGTGGCGGGTAGAAGCCCCTGCGCTGCTGGACGTCAGCGCGGTTCAGTCCCGCCGCCACCACATCGATGAGGACCTCGCCGTGGCCCGGCTTGGGAGCCGGCACCTCACGGATTTCCAGCACTTCCGGCCCGCCGGGCTCCGAGATAAAGACGGCTTTCATGGCGAACTCCCGATTTCTAGCTGATTCCTGCCCCAAAAATACTGTGCACCGGCGACAACTGCCACGCGGCGGTTTTTGTTGCAGCCAACTGCCTATGAAACACTACTAGTTAGGGAAGGTTGTCCGAGCGGCCGA
The DNA here is from genome assembly GCF_056396245.1 of Arthrobacter sp. 05T423. Taxonomy (NCBI): domain Bacteria; kingdom Bacillati; phylum Actinomycetota; class Actinomycetes; order Micrococcales; family Micrococcaceae; genus Arthrobacter; species Arthrobacter sp. 05T423. The sequence goes on from NZ_JBFTLC010000029.1 coordinate 52,042, forward strand.
AGGAGCTGGTCTTGAAAACCAGTGTGCGGTAACCCCGTACCAAGAGTTCGAATCTCTTACCTTCCGCGCAGGAGTCAGTGCCGTGCGAAAGCCGTACACTGACGGCCATTTTGAGGGCCGGCCGGGCCAATCGAAAGATTGGCTTGGCCGGCCTTTTGCGTCAGCAAGTAGGGGTGCTTCGTACGGGCAAGTAGGGGTACGGGCGGGGGCCCGAAAATCAGGTAATCCGAGTACCTGCCCTGCAGAATTCGAGTACGCGCCACTCATGCGCGGCCCTGCCGGAAGGCGTTCACTTGTATCAGCACCGCTCCTTCCCGCAACCCGCGGGGAAGAGCTTCCGCATCCACCGTCGCATGTGGGGGTCGAGGTCATGAGCAAGGCTGAGAAGCAGGGCCTGAGGTACTCGGACTACTACTGGTGCATGTCGCTGAAGGACTTCATCGCGTGGATCGAGGCTGACGACGACCAGGAGCCGGCCACGTCATACTCGGACCAGCGCTGAGTGGCCGTCCCGCGCTGACTGGCCCCGCTGCTCTGGCTGGCCGCATTGCTCTGGCTAGCCCCATTGAAACTGTCACACCCCCGGCATAGTGTCGGTTCTGTCCGTAGCACCTCCATGACCTGCGGGGATGTCCCGCAAACCACACCAGGAGCAGTCCATGCCTACGCCCGAACCCACTCCCGGCGCCCCCTGCTGGGTCGACCTCATGACCACCGACGCCAACCAGGCGAAACAGTTCTATGGCGAACTGTTCGGCTGGGACTTCCAGACCGGAGACCAGGAAAAGTACGGCGGCTACATCACCGCCACAAAGAACGGCAAGACCGTGGCCGGCATCATGCAGAAGCAGGAGGACCAGGCGGGCATGCCGGACGCGTGGTCCACCTATCTGTGGTCCGACGACGCCGCCGCCACAGCCGCAGCGGTTTCCGCAAACGGCGGCCAGGTGTACATGGAGCCCATGGACGTCCCGGAACAGGGCCACATGGCGTTCTTTGGCGATGCCTCGGGCGCCGCAATCGGCGTGTGGCAGCCGCGGGAGATGCGCGGCTACGAGCTTGTTGGCGAGCCGGGCGCCCCGGCCTGGCACGAACTTCACACCAAGGACTACGACGCCGCGGTGAAGTTCTATCAGGAGGTGTTTGGCTGGGATACCGACGTCATGAGCGACACCCCGGAGTTCCGTTACACCACGCTGGGTGCCGGCCGGGAGGCCAAGGCCGGGATCTATGACGCCTCGTCCGATCTTCCCGCCCAGGTGCCCTCCAACTGGGTCGTCTATTTCGCCGTGACGGACGCCGACGCCGCCACTGACAAGGCCGTGAACATGGGAGCGACGGTGATTGACGGACCGGATGACACTCCCCACGGCCGAATGGCCACGCTGACGGACCCCACCGGGGCGAGGTTCAAGCTCGTGGCGGACACGGGACAGGGCGGCACCGGCGACGCCGAGACCGGCGGACAGGGCGCACTGTAGGCACATTCCCCTAATAAATGCCGGCCGTCAGCTTCCCGCGAAGCTGCCGGCCGGCATTTCTTTGTGCGGCCAGAGGGTGGTGTCACGACGGGGGCTGCGGGAGCGTTCCCGATCAGGCGCCGGGAACTGCGGAAGTGTTGGGGGCCAGGCCGAGGATGTCGCGGGCGATCTCGTCGGCGTCGCGCAGGGTGCGCTGCCCGCTGGGGTAGACGGGACCAGCCTGCTGGGCTGCTTCGGCGGCTATGGCTGTCCCCCACTGGGAGGCCGAGAGCTGGAGCCCCAGCACGTACAGCCGGCCGCTCACCTCGCCGTTGGCTGCCACCGGGCGGTAGGGGTGCGGACGGACGTCGAGCCCGGAGGACTGCACCGGCGTGCCTTCCACCGTCATCATGGTCCGCGGCCGCACGAGCCCGTCGGCAAGGAGCTGTTCCAGCAGCGGCGACTCGTTGAGGGCCACCCTGTTGGCCGGTGCCAGTGCCTCCACCAGCGTGCGTGCTTCCGCGGGCCCGCCCCTGACCCACGGCGAGGCGGCGGTGAAGGCCCGCTTACCCCGGTCCACGCCGAACTTGGGATCCGGCCCCACGAAGCTGACAATTCCGGCCCGTGCCAGCGCCGCCAGCTGCTCGGCGCGCAGCGCCGGCGGACCGCTGGCAAGGCCCTCCACCAAGGACTCAAACCAGCCCCGCAGGCCGGCGACCCATGACTCGTCGGTGATGCCGCCGTCGGCAACCACCGACTTCAGCACGGCACGGCCATGGTGCAGCGCGCCGATGGCCATCTTGACGGGATCGTCCTCCCCACGCGAAGAACGCCGGGCGTCGTCGTCGAGGTAGTCAACGACGGCGGCACCCAGCTCAGCTCGTGAAGCGAAAGTCCGCCCGGCCAGCGGGGCGGCAAGGCCGCGCAGGTTCAGCCTGCTGTCCAGGGGGACATGCCGGCCGACGATGGCGTTGAACTCCTCCTCCCACCGGCCAATGCCGTGGGCATGCGGATGCAGGGCGTGGTCCAGCTCCTTCAAAAACGCGGCATGGTCCGGCACGGTGTCCGGATGCGAGCGCACCAGGGTGGTGTAGTAGGCCCAGAGCGCGTCCCGGTGCAGGAGCGGCCACAGGTCATGGTCGAACGCCGGGACAATACCGGCCGCCGCGAACCTCTGCAGCGCCTTCCCGGTGAAGTAGCGGAGCGTGACCGACGCCGGATAGTAGCCCGCGAGGTTGGCCTTGGTCCGGTAGGGCGTTCCCCGCCGGGACGCGGCGAAGATCAACGGCTCCTGGCCCGAGGGCAGGTACTCGAGGCCGTCACCGGCCTCCACGAACTTCCCGCCCCGGCCCTCCGTAAGCTGGCCCATCACGTCGAAGAAGTTCAGGCCCATACCGCGAACCAGCACTGGTTCCTGCGCGGGAATTACGCTCCAATCGACGTCGGCCGGAACGGCCGGCGGCAGGTAGCGCAGGCCGAATTGCGCGGCGGCCGCCTGCAGTTCGCGCTGTTCGGGGCTGAGGCGGGAGGCGAGGTGGCCCAGAGCGAGGACCACCGAATCGACGGTGAGCGCCCCGCCGCCGTTCGGTCCGCCCGCGTCCGGTCCGCCCCCGTCCAGTTCGATCTTGAACCTTCCGTCCGGCTGCCGGCGCGCGGCGGTAGCCGTCGCCTGGTGCACGTCGATGGTGACGCCGTCAGGCACTGCGGCGAGCAGCTCCTCGAACGTGGACCGCAGGTAGCGGCCGTAGATGGCGCGGCTGGGGAAGTCGCCGGAACCCAGCGCGGCGAGTTCCTCCCGCTCGTCGTCGGAGAGCTCCGGCAGAGGGCTTCGCTGCTGGGTGGTCCGCCAGCGGTCGAAGGTGGTGCCGGCCACCGGCGCGGCCAGTCCCGTGTCCTCGGGAACCAGCGTGGGGTAGAACGACTGCGTGTTCATCAGGTAGAGGCGGGACTGGCCCGGCTGCCAGACGTGTCCCGGACCGGCCGGAAACGGATCAACGACGTCGATATGCAGGCGGGCTCCGGCAGGGCGGGCGGCGGACCAGTTGGCGAGCAACCGTTCCAGCACGCTGGTACCCCTCGGCCCGGCGCCAATAAGGGCCGTCCGGATGCTCTGCGAAATAACCACGCCTTCCAGAGTATCGGCATGTGACTTGCTAGCTGAGCGGGGATGTTGTTTGGATGGGCGCATGACCACCACTGCAGCTGATTCTGCCCCCGCGTCAGACGCCGTCCCCACCGAGACCGCGCCCGCGCCCACCGACGAGAACATCTGGCTGGAGGACATCTACGGCGAGGAACAGCTGGCCTGGGTGCGCGAGCAGAATGCCCGCACCGAGGACCTGCTGGAGGACGCCGACTATGCCAAGCTCGAGGGCGACATCCTCGAGGTGCTGGACTCCACGGACAAGATCGCCATGGTGAGCAAGCACGGCGAGTGGTACTACAACTTCTGGAAGGACCGGCAGAACCCCAAGGGTCTGTGGCGCCGGACCACCTGGGACAGCTACTGCAGTGACGCCCCGGAGTGGGACGTGCTGCTCGACGTCGCTGCCCTGGCATCCGCCGACGGCGTGGAATGGGTCTTCCACGGGGCAAACCTGCTCCGCCCCGAACCCGGGGAGCCGTACCGGCGCGCACTGGTGGCACTGTCCCCCGACGGCGGCGACGCCAACCGCTACCGCGAGTTCGACGTCGAGACCCGGGCCTTTGTTGATTCCGCCGCCGGCGGCTTTGACCTCCCGACGGCGAAAGGGAACGTCTCGTGGCTCGATGCGGACACGCTGCTGGTCGCCAGCACCGCCGGGGATCTCCCGCGCACGGCGTCCTCGTACGCCAGGACCGCGGTGCGGCTCCGCCGGGGCCAGGACCTGACGGACGCGCCGCGCGTCTTCGAGATCGCCGAGGACCACATGATGGCGATCGTGGCCCACGACTCCACGCCCGGCTTTGAGCGCACGTTCGCGGTGGACTGGATCGACTTCTTCAACCGCCGCACCTTCGTGCTGCAGGACGGTGACTGGGTGCCCGTGGACGTGCCCACCGATGTGAACACGGGTGTGCACCGGGAATGGCTGCTGTTCCGGCCGCAGCGCGACTGGACGGTGAACGGCAGCACCTATGCGGCAGGGTCCCTGGTCGCGGCTGATTTCCAGGCGTACCTGGCCGGCCAGCGCGACCTGACGGTGCTCTTCGCACCGGACGCGCACACCTCCCTGCAGTCCTGGAGCTGGACGCGGAACTTCCTGCTGCTGAACCTGCTGAAGGATGTGTCCTCGGAAATCCGGGTGCTGGACCCTGCCGACTCGTGGGGGTCCTCGCTGCTGGACGCCTGCCCGCCGCTGCACGACGTCAATGCCTTCGCCGTGGACGACGAAGCGGTAGACGGGTCCGGGGACGACTTCTGGCTCGTGGCCACCGGTTTCACGACGCCGAGCACCCTGACACGCGGCACGCTGACCCGCGGGACAGTCAACGGGGCGACCGCGACCTCAGTGGCAGGCGTGGTGAGCAGCCATGCGGTGGTGAAGGTATCGCCGTCGTTCTTCAATGAAACCGACTACGAAGTGCAGCAGCACTTCGCCGTCTCGGCGGACGGCACGAAGGTGCCGTACTTCCAGGTGGCGGCGCGCAGCCTGGTGCTCGACGGGCAGAACCCCACGCAGCTCTCCGGCTACGGCGGCTTCGAGGTCTCGCGCACGCCGGCATACAGCGGCACCGTCGGCCGGGCCTGGCTGGAGCGGCGCACGGCGGCGGTTCCAGGCGACGGCGGCGCCGAGGGGCACAGCCGGGGCGGCGTGTACGTCGTGGCCAACATCCGTGGCGGCGGCGAGTACGGTCCCTCATGGCACCGGGCCGCGCTGCAGGAAAACCGGCACCGCGCCTATGAGGACTTTGCGGCGGTGGCTCGGGACCTGATCTCGCGGGGCGTCACCAGCAGGGAGCGCCTGGGCTGCGTCGGCGGCTCCAACGGCGGACTGCTCGTGGGCAACATGCTGACTCGGTTCCCGGAGCTGTTCGGCGCCGTGTCCTGCGGAGTGCCGCTGCTGGACATGCGCCGGTACACCAAGCTCTCGGCGGGCCACTCGTGGATTGCCGAGTACGGGGACCCAGACCTGCCCGCGCACTGGGAGTTCATCAAAACGTTCTCGCCCTACCACCAGCTGAGGGACGGCGTGGACTACCCGGAAACCTTCATCTGGACCGCAACGTCCGATGACCGGGTGGGCCCCGTGCAGGCCCGGAAGATGGCCGCACGCATGCTGGCGATGGGCATTCCCAACGTCTGGTTCCACGAAGCACTGGAGGGCGGGCACGCCGGCGCCTCGGACAACCGGCAGGCCGCCGCGCTCCAGGGCCGCAGCCAGCACTTCCTGTGGAAGGCGCTGGCGGAGGGCACGGCCTGACCACGAGCCCCTTCGGGACGTTATCGCCAACCTCCCTGGAGTTTTTCGCGCCGCCTCCCTGGAGTTTTTGTCCACATATCGCGGGTTAAGGCCCCTCGAGCCCGCATTATCTGGACAAAAACTCGGGTAATGTGCACGGCCGGACGCGTTTTTGGCGTGCCATACCGGCCGTTTTGCGCTGAATGGCACGTTCTGCGTATCCTTGGTGGGCTAGGAATAGCAATTGGAGACGTGCCAGAGCGGCCGAATGGGCTTCACTGCTAATGAAGTGTGGGGCACAACTCCACCGGGGGTTCAAATCCCCCCGTCTCCGCGTTTGGCCCCGGTCCTCGGACCGGGGCCTTTTGCTTTCGCGGACTCCTCCGCCCTCCGCTTGGCCGCAAACCCGGCCGCTACCGCCGTCCGAGGGCCGGACCCCCAAGGCAGTAAACCGCTTTCCGGTGGCAGGATGATTGCATGAACAAGCTTTCCGCCAGCCAGGCCTGGAGTCCCCGGCTGGCGTTGCTCGTGGCGGCCACGTTCTTCATGGAGTTCCTCGACGGGACTGTGCTGACCACCGCCATCCCGAGCATCGCCGGAGATTTTGGCGTGCCGTCGGCCAGCGTGAACATCACCATGACCGCCTACCTGATGACGGTGGCCATGGGCATCCCCCTGAGCGGCTGGCTGGCAGAGCGACTCGGACCCCGGCGGATTTTTTGCCTGGCCATCGCCGTCTTTACGGTGGCGTCACTGCTGTGCGCCGCGAGCCAGGACCTCACAATGCTGACTGTCAGCCGCGTCCTGCAGGGCCTGGGCGGAGCGATGATGGTTCCGGTCGGTACGCTGCTGGTGCTTCGAGGAACGCCAAAGTCGGATCTGCTGCGCGCCACGGCCTACCTCGTCTGGCCCGGTCTCCTGGCTCCGGTGCTGGCGCCACTCGTGGGCGGCGCACTGACCACCTACCTGTCCTGGCACTGGATCTTCCTGATCAACCTGCCGCTCGGCGCCGCAGCCTTCCTGGCCGCCCTACGCCTGGTTCCCGCGGTCACCGGGGACCGGAACCGCCGGCTCGACTGGCAGGGACTTGCCCTCACCACGGCGGGCGTGGGCGCGCTGGTGGCGGGCCTGGAACTGGCCAGCGGCCACCCCGGCGGCTTGTGGACCTGGCCGAGCATTCTGGCCGGGGTTCTCGCCCTGGCCGCGGCGGTCATTTGGATGCGTCGCGCGGCGAACCCGTTGTTTGACCTGACAGTGTTTGGCAGCCGAACCTTCCGGGCCACAAACTCGGGCGGCTTCATCTACCGGCTCACCATCAGTGCGGTGCCGTTCCTGTTGCCGCTGATGTTCCAGAACGGCTTCGGCTGGAGCCCCCTGCATGCCGGCATCATGGTGGCCGCCGTGTTCATCGGGAACATTGGCATCAAACCCGCCACGACGCCCCTCATCAGGCGCTTCGGGTTCAAACCGGTGCTGGTGTTCGCGTCCCTAACATCTGCTGCGACCTTCGCCCTCTGTGCGATGCTGACCCCGGCAACACCGGAACCTCTGGTGTTCGCGCTGCTCGTGTGCAGCGGGGCGTTCCGTTCCATCGGCTTCTCCGCGTACGCATCGGTCCAGTACGCCGATATCCAGCCTGGGCAGCTGACGTCAGCCAACGCCGTCTCGGCAACGCTCGTCCAGCTGGCTACCGGAGCCGGCATTGCGGTGGGCGCCCTGCTGCTCCGGCTCTTCGGGACTGATTCCCTGCTGTCGTCCGGGCTTGGCGGCATCCTGTCGGCCGGACCGGACGGGATCGGAGTGGCCGCCTACCGCGGCGCGTTCTTGTCGATTTCTGTGCTAATGCTCCTCAGCACCGTTGACAGCCTCTTGCTGCACCGGCACGCCGGGGCCGAGGTCAGCCGGCCTGGGCCAGTGCCAGCGGAAGCACCGCGCCCGCACCGGCCCGCCTGAGCGCGCGTCCGGCGACTGTGACGGTCCACCGGCTGTCCACGAGGTCGTCGATGAGCATCACGCTCCCGCCGCCCAGTCCGGCGAGCCCTGCGGCCAGGGGCTCGCCCACTACGAGGCGGTCCCATACTCCGGCCAGCCGGTAGGCGCTGTTGCCGCCGCGGCCTCCTGTGGGGCCTCCGTGTTCGAGCTGCAGCTGGCCGAGGTACGGGATCCGGCCGATGTCGGAGATGCCGCGCGCCAGGGTGTCCACGAGTTCAGGCCTGCTGCGCGAGGGCATGCTGACAATCGCCGCAGGCCTGCCTGCGCCGCTCCAGCCGGGAATCCGGGAATCACCGGCGCCCCATTCGCGCAGCACCTGGACACAGGCCTGCAGCATGCCGGGATCGACGGCGCGGTCCGGAGCTCCTGCCGCGAAGAGTTCCCGCAGCGCCCCGCCCCAGCCGAGGTCCGTCAGCCGGGCGAGCACCCGGCCGTCAGCAATGTTCTCGTCGGCTTTGATCTTGCCCTTCACCGGCACCCCGAGACGGTCCATACCGCTGGGCCACTGCAGCCGGGACTCCAGCACGATGCCCGCGCGGCTGAGGGTCTGCCCGGCAGCCTCCGTCGCTGTGGAGGCGACGTCCGCCGGGAACCACCTTCCTGCGCAGTTGTCGCAGCGCCCGCAGGCGGCAGCGGTCTCGTCGTCCAGGACGGAAGTGATGTATTCCATCCGGCACCCGGCGGTGTCCTGGTAGATGACCATGGAGTCCTGCTCGTCCACGCGGGCCTCCGAGATGCGCCGGTACCGTTCGGCGTCGTACGTCCAGGGCATGCCGGTGGAGCGCCAGCCACCGCCTACCCTTTCCACCGCGCCGTCCACAGCGAGCACCTTCAACAGGAGCTCCAGGGGCGTCCGGCGCAGGTCCACGCGTGCCTCCAGCGCCACGGTGGACACGGCCGAACCGGCCTCCGCCAACGCTGTCAGCACCGCCGTGGCCTTCTCCTCGGAGGGCATGGACGCTGTGGCAAAGTACTGCCAGATCTCGCGGTCCTCGGACCCGGGCAGAAGCAGGACGTCTGCGTTGGCCGCGCCACGGCCCGCCCTGCCCACCTGCTGGTAGTAGGCGACGGGGGACGACGGTGCACCGAGGTGCACCACGAAACCGAGGTCCGGTTTGTCGAATCCCATTCCCAGCGCTGAGGTGGCCACAAGCGCCTTGACCTGGTTGTCCTTGAGGAGCTGCTCCGCCCGCTCCCGGTCCGCCGGGTCAGTCCGCCCCGTGTATGCCAGCACCTCGTGGCCCGCCTCGGCCAGCAGCCTGGCGGTGTCCTCTGCCGCTGAAACCGTCAGGGTATAAATGATCCCGCTACCCTGCAGATCGGCCAGGTGTGTGAGCAGCCAACCGAGACGCTCGCGAGAGTCAGGCAGCGTCAGCACTCCGAGGCGCAGCGACTCCCTGCCCAGTGCGCCGCGGATGGTCAGTACGCCGTCGCCCAGCTGTTCCTCGATGTCGTGGACCACCCTGGAGTTGGCGGTGGCTGTGGTGGCCAGCACTGGCACGGTATCCGGAAGCTGCGCGATGAGGTCGGCAATGCGCCGGTAGTCGGGCCGGAAGTCGTGGCCCCAGTCAGAGATGCAGTGGGCCTCGTCGATAACCAGCAGCCCCGTCCGCCGGATGAGTTCAGGCAGCTGGTGCTCGCGGAACGATGGGTTGGTGAGCCGCTCGGGTGAGACCAGCAGGACGTCCACCTGATCGTTGGCAAGCTGCTCCCGCACCGTGTCCCACTCCAGTTGGTTGGCGGAGTTGATGGCCACGGCCCGGACGCCTGCCCGGGCGGCAGCGGCCACCTGGTCCCGCATCAGGGCCAGCAGCGGCGAAACGATGAGCGTGGGCCCCGCCCCGCGCCGCCGAAGCAGCAGAGACGCCACGAAGTAGACCGCCGACTTTCCCCAACCGGTCCGCTGCACCACGAGCGTCCGGCGGGCGCCGTCGACCAGGGCCTCGATGGCTTCAAACTGGCCGTCGTGGAAGTCGGCATCCGGCCGGCCCACCAGCTCGCGCAGCACCGCAAGGGCCTGGCCGCGGGTTGCAGTCGCCGGTTCCTGTTCGCTTCCGTCGCCGAAACCTGTTGGGCCGGGAGCAGAAGAAAGGACGGGAACGTGCTGGTTATTTGCCATTGATTCAGTATCCCAGCCGCCTCTGACACACCAACCCCCGGGCCCGGCCTATGTGGACAACCGGCCACCAGGCAGTTCTGTGACTTTCCCTTCACAGGCCGCTGCACGCTTGCCCGTAAGATAAGTGCCGTGACTAGCGACCAGACCCGTACTTTTGACCTTTCGGCCTCGTTCAAGGCGTATGACGTCCGCGGCATCGTGGGCGAATCGATCAGCGCTGAAATCGTCGAGGCCGTTGGCGCAGCGTTCGTTGACGTGCTTGGCCTGGAGGGCCAGACCGTCCTGGTCGGCGGCGACATGCGCCCCTCGTCCCCTGAGTTCAGCAAGGCGTTCGCCAGCGGCGCCGCCACCCGCGGAGCCAACGTCCAGCTGCTGGACCTGATCTCCACGGACGAGCTGTACTACGCGTGCGGTGCCCTGAATGCTGCGGGCGCCACTTTCACCGCGAGCCACAACCCCGCCGAATACAACGGCATCAAGATGGCCAAGGCCGGCGCGGTCCCGATCTCCTCCGAGACGGGCCTCAAGGAGATCCAGGCACTCGCTGAGCAGTACCTGAACACGGGATCCATTCCGGCTGCTGAAACCCATGGCCAGATCGGCGTCCGGGACGTGCTGAAGGACTACGCCGAGTACCTGCGCACTCTCGTTGACCTCTCCGGCTCGCGCCCCCTCAAGGTCGTGGTGGACGCGGGCAATGGCATGGCGGGACTCACCACGCCGGCTGTCCTGGGCGACACGCTGCTGCCGAAGTTGCCCTTTGACATCGTTCCGCTCTACTTCGAACTGGACGGCTCGTTCCCCAACCACCCGGCCAACCCCCTGGAGCCGGAAAACCTGCGCGACCTGCAGGCCGCCGTCGTCGAGCACGGTGCGGACATCGGCCTGGCGTTCGACGGCGACGCCGACCGCTGCTTCGTCATCGACGAAAAGGGCGAGGCCGTATCGCCATCAGCCATCACGGGCATGGTGGCCCGCCGCGAAATCGCCCGCGCGAAGGCGCAGGGCGAGGCGAATCCCACCATCATCCACAACCTCCTGACCTCGCGCGCCGTGCCGGAGCTGGTCGCCGAAGACGGCGGCCGGGCGGTGCGCACCCGGGTGGGCCACTCCTTCATTAAGGCCGTCATGGCCGAGGAAGGCGCGATCTTCGGCGGCGAGCACTCCGCCCACTTCTACTTCCGCGACTTCTGGAACGCGGACACCGGGATGCTTGCGGCCATGCACGTGCTGGCCGCTCTCGGCGAGCAGGAGGGACCACTGTCGGATCTCGGCCGCGAGTACGAGCCCTACATTTCCTCCGGCGAAATCAACTCCGAAATCGAGGACAAGGCCGGCGCGGTGGAGCGCGTCCGGGCTGATTTTGAAGACGAGGACGTGGCCGTGGACCACCTTGACGGCAGCACCTTCACCGCCAAAGACGGCAGCTTCTGGTTCAACCTGCGCCCCTCCAACACCGAACCGTACCTGCGGCTGAACGCCGAAGCCACGGACCGGGCCACCATGGAGCGCGTGCGCGACCGCGTGCTGGCGCTGGTCCGCAGCTAGGACGCCCCGTGACATCGCCCGACTCCACCCCGGCCCAGCCATCGTGGCGGGCGTCCGTGCCCGACTCGACCGCTACGGACCTGGAAAACCTCCTGGGCACCGGAATGGCTGCGGCCCAGGAGCAGCTTGAGCGCAGCGGCGGGTTCCTGCCGTTTGCCCTCGTGATGGAGAACGACGGCGACGTCCGCCTTGTGGCTGTCTCGCCGGCGGATCCGGACGACGGCGACAGCGAGTTCGACGCCGACGTGATGATCCGCGACATCACCGAGCTATTGCGCCAGCACCGGGACGAGTTCCGCGCCGCCGCCATCGTCTGCGATATCACCCTGGTCGAGGAGCACTCGGACGCCATCCACGTGGCATCCGAACACCGCGACGGAGCGGTTTTCGCGGCGGTTCTGCCGTACTCCCCCGGCACAGAGGGCGGCGAGTGGGAGTTCGGCGACGTTGCGGCGGATTCCAATGAGCCTGTCGTGTGGGCGGACTAGACCGCACGGGGCGGCGCTTGGGCCGCACGCGCGATGTGCCCAGCCGTGCGGTTGCCACCGGACGGAACGGCGATTTGCACAGGTCATTAGGCTAGAAGCATGAAAATCAACGCCTTCGCGGACGTCAGCCTGCGCGCCCTCATGGTGCTCGCTGCCGCACCCGACGGCGGCCTGCTCACTACACAGAACGTCGCGGATGCCGTCGGAACGCCGTATAACCACGTCAGCAAGGCCGTGGCCAAGCTGCGGATGCTCGGGCTGATTGACGTTGAGCGTGGCCGCAACGGGGGCTCGCGGCTTAGCGCTGCCGGCCGCCGCGTGACCGTGGGACAGGTACTGCGGCAACTGGATACCAGGGAAGACGCCGCCGAGTGCATCGGTCCGGCCGGCAGTTGCCCGCTCATTATTGAGTGCCGGCTCCGCGGCGCCCTGGCCCGCGCGCGCGAGGCTTTCTACCGTGAGCTCGACGACGTCGTGGTGGCCGACCTGCCGACCTCACGCCAGATGACACCCGTTTTCGAGGCCATCGGGCTGCGCCCGGGCGCCTGACGGCGCCCCGCCTCCTTACGCCGAACCCCGCCCAAAGCGCGCTCCCCTTCCGCATTTGAAAAATTCCTTCTACGGGGTGTAGAAATAGACGTGTAGAAACTCGTATTTAAAATGCGAGTATCTGCAGCCCGGGACCGGCTAAAGACGCCGGACCACTAGCTCAGGAGTGTCAATGCTCTCGGACAAAGCCCGTCCTGTCATCGAAGCCACCCTTCCCCTGATCGGTTCACGAATCGGCGAGATCACCCCCAAGTTCTACGCCCGGCTCTTCGCGGCGCACCCGGAACTGCTGGACGGGCTGTTCAGCCGCTCGAACCAGCGCAACGGGGCCCAGCAGCAGGCTCTGGCCGGAAGCATCGCCGCTTTTGCCAGCCACCTCGTGGCCAATCCGGGAACCCTGCCGGAAACCGTGCTGTCCCGCATCGCGCACCGCCACGCGTCCCTCGGGATCACCGAACCGCAGTACCAGGTGGTCTACGAGCACCTGTTCGCGGCCATCGCCGAGGACCTTGCCGAGGTCATCACCCCGGAAATCGCCGAGGCCTGGACGGAGGTCTACTGGCTCATGGCCGACGCGCTGATCAAGCTCGAGAAGGGCCTGTACGCCGCCCAGGCCAACGGCGAGATGTGGACCACCTGGCGGGTTGCCGCCAAAACCCCAGCCGGCACCGGCTCCGTGACCTTCACCCTCGCACCGGCCGACGACACCCCCGTCACCGAAGCCCTGCCCGGCCAGTACATCAGCGTCAAAGTCACCCTGCCGGACGGCCTCCGCCAGGTCCGCCAGTACTCCCTCTCCGGCGACGTCGGCACCAGCCGCAGCTTCACCACCAAGCTCGACGACGGCGGCGAGGTCTCCCCCGTGCTGCACAACAGCGTGGAAGTGGGCGACGTCATCGACATTTCCAACCCCTTCGGCGAAATCACACTCAAGGAGGGCGACGGTCCCGTGGTCCTGGCATCAGCCGGCATCGGCTGCACCCCCACCGCCTCGATTCTGCGTTCCCTGGCCGAAACCGGCTCCGACCGCCAGGTGCTGGTCCTGCACGCCGAAAGCACCCTGGACAGCTGGGCCCTGCGCTCCCAGATGACGGACGACGTCGAACGCCTCGAGGGCGCCGACCTTCAGCTGTGGCTTGAGCAGCCGGAAGCCGGGTCCAAATCCGGTTTCATGTCCCTGCGCGAGGTGGACCTTCCCGCCAATGCGTCGCTGTACCTGTGCGGTCCACTGCCGTTCATGAAGAACATCCGCAACGAGGCCATCAACGCTGGCATCCCCGCCACGAAGATCCACTACGAGGTCTTCGGCCCCGACGTCTGGCTGGCGGCCTAACTCCCTTCGACCCTGGAGTTTTTGTCCACTTCTCGTGACTTAGAGGGGTTTGGCGCCCCATTATCTGGACAAAAACTCAGGAACGGACGACGGCGGCCCCGCACCTATGAAGAAAAGGTGCGGGGCCGCCGTCGTACTTTGGCTTTTCCCGAAGAGCGTGGACTAGGCCAGGCGGCCCTTCAGGCCGTCGAGCTCCTGCTGGAGCGCTGCGGGCAGCGACTCACCGAAGTTGGCGAACCACTCCTCGATCGAGGCGAGCTCGGTCTTCCATTCGTCGGCGTCGACGCGGACGGCGTCCTCCACCTGGGCGGGGGTCATGTCCAGTCCGGTGAGGTCGATGGAGTCGC
>NZ_JBFTLC010000030.1:0-61984 GCF_056396245.1 Arthrobacter sp. 05T423
GGCGAAGCTTGCGGAGCTGTGGCCGACGGAGGCCTGTCTACCCGCAGGGCAAGGGGCGGGAAATTCCCGGAGGAAATCAGCGACGAAGGAGCGCCGCAGGGACATTTACTGAACCGCAGGCCCCGACGAAGGAGGGGCTCGACCGGCCGTAGCGGACACGTACAATCCGAAGGACAGCAGCCAAAACGGTAATACTGGAACAGTCCTTGAGCCGGCGTGACCCAGCCAAAAACTGACGTACCAGGCGGCACTGTCTTTCCGACGATCTGTCCGCCGGCTCAAGGTCCGTTAAAAGGGGTGTCGAGCCAGGCGGACATGACCTCATAGGAGCCTGATACGACCAGTCCCATTACCGTTTTGTCTGCCCACCTGGCCCGCGCCCCGATCAGTATTGAACTCGACTGAGGGGCAATTTCCATCTTGGCAAGCGAACCAACAAAAGTCATCGCGGGTATCGACACCCACGCCGACACACACCACGTAGCCGTGATCAACGAACACGGCAAACCCCTTGCAGACAGGGAATTCCTGGCCGTGGGATCCGGATACCGGAAAATCATCGACTTCATCACTTCCTACGGCACAGTCGTAGCCGTCGGGGTCGAAGGAACAGGCTCCTACGGTGCCGAACTCGCCCGAACCCTTCGGGGTGAAGGGCTCACCGTGCTGGAGGTAAACCGCCCGAACCGGGCCGCCCGTCGTCTCAAAGGGAAGTCAGACCCGTTGGATGCCTACCAGGCCGCCAAGTCCGTGCTCGAGGGGCGGACCAAGGCGATCCCTAAGGCCAAAGACGGCCCCGTCGAATGCCTGCGGATCGTACGTTCCGGGCGCGCATCAGCCATCAAGGCCCGCACTGCGGCCATCAACCAGATCAAGGCGCTCCTCGTTTCAGCCCCGGACAAGATCCGGGCGAAATACCGGGCGCTGGCCACCTCAGCGCTGATTCCTGCCCTGCAGCGCACGAGACCTTCCGGGCATATGGCTGACCCCGAGTACGTGACTCTGCTGACGCTCAAGGCGTTGGCAGCCCGATGCCAAGCGCTGGGAACGGAAATCGCGGCTGCTGACGCTGCACTCAAGGAAATCCTGGACAGCTATGCTCCGATGCTTTGTGATCTCCCAGGAGTCGGGACCGAAGTGGCCAGCCAGTTGTTGATCACCTTCGGGGACAATCCGGACCGTCTGGGGAACGAGGCCCAGTTCGCTTCGCTCGTCGGCGTCGCCCCGGTGCCAGCCTCATCGGGCAAGACAACCCGCCACCGGCTCAGCAGGGGCGGCGACCGCAGCGCCAATAATGCCTTGCACCAGGTTGTTCTAGTGCGCATGGGCTCGTGCCAACGGACCAAGGAGTACGTGGCTAAACGCACGTCCGAGGGAAAGAGCAAACGCGAAATCATGCGCTGCCTCAAACGCTACGCAGCCAGAGAAATCTACCGTCAGATCACCAATCCCCGGCCCGCACCCGACAACTCCGACCTCCGCCGCAGGCGGACAGACCTCGGCATGACCTTAACGACCGTCGCCGGCGAACTTGGTCAATGGGTTTCCATCATTTCGCGTCTGGAACGCGGACATATCCGCAACGATGCCCTGGCCGGCGCCTACCGGAAATGGCTCATCGACCAGGCCGAAATGCCACGCCGCACACCTCCGACGACAGCTGCAGCAAGGACAAATGCGTTACCGGGCGCCGTTAGCTGAGACTCAAGGCTTGACGCTTTACTCAAACCAGACTTACTCTAAAACCACAAAGTTATATAACGACAAGGTTATGGTTTTGATGGTTGATGAATTGAGTGCAGTGTTCGCGGCGTTGGCCGATCCGACTCGGCGGGCTATTCTGCAGCGGCTCGCTGACGGTGACGCGCAGGTGTCCGACCTCGCGGCGCCTTTCAGGATCAGCCAACCGGCGATTTCGAGGCATTTGAAGGTATTGGAAAATGCTGGCCTGATCTCCCGGAACCGGGTAGCGACTGCCCGGTTCAGTCATCTGGAGCCCGACCGGCTTAAGGAAGCGAGCGAGTACATGGAGCGGTACAAGAAGTTTTGGGGTGAGTCCTTCGACAAACTCGACGGCGCGCTGGCCTCGTTTCAGCGCGACACCCCACCTACGGGAAAGGGCCGAGATGTCTGAGGGGCGCCAGCAGGAAGTCACAGAACACGATGTTTTCATTTCCCGCTCTTTCGCCGCCCCCAGGGACACGGTCTGGCGGTTCTGGACCGAACCCCAACTCCTCGCCTCATGGTTCGGGCCTGAAGGAGTTCACGTACCCGTGGACAGCATCATCGTGGAGCTCGTGGAGCAGGGCCGGTGGGAGTTGACCATGGTCGACAACGCTACCGGGGCCGGCCACCCCATCCGGGGGCGCATCACCGCCTTTCAGGCACCGGAATCCCTCGAGATTCAACTGACAGCGCTGACCGAGGCTGGGCCCGTGGACGACGTCGTGCTGCGGCTTCAGTTCCACGATCACGGCGACCGGACGCGCATGACCCTCCATCAAGGCCCGTTCACCGACGAGATCCGGGACATGACCCACGCCGGATGGATACTGTCCTTCACCAAACTCGACACCCTCCTCGAAAGGCCCACAGCATGAAAACCAGCGCCGCCCAAAGCCAGGTCACCCAGATCACCTCAGCGGACGGAACCCCCATCTCCGTCGAACACATCGGCTCCGGCCCCTCCCTGGTCCTGGTTGACGGCGCCTTCTGCGGCCGGTCCTTCGGCCCGGCGCGGGCCCTGGCCACCACGCTGGCCGACTCCTTCACCGTGTACTTCTACGACCGTCGCGGCCGCGGCGACAGCGGTGATACACGGCCCTACTCCGTGGAACGCGAAATCGAAGACCTAGCCGCCGTCATCACCCATGCGGGCGGAGACCCCTACGTCTATGGCATCTCCTCCGGTGCGGCCCTCGCCCTCGAAGCAGCAGCGGCGGGTATCCCGATGCGCAAGCTCGCCACCTACGAGGCCCCCTACACGGGAATCGGGAACGTCGACGGAACGCCCGTCGACCACGCCGGGCACCTGAACTCACTGCTCGCCCAAAACAAGCGCGGCGCGATGGTCTCCTACTTCTTGGTCAAGATGATCGGCGTCCCTGCATTTGTGCCCCTCATGCTGCGGCTCATGCCAAAGATCTGGAAGAGCCAAAAGGACGCCGCCAACACCCTCCCCAATGAAATTGCCGTTACCAACAACTTCACCGCACCCACCGGCCGGTTCGCCAAAATCACGGTGCCGACCCTTGTCATGGTCGGTGGAAAAGCCGCCCCGGTCCTGACCTCAGCTCAAGCAACAACAGCCGCCGCGATCCCCCAGGCCCTTCACCGCACCCTCGAGGGCCAAACACACCAAGTCTCAGACGCAGCAATGGCAGCCGAACTCCGCGGGTTCTTCACCAACTGACCCGTTGACCACTCTCACCAAATTCATTTCGCCCACAGACCGGAATAGACCATGCCCAAAATCAGCTATCAGACCGAACATCAGGGATCCCAACGACGCCCGCCCGCCTCCTCTGCCACGCGGGTATTGCTGGCCTGTGGCATCACCGCCGGCCCCCTATACCTTCTGGTCAGCTATGCCCAGGCGTTTCTTCGCCCGGGCTTCGACGCGGCACATAACGACCTCAGCGTCCTAGCCAACGGCGACCTAGGCTGGATACAAACCACAAACCTGATCCTCACCGGCGCCCTAACCCTCCTGACCGCCGTCGGATTCCGTCGCGCACTCAACCCCGGACGAGGAGCCACCTGGGGGCCGGTTCTCGTCGGAATCTACGGTGCCGGATTAGTGGGTGCGGGGATTTTCACCGCCGATCCCATGAACGGATTCCCTCAAGGCGCACCTCCCGGACCCCCTACCTCCGGGTCCCTCCACGGGTTTCTTCACTTCGTTACCGCAGGGATTGGCTTTGCCGCCTTCATCGCTGCCTGCTGCGTTATGGCCCGCCGGTTCTACACATCCGAAAACCGGAGGCTCGGAGCATTCTCCCTTGCTACCGGAATCCTCTTTCTCGCCGCCTTCGTCGGCATTGCCAGCGGGTCAACGTCAGCCGTCATCGTTCTTAGCTTCACAGCAGCCGTAGTCCTCGCTTGGACCTGGCTGGCAATAACGGCCGCCCACCTACGACGCAGCCAACCCCTGCCTCCCACCGTCCGCACCAGCTGAGCGAGCCAACCACTAAAAAGCACGATCAACAGCAATTTGACGACTATAGGAGCATCGTCGTAGACAGAACAGGGCCAGGGGCGGCGGAGCCCTGCGGAGCCGGCACTGGACCCACAGCCGGCCGCGCCAGCGGACGCCCTTTTCCTGGTGAGCCCTGCGAACCCCACTATCAGCACCCCGGGTCTTCTCTCGGCGTCCCTGGCATCGGCGGCCGCACGCCCCGGGTCGCCGGCACTGAGTGTGCGAATGGCGGTCCGCCGCCGCCGACCCACAGCGCAGGCCGGCCACGACGGCGGACCGCCACCGGTGACCGCCCCGGCAACGGGACGGCCACCTGAAGGGACTAGTCTGCGAGGAGTTCGGCCAGTTCGGCCGCATCGGACACCAGCACCGCCGCGCCTTCCTTCAGAAGCCGGTGGCATCCTGCCGAGTTGGCGCTGTGCACGCTCCCGGGGACGGCCGCGACGTGCCGGGCAATGGTTTCGGCGTGGTGGGCGGTGTTCAGCACCCCTGAGCGCCAGCGGGCTTCCACGACACAGGTCACTCCGGCGAGGGCGGCGATGATGCGGTTTCTCTGCAGGAACCTGTGCCGGGTCGGGGCGGAACCGGGCGGGAGCTCGGAGAGCGTCAGGCCGTTGGCACGGATCGCGGCCGCGAGGTCAGCGTTACCGGACGGGTAGTCCCGGTCAAGGCCTCCGGCCAGTACCGCAAGGGTCGCCGGTCCTTCTCCCTGGCTTCCGGCCAACGCGGCCCGGTGCGCGTGCGCATCGATGCCGTAGGCCAGCCCTGAGATCACGCAGATTCCACGTTGGGCCAACCCGTATGCCATATCCCCTGTAACCGAGGCGCCGTAGCTGGTGGAGTCACGGGATCCGGTCAGGGCCACGCATCGGGAAGGTGCCGGGATGCCGTTGTCGATGTTGCCCCGGTACCAAAGCCCGTACGGGGCGTCGGGCAGATCGTCCAAGCCTTCCGGCCAGTGTTCATCCCCCGGGATGAGGAAGCCGCCGCCCAGGCGTTCGATGGTGGCCAGGTCCTTCTCCGCGTCGACCTCCGGAACCCGCGGAGCCCAGCGCTTCAACGCCTCTGACAGTTCTTCGACCGTGGCCTCCGGAATGGCGTGGACGGGCTGCGCACCGGTGGCAAGCCTCAACGCGGCGTACGCGCCGAGCCTGCCCACCAGGGCCCGACCGACACGGTCGCCGGGTTCGAAGAGTCGGGTCAAGGCTGCGCGTGCAATGCGATCATTCATGGTTTCTCTGGTCCTTTGCTGAGGATCCGGTGGATGGGGCGGCTTTGGTGACCGGCCAGCGTCCCCTCTCCCCCGGTTGTTTTTGCCTGCTGGCGGAGCAGCGCGTAGCTGTGCCCGACGGAGCCGGGACAACCCGAAGGGCAAGCAGACGATGGGTTGTGGGAGGAAATAAGCGAAGCGCCGACACAACGCATCGGCTGCGCAGCCGTCCGCAGGACGGTTGAACCGGTGGAGCGGGCACGTACGATCCGGAGGACAGCAGCAAAAACAGAAAAACGCTTCTACAGCCCGAGCGAAGCGAGGTCCGTGCAGTAGACCTGGGCGCTAGCTAAGCGAGGCCGGAAACCGGAGTCTTCAGACAGCGCATGGATTCCGGGCTACGTTGCGGTGCTCTCGCCTGCAGCACGGGCTTGCTGGTGGCGGTAGACGTTGCACGGCTCCAGCCAACGAGACGCGCGCCGTCCTCGGCGGTGCGCCCCTTGGCGCGGGCGCCCTAGGCGATCGCGCAGTTTGTACGCGATGACGACCGGGTCTGGCGCCGGCCGGTCAAAGTGTGTCCCGTGTTTCGCGGCGGCAGTCCCGATGGCGAAATCAGGATGTCAGTGCACGCTGATACGATCCGCTCATGAGCATGTGCACAGCCCCACGTCGTGGCCACAGATCAGCAGCTGCGAGGGCTGCCTGCCCTGCATGCGGGGGCAGAGGTTATGGGTACTCGTCTAGGTCCTACTACACGCCGCCGAGCTCCTCGCCGCGCAGCGGCAGAGGGGGTAGCTCGAGCAGCGGAGCTGGATCTGCCCGCGCAAGGACTCGGCCGAAGTGGTCGCCAAGTACCTCAACCGTCAGCTACACGCCTGCTGAAGTGCGGGCCTTGACACCTATTCGCCGTACCGTCGAATTGAGATCGGCCCTGCCCGATCTGCGGGATGTCTTTCTGTGCCACGCATGGGATGACCGACGCGGTGCTGCCACGGAACTGCACGACTTGGTTGAGTCCGAGGGGGTCTCGGTCTGGTTCAGCGAGAGGGACATCGCGCTTGGCGAACCGTTCCTCCGAGAGATCGACAGAGGCCTGGCGAAGTCGCGTACGGGCCTTGTTCTGGTCACGCCTTCGTTGCTGAAGCGCATCGACAGCCGCGGGGTCTCTGACAAGGAGCTTTCGGCACTACTTGCCCGCGACCTGCTGATCCCCATTGTGCACGGGACTACCTATGACGAGCTTCGGTCAGTGAGTCCTTTGCTGGGCTCCCGAAACGGGTTGGACACGGCGGAGGATTCGATGGCAGTCGTTGCTGCCAAGATCGCGGAGCTGGTTACCGTCGAGGATGAGTTGCTGCTCATCGGAACGGACTGAGCGGCGCTAGCTACCTCAATGATGGTCGACTAGACAGCCCGCGGTTAGTGGCTCGTGTCCTGGAGCAACCCACCACCCTCACGGTAAGTTAGCGGTTTTGCTGATGGCGGTAGAGCGTTGCCCGACTCCAGCCGACGAGACGGGCGGCGTCTTCTGCGGTCCGCCCCTTCGCACGGGCGTCCTGGACGATTGCGAGTTTGTCTGCGATGACGGCCGGGTCGGACACCGGCCGGCCAAAGCGTGTGCCGTTCTGTCGTGCTGCGGAGATGCCGGCATTGACCCGCTCGACGATGAGCTCGCGCTCATACTCGGCAAGGGTTGCGAGCATATTCAGCATCAGCCGGCCTGTGGAGGTCGCCGGGTCGATCCCATCTGAGATGGATCGGACATGGATGCCGCGGTCGCGCAGAAGGGCCACGGTGTTCAGCACGTCGATCAGGGACCGGCCCAACCGGTCGACCCGCCACACAACAACGGTGTCGCCCTCCTCGGCGTAGTCCAGGAGCCTCTTCATTCCGGGCCGCTCGATCGCAGTCTTGCTGCCCGAAGTCACGTCAGCGAAGACGTCGCGCTTCTGAACGCCGACGGCGACCAGCGCGTCAAGCTGCAACTGGGCATCCTGACTGGTAGTGCTGACGCGCGTGTAACCAAGTTGCCTCACCAAGCCATTCTGACTCGAAAAGTCCCTGATGCGCCTTCGGCGAGACGATGTATGGTGGGACGCGTTTTCGAGACGTGCGTCGGCCCGGGTTTCCGCCTATCCGGCCGGTTCATTCGCGTCCTGGAGTGATGTCTTGAAAAGCTGTAGATTTTCGGGACAGCTGGAGCACAGCCCCTTACGGCTCCCGGCAGCCACGGCCATGGCTCCGAGACTGATCGTTCATGTGCCTTGAATAAGTGGCTATCTCTCAGTTGCAGGTCAGGGTTCCGGCGAGCGGGGTTCCGGACCAGACATTGGTGGTGCCGGGGACCTTGTATTGGCCCTGGATCTCGTAGGTCCACTCAACGGGGCCGGAGTCTTTTCGGCTAAAAGCGTACGCGAACGTCCGCCCGGTGAGCTGGCTGAGGTCCCCCGTGACGACCGCGCCGGTGGGAGGAGTGATCGTGATCTGGTGGTAATTGGCTTGGGGGACCGTGCCGTACGCGACTACCGTGATGGTGGCGGTGATGTCGTTGCCATGGCGGAGACAGACGAAGGTGACGTTGGTGGCTGCAGCCGACGGCGCAGGCAGGGACGCGGCACTGTAGCGGGGTGCAGCGCTGCCGGTGCCGGTGAACGCGGCAACCGCGGCGGCCGGGGCTCCGGCCAGCGCCAGCAGCAGGAGAATGGCAGCAGCGAGGGTCCTCCTCATGCTGATGCGCAGCGCCACGTGACTCATGCCCCCTCCATGCTGGTCTTGATGCCTTTCCCACTCTCCCCCGCGTGGATCAGTCTTCGTGCCGCAAAGGCTCAAGACTTGATCAAGATTCCTCGCTGGCCGGGCGGAACGTACCCGGTCAGGATCGCGCGGGATCCAGGGCGGTCCGTGTTTCGGCCAGGAGATCCGGTGCAGCCTTGATGAATCTGCTGAGATGCCGGTTCAGGTTGTCCGCTGCGTCGAGCGCAGAACCGAACCTGGCCTCGCAGACGAGGGTCTCAATGTGTTCGCACTGTGCTGCGGCTTCCCGGGCCCCGGCCATGGACGAGGTGACCCGGAGGCTGACCAGGGCGTCCAGGCTCGCCTCGGTGTCTTCGGCCTGCAGTTCCAGGATGATCCGTTCGAGCCGGGCAGGGAGCATCGCCAGGTACCCGGCCAGGAATGTCAACGCTGGAGCAGGGTCGTCCATCTCCAGGGCCAGCTCCTGCATCCATTGCAGCTCGAGAAGGGGCAATTCCGCTGCCGCCTCAGGCACCCGTGGCTCCTTCGGCGCTGGCAGCGGCTGCTGCGCTGTCGGCGGTGTCGGCGGTGTCGGGGTTCTTGCGCCAGATGGAGGCGAGCAGGCCCAGGACCAGGAGGGCCGGCGCTCCGTACATCAAGGTGTTCCTGACGGCGGGTTCGCGCAGGGTGCGGATCGCGGTCCCGAGGTACGGGATGGTCATGACGTGCCGGTCAACGGTCTGGCCGGAGAGCGTGGCAACCCAAGGGTCTTTGCCGTTGTTCGCGTCGCCCTTGGTCTGGACAGCCGTCTGCCCGGTTGCGGTGGCGGTGATCTCGGTGATCCGGTGGGTTTCGACGCGCTGGTCCTCGACCGGGATGTGGTAGGTGATGATGTCCCCGACCCGGATGTCGTTGACCGGGACCGGGACGGTGACGACAACGTCTCCGGGGTTGATCAGCGGCGCCATGGATCCGGTGAGCATGGTGGAGGTCTGGTAGCCGAGCAGCCGGGGGCCGATGGCCAGCAGCGCAAACGCAGCGACGGCCAGGACGATCATCGCGGTACTGAGGACCTTCAGGGACCGCTGGGCCGCCCGCTTGAACCGGCCCCGGCGGGAAACGGCCGCGGCCGGCGTGCCCAGGACGGGGGCGGCCGTCGGGGCTGCGGGTGCCAGGTCCAGGGTGCTGCTCATGATCGTCGTGTCCCTTATCGAAAGTGTGGTGGCGGAGGACCGCCGGGCAGGCCGTTGGGATTATTTGGTGGTTCCGGTGCGCTGGGTGCCGGTGAAGTCGAACCCGATGGTGGAGGACAGCCCCTGGAAGGTGTTCGGTGCCGTTGACGGAAAGGACGTGGTGACTTTCAGGTTGTCAGTCTTGCCCGAGGTCACTGCGGTGAGGTTGGCCAGGGCCGTGTTCGCGCCGATGATCGGCGTGCTGGCCAGGACGGTGGTCTTGGTGCTGCCGGCCGGGCAGGTGTAGGGGGCGGCGGTCCCGGTCCAGGCGGTGGAGCAGTTTTCGATGGTCAGCTGCAGCCCGTTGGTCAGATCCGTGGTCAGCAGCGATGCGGTGGCGCCGGCGGAGGTGCTCAGGGTGATGTTGTTCAGGTCCGAGTTACCGGTGTTGGACAGGGTGACCAGTTTCTCGACCTTGTCGCCGGGCAGCAGGCCGGCGACCGGGACGTTCAGGGTGTTCGCGGCGCCGGAGCCCAGCGCGATCACGGTGGTCCCGGCGGTGGTGACCTGGCTGGCGGAGGTGGTGGAGGTGAACGCGCCGTAGGTTCCCATGCCGGCCACGGCTGCGGCGGTGCCGACCAGCGCGACGGAAGCGAGGATCTTGCCGGAGGTGGTCTTCATGCTGATGCCCATGTCTTCGTTCCTTTCGGGAGGCCCGCCCCCCTCGGGCCGGCCGTGAACTTTTCAGCCTTTGTGGCTGACACGAAGTACATTGCCGGGCCGAAATCAAGAACCCATGGCGCATACCGTCAAGATTCAATCAAGACTTGAACGTAACCTTGCCTGCCCGCGCCCGGCGGGGTGTTAGCGTGCTGAACGCAGCCGAAAACAGGGTGGACACCTGACGGAACGGGGGTTGAGGGTGCTGCCAAGGACAGCAATAGTAGTCGAAGACGACCCTGACACCAGCAACGTCATCAGGCTGATCTGCCGGGAGTCCGGATTCGGGGTCCACGCGGCCGGTTCAGGCCATGAGGGGGCCCAGGCGGTGCTGCGGTACCGGCCGGACATAGTGCTGCTGGACATCGGACTGCCGGACATCGACGGTTTTGAAGTGGCCCGGCAGATCCGGGAATTCAGCGACACACGCATCCTGCTGCTCACCGCCCGCACAGAAGAAGCCGACCTGTTGACCGGGCTCGGGGCCGGCGCCGACGACTACGTCACCAAACCCTTCCGCCCACGCGAGCTGCGGCACCGGATCGAGGCCTTGATGCGCCGGCCACCAACAATCGGCACACCCGGAGCACCCGGCGAAGAGAACCCGGTATGGACGGTGCTGGAGCACAACGGACTGGAACTGACCGTCCAGACCAGGACGACCGCCCTCCACGGGAACCCGGTCCACCTGACCAGGCTCGAATTTGATCTGCTCCATGCGTTGATGCAAAACGGCCGGACGGTACTCACCAAACCGGACTTGGCTGTCCTCATCACTGGCCGGCCCGATCCGTCACGCCTGCCCGGCGCACGCGAAGACGCTACGGTGCGGGACGCCGTCGGCAAGCTGCGCCGGAAACTGGGCGACACGGCCAGGATCCGGCGCTGGATCGAAACCGTGCCCGGCTACGGGTACCGGATGACACCCACAGAGTATGCCGGCGCGGCCCGTCGTGCTGTTCTGCCGACCTGATCCGTGGCGGGGGCCGGCACTGCGCCAGTTGTGAGGTTGGCAGCCGGGCCGAACGCTTCCTGGGGGGATGGCACGGGCCCGGCCAGCCGGTCTCCCGGGACGGCCGCTCGCCGCCGATATCTGTTTCGTGCCCTTCCGGCTACGTGGATGCGCAAGTCGGACCCGGCACCACCTGGGGTACGGTGCCGGGCCCTGCCCAATCGCCCGCTACAGGGTGCGCAGCCACCACGAGCGGGACAACCCGACTCTGACAACCAGAAGTTGGGAAAAGCCGGACCTGTCCGTGCCAGCGCCGTCTCCGGTCCCTCCGTCATCGACCCTTACGCCGGTTTGGCTAGCGGTCTGCTGTGTTCCCTGATGCGATAAGTTCCTGGAGCCGGCGCAGGTCGTCTCTGACCTGCATGTTGTCGAATCCACTGCTCGGCGGCCCCTCCGCTACTCCGCACGGGCATCCGGAACAACCCGCCCGGCCCCACCCGCACGTCCACCGGTCCAATGCCACAGGAGCTCACCCGCAATGCCGCATCGAGGCGGTGGCATGGAAAAGCGGTGGCATAGATTGGTGTGGGTGAGCATCAGCTGGGGATGGATGACAGTAACAGTAGGGGCCGTATCGGCCCTGTTGGCCGGGTGCTCGCCGGCCCCGCCCTCCGGAGAGCAGCCTTCGACCCCTGCCGCATCCCAGTGCACGGTGACCCGCGGGACTGAGCTGGCACCGGCATCGGGCATTCTGTCTGGAGTGAATCTGGACTGGGAACAGGAAACGCTGCAGGAGTACAGCGACGGCCTGGGCCGCCGTCCCGCCGTGGTGGTCAGCTTCACGCAGTTCCCGTTCACGGCCGCCGACGAGACCAACCTCGAGGCCGCGTACCAACAGGTACGGGCCGACGGCGGAATCCTGCTGCTGACGCTGGAGCCTAGGAAGGGACTGGCCGCTGTGACGCAGGCGGTGACGGACAAACTGGCCGGCACGCTGGACCGGTTCAACAAGGCCGGGGTTCCGGTGATCGTCAGGTTCGCCCACGAGATGAACGGTTCCTGGTACGAATGGGGCCAGCAGCCTGCCGAGTACAAGGCAGCGTTCCGGCGGGTGGCCGGTTCCGTCCACCGGCTCGCGCCCGGCAGCGCCACCATGTGGGCTCCGAACTACGGCGGCGGCTACCCCTTCACCGGCGGCGCACACCAGGCGGTGGCCGGAACGGGGGCGTACACGGCCCTGGACACCGACAGGAACGGTGAGGTGACCGGGGCGGACGACCCCTACGCCCCGTATTACCCGGGCGACGACGCCGTGGACTGGGTGGGGATGTCGCTGTACCACTGGGGCAACACTCACCCCTGGGGCGCCAACGTCGTTCCCGAGCCCGGCAAGTTCCTGCAGCAGCTGACCGGACCTACAACGGCGCCGGCGGCAACGACCTCGCCGTCCCCGACTTCTACGCCGAGTACGGCAAGAAACACAACAAGCCGGTCGCGATCCCGGAAACCGCCGCCCTCAGCGTCCCCAGCCACAAGGGCGCCACGGAACTGGCCATCAAACAGGCCTGGTGGCGGCAACTGTTCGACGCACGGATCCCGAAGGATTACCCCCAACTGAAAATGATCAACTGGTTCGAATGGAACAAGAACGAGGTCGAGGTCAAGGCCGTAGTGGACTGGCGATCCGCGGCAACCCCGGCCATCACCAAGGCCTACACAGCAGGACTCCCCCACTGGTTCCATTTCGCTCCGGAGCCGAAGGACTGCACGCCCGGGTCCTGACCGGACACGCTGGCTTTGCGGCCGGTGTCGGGACCGGCGGCGGGCTGGGCGAGCCTGCTGGCAGATAGGGGAAACCACCAGCTCGAGATCGTCACCTGCCTGGTCCTGGACTACGTCTGCCCCTGCCGGCCCACAGCCCGCCGTCGATTGGTCTGGTCCCGGTCACCTCCTGCGAAAGCACGTCCGGGCACGGGGTTCGTGCGTCGAGTGGGAGTGTGTCCGCTGAGCGGCTTATTGCGTGAGTTTGATGGTTTTGGCGCCGACGTTTGCTCCGCCAGAGGAGTATGCGGCGTCGAGGGTGACGAATTGTTGGAAGGAGCCGATGATGCCGCGGCAGTTGCCGGTGCAGGAGGGGGTGCCGGTGTTGTTCCAGTTCAGGGTTGACGATCCGGCGCCGGCGAACTTCCAGCCGGTGATTTTGAAGGCAGCGAAGCCATAGATTCGGTACCAGCCGTTGGTTCCGGTTGAACCGGCATCGTCGAAGACCGGGATGAGGATGACCTGGTTCTTCATGCCCTGCAGCGCGGTCTCGCATTGGGCGGGGAACGAGTTGCCGGTGTCGCTGAACGTTTGGGCGTTCGCGGTGCTGACATTCACGGAGCACTGTCCGTTGGCTGTTTTGAGCCAGCCGAAGCCGCCTGGGATGGCATGACCGGTCGGGCCGACGCAGGACGGGCCGGTGTTGTACTGGATCAGGCGCGGGATGCCCGTCAGGCCGGCGTCGAACTGGCACATCGAGAATGTCAGCGGGAGCACTGCCGGGCCGGCGCCCGGGCTGCCCCACTGCGCCGAGGCCCGGGCGGAGCCGCTCCCGTCGGTGATGCCGAGTGCCGGGGCGAAGAAGTAGTTGACCTTGGTTGTGCCGTCCTTGTTCAGTGTCCCGGTTTGGACGGTGACCGTGTTCCCGGCCACCGTTCCTGTCGCGGTGGCGTACCCGTCGCGGGTGTTGGCCGACGCCAGGGCCGCGGCCGAGGCGGCGATGTTGCCGCAGTTCCCGGTCGCGCAGTTCTGCGCGATGCCCAGGGCTGCGGCGTCGGCGCCGTTCTGGAGTTCGGCCTGTTCGGCCTGCAGCATGGCCAGGTCTACGGCGATGGCGGCGAAACCGAGGAGCACTACCATCATCAAAGCGACCAGGACGGCGACCGCACCGCGCTCATCATGTACCCCGCCGACCCGCGGGCGCTTCCGCCACGCGCGGGCGGCGCTACGGGCAGCCAACTTTTCCGTTCGATTCCACGGCAAGGACCAACTGTGCCGATGCGTCTGTTTGGTCGTTGTAAGTCGCTGTGACCTTCACGGTCACGGATCCCGTGGGGTTGTCCTGGATGATGGCGGAGTTCTCGTCCAGGGTCAGGCTTCCGCCGGGCGTTCCGGCCGCGACGGTGCCCCACGTGTAGGTTGTTGGGGTCGCGTTGCCCGGAGCGGAGTAGGTCACGGACGCGGCTTGCGGAAGCCGGAGCTGCAGCGTTGCCTGTTTCTTGCTGGCATTGTTGACGCACGAGAGGCTAGTGATCGCTGGCCCGGGCCAGCTGCCGGCCGCCGCAACAGTCATGGTGGCGGTGGATGACTGCTGCCAAAGGGCATGGGCGGCGACCCCGCCGGTGCCCAGCACCACTGTCGCGGCGAAGGCGATCAGCGCGGTTCTG
This sequence comes from Arthrobacter sp. 05T423, assembly GCF_056396245.1. Taxonomy (NCBI): domain Bacteria; kingdom Bacillati; phylum Actinomycetota; class Actinomycetes; order Micrococcales; family Micrococcaceae; genus Arthrobacter; species Arthrobacter sp. 05T423. The sequence continues at coordinate 14,414 of NZ_JBFTLC010000030.1, forward strand.
CCCCCCGGAACCCGGCTGAACGTGCTCATGTGTGGTTGTCCTCAATCCATGCTCAGGTGGTGCCCCCTGCACCCCCGCCGCAGCGGTGTTGGCATGTCGAAGGTCACCGGTCGTGTTTGTGCTGCCTGCCACGCTGCCGGTAACAGCTCAAGATTTCATGCAGAAAATCAACACTATTCGCGCAGGATCACCACATTCACCGGCGCGCGGCGCTTGTTTCCCCGCCGAACGTGGAGGGTGCCGCCGGTCCCGGCGGCTACTGGGGGGTGCTTCCGCCGGGACCGGTGGCCTGGCTCACCCGATTCGCGGCGTCCGGGCCGGGCCAGATGCTCCAGCGTGGCAGGTGTGTCCTGCGGAAAACACGGAGAACCCTGTAACCCCATCCCCCAGACGCGGCCCCCAGCCACTGTGAGGGGCAGTGGGGGTCCGCAGATGCGCAACGGTACCCAGACACGTTTTTCCGGGACGGTGCGTCAGGTGCGTGGGGGTACGCGGCGGTGGGCGGTCAAGGCACCGGCGGGGCAGAGCACGTTGATGGTGTCGGTGAGCTGGCGGGGCCGGAAAGGCTTGGTCACGTACGCCGTGGCGCCGGAGGCGAGCCCGGCCAGTTCGTCATCCGGTTCGGCCCGGGCGGTGATGAAGAGCATGGGCACCTCCGACCGGGACCTGATATACCGGGCCACCTCCAGGCCGTCAATGTCCGGCAGGCTGAGGTCCATGGTGATCAGGACCGGGTCGTCTTCCCAGGCTGCGGCAACCCCGTCCGCGCCGTTGCCGACGGCGTGCACGTCAAAGCCCATCCTCGTCAGGATCAGCGTCAGCAGACCCTGAATGTCCCGGTCGTCTTCGATGACCAGGACCAGCCCCCGTGAACCCAAAAGTGTTTCCCCCCGTTGTTGGTGCTCCACAGTCTATTGCCGGAGCGCTCAACCCGGGGCCAACAAAAACCCCTCCGGACCCAAAGCTCGGAAGGGGTCTTGTTGAGCAGGGGAAACATCCGGCCCACCTACAGCGTATCCACACCGGGGCCGTGTCGGCAGAACTTTTTCGACAAGACCATGGGTGTGGTCTTCGGGACGCTGCTGCCTGGGCCGTGGTGTTGCTCCGCCGGCAGGTCCGGACGATTTCAGAGGCTGGCCGTGGTGTTGGGTGTGTCAACAGGTGCGGCGCTCACCCTTGGCTGCGGGTACAGCGGGACGTCAGCGATGCGAGTCTCGCGGTTGTCACGGCGGTGGCATCCCGGATGCCGTCCAGATGCGTCAGGAACATCGACGTCCACGGGGCAGGATCCGGCCCGGGCCCGGTCGGGGACATCCGCAGCCGCTGTTCCAGGTCCCCGGCAAGAACTCCAAGACGGGAGGCTCCGACCATCATGCTGGAGGTCTTCAGGCTGAGGACAGCGTCCATGGCCGCGTCCGCGTCCATGGATTCCGCGGCCCGGCTGAGGTTGTCGAGCCGGTGAGGTAAGAGGCGGATGTAATTGCGGATGAAGCTGTCGCAGGCCCCGGGATCAGGCTGCAGGTCGCTGCGGAGGCGTGCCAGGACGGCGTGGTCGACCAGAGGCTGCCGTGTGCTCGGTGAATGACTCATTCGTTACCCGTCTTCGCGTCGGCCCGGCCAGCCGCCGGAAGACCGCCCGGTGCCCGGCTTCCGGTGCTGGCGCGGGCGGCAAAAAAACTTGAGCAGATCTTGATCAATCCATGCCGACTGCCCTTAGGATCAGGGAAGTGCCAGCTGGCATGCGAACTGACTGGCTGCTTTACCGGCAGCCTTGACGATTGCGGGGACCGATCGCCGTGTTCAAGTTTGTAAAGGTTTTCGTTGCTGCTCTCGCCGTGGGCCTGGGCGTGACCCTGGCCGGAGTCCAGCCTGTCCAGGCTGCCACCGCGGCCACGATATCCCTCAGCCCGTCCACCGGAACGGCCGGGTCGGCCGTGACCGTGAGCGGCTCCGGCTTTAAAGCCTCGACGTCGGGTACCGTCATCGCAGGATCGACCACGTTTTCGTTCCGGACCGCAGCGGCCGGCACGTTCACCGCCTCGATCACGATTCCCGCCGCCGCCACCGGCAAGGTGACGGTGACGGCCAAGACGTCCTCGGTCCAGGCATCCTCGGTGTTCACGGTGACTCCCCCGGCGCCGGCGCTCCCGCCAGTCAGCACGGCAGCCCTCCGCTTCGGCGTCGCGACAGCCGGCGGACCGCTCGCCAGCGGGGAACTGGACGACGTCTCCCGGCTGGCCGGTGAGAGCCCCTCCAGTGTGCTGTTCTACGAGGATTTCCTGCAGGCACCCCCGATCGCCGAGATGAACGCCGTCCGGGCCCGCGGCGCCGTGCCCCTGGTCACGTGGGAGCCCTGGGCGTGGGGCGGCGGACTGGACCAGCCCGCCTACGCCCTGAACAGGATCACCGCCGGGGACTTCGACGCCCGGATCACCCAGTGGGGCCAGGCGCTGGCCGCCTGGGGGTACCCGGTGCAGCTCAGGTTCGCCCACGAGATGAACGGCAACTGGTACCCGTGGGCCGAAGGCGTCAACGGCAACCAGCCCGGGGACTACGTCCGCGCCTGGCACCACGTGCACGATATCGTCACTGCCACCGGCGCGACCAACGTCTCCTGGGTGTGGAGCCCGAACGTTCCCTACTACGGCTCCACTGACCTGGCCGGACTGTTCCCCGGCACCGGCTACGTGGATATCGTCGCCTTGGACGGGTACAACTGGGGCACGTCCGCGTCGTGGAGCGGTTGGATCTCTCCGCAGGACCTGTTCGCCCCCGGCATCGCCCAGCTGCGGGCCCTTGCCCCCGGTCGCCCAATTCTGATCGCCGAGACGTCCTCGAGCGAAGCGGGAGGGTCCAAACCCGCCTGGATCACCGATCTGGTGTCCTACCTCGCCGCCCAGCCGGATGTCACGGGTTTCGTCTGGTTCCATATGCAGAAAGAAACCGACTGGCGTATCAACAGCAGCGACGCCTCCGCGGCCGCCTTCAAGACCGCGCTGGCGGCCCGCCGGACCCCGTAACATTCCGGCCTGGCCTATGGCCGGGTGGCGCTGTTGCGGCGGGCCAGGGCCACCAGGGCAACGCCGATCAGCAGGACGCCGAGCGCGGTCAGCAGGTCAGCGCCCAGGTTCAGGCCGGAGTAGGCCAGGGCGGCGCCGGACGCCGGTACGGCCGTGTTCATTCCATACATGTCTAGGTGATTTCCTCTGCGGTGTATTGGGCTTCCCAGCGGTCAATCCGCCGCCGGGTGATTTTGGTCTTGGCCACGGCGCTCCAGGAGGCCAGGAACCAGCCTGCGCGCAGCCACATGAACAGTTCCTGCGGGAAAAAGGACGCCGCGATCACGATGTCTTTCCAGTCCCGGTGCGGTATCCGCAGCGCGCGCTTGATGTCCAACGCCACGAACAGCACGGGCACCAGCCACCAGAACAGGATGAAGTGGAACACGCCCAACGCCGAGGACAGGGCCAGGACCGCGATCCACAGCAGTTTCAGGAAGACGCTGAGCAGACCCATTGCCTGCTGCCCCCAGTCACGCAGCGTCAGGCGGTTCATGCCCAGGTCCAGCAGGTCCTCCACCGTGCCGACCTGCCATTTCATCCGCTGGCCCCACAACGCCTTCACGGTTTTCATCGAGTCCGTGTAGGCGCGGACATCGGGTGAAACCTGGCAGATGTAGCCCAGTTCGCGGATGCGGTAGGTCAGTTCGAAGTCTTCGACCTGGGACGTGTAGACCCAGGGCCCTTCCCGGTCGTCCCGGGCTGCGATCCGGCGCAGGACGCTGTTGTTGATCGCGCATCCGGTGCCGGCGAGCACGCTCGTCCTGCCACGGCGCAGGGCCGTGTCGGTCCAGGTCGCGAACTCGGCCTTCTGCAGCCGGCTCAGCAGCCCCGGGTCCTGCATGGTGAATTTCGAGGATGACCCGCCCAGCCGCTCCCCGCCGTCGGCGGCGAATTCGCCGGCCCAGGCTGACAGGGCGTTGGGCGGGAGCACAGTGTCAGCGTCCAGGCACACCACCACGTCAGCGTCAGACGCGTACCGGGTCCAGGCGCGGTTCAGCGCCTCGGACTTGCGGTGTTCCAGGCGCGGCAACTCCATTACCGTGACCGGGTACTTTCGGGCTTCCCAGGCGGTAGCGTCAGTGCAGCCGTTGGGGATGACAACGACCAGATCCGCGGGGCGGGACTGGAGCATCAGCCCGTCAAGCGTCGCCCCGATCGAGTCAGCCTCGTTGTAGGCAGGAACCAGCACAACCACCCGCAGCGCCGACCCGGCGTCCGCGGCCAGATCCTCCGAGCACACAGGTACGGTACCCCCACGGTCGGCAGACACATCGTAAGGCCGGGCGCGCCGGCCGGAGGCCGGGGACAAGTCAACGTGCACGGTGGCCTTCTTCGCAGGTTCGCAGGTCCCGGCGGGACCCCTCAAAGCCACCCTTTCCACGCTTCCTCAGCTTTAGACCCCGCATCGAATCAAGATTCCGTCAATTCCTCCGGGACCCCGTCCGGGAAGCCCACTCCCCCATGTCCGTAGCCCCCGGAAAGGCATCATGCAGTCCAGGCATCCGGCGCAGTATGTTCCGCAGAGCCCGATCATGCCGACGCGGGTTCTCCGTAACGCCGAAAATTCTGTTGCCCAGAGCCATCAATTACTTCTAGGCTGTTCACGGTCCTGTTTGTATGTGCCGTTGGGGGCGGACAGGCCTCAAGACCGTTGGGGCGGATGCCCGGCGTCGTGTTTCCACCCCAACGGTCCCTGCAGACCGGCCAGGTCAAGCCAATAGTTTCTGCCATCGGGCCGCGGTCGCCCGATGCCGAAAACGCGGCGGAACCGCCTGCAGATCGCACGCAGACCCTAACGCCCCCTGCCTTCGTATGTTTCAGGCAGGTTCTTCCCTTTGCATCATTCACCTGCTCCTACTCGCCAGCACGTCCGGGACCGCGCTGCTGAGCCTTGACCTGACACTTGCATTTTGCAAGTATGAGCCGCATGAGCCTCTTCATCACCTGCCCGGTCGAGAGCGTCGAGCGCGCGACCGCCTTCTACACAGCCCTGGGCTGGACCCTCAACCCAGAAATGTCCGATCACAACGTGTCATGCTTCGCGATCGCGCCCGAGCAGTACGTCATGCTCGGCAGCCGCGAGATGTATGCGAGCGTCGGCGGCGCCGAGGAACTGGTCGGCGGACCCGATACGCCCTCGAAGGTCACGGTCTCGTTCGACCTCGGCAGCCGTGAAGCGGTCGATGAGCTCGTCGAACGCGCCGGTGCCGCCGGCGGGCGGATCGGTGATATCGACGACTACCCCTTCATGTACCAGCGCCAGTTCGACGACCCTGACGGCTACCACTACTCGCCGTTTTGGATGAAACCGGACGCCGATCCGACCGAGTGAGCGGCCTCGCCGCGGCCCTCGATATCGTTGGCGCACGGTGGGCCCTGCTCGTCGTGGAGCGGCTGCTCGACGGGCCGCAGCGCTACGGCGATCTGCAGCGCGACCTCGGGGTGCCGACGAACATTCTCGCGTCCCGCCTGCGCGAGCTCGAAGCGGCCGGGGTACTGTCCCGTCTGCCCCTCCGGCACAACACCCGGGCCTATGCGCTGACCGATCGCGGGCTTGCCTTGCGTGAGGCGGTCATCGCGCTAGGACGCTGGGGCAGCGAGGAGGCCTAGGGGTAGCGCGGAATCGCGATACGCTCCGACGAGTTGGCTGGGCTCTGCCCCTGCAACATTTGGGCGGGCTGGATCCATAGAGGCGTAAAGGGTGTTGAGCTGACGGTAGAGGGTTCGGGCGAGGTAGCGCTTGAGGGATCTTCGGATTTCCCGGTAGCTACGGCCTTCTTGGGTGCGTTTGGCGACGTACTCCCGCGTTTCGGGGTGGTGAATCATCCGCGTCATGGTGATGGTGTGCAGGGCACGATTGAGGCGCCTGTCACCGCCCCTGTTGAGCCGGTGACGGACAGTGTTACCGCTTGAGGCCGGCAAGGGATTCACCCCTGCCAGTGACGCGAAAGCAGCTTCGCTGCGAACCCTTCCTGGATGCGACCAAGCCGTCAGGACAGTAGCGACTGTGACAGCTCCTGCGCCCACCATCTCCAATAACGGCGCAGCTGGGCTTTGCTGGATTAGCTCGGTCATGCGCTTCTGGTTCGCAGCCAGCTGATTGGTCACTTCGAGAGCGCGGCGCGCCAACCGAACCGCTTCCTCCCGCGCGATCGCCAGCTCCATCTGCTCCTGCCGTTCCCGCCATCTAGTGATCGCAGCGATCTGCGCGGGAAGCAGAGGCTTACGGGCGTCGACCCCGAGGTCATGTGCCCGGAGGAGGGCGATGAGTGCATTTACGTTCATTGTTCGTTCCCGCGTCAGCTGATCCCGGGCTGCACTCAGGATCCTGAGTCCAGCACGGGTTCCTTCATCCCGGCGCGGGACCCGGAGTTGGGACTCCTCCAAGCCCAGGACCGCGGCCCCGATGGCGGTGGCGTCCAACGGGTCCGATTTGCCCAGGCCCCGACGGCCTCGGGCGTTCATCCGTGGAGCTTCGGCGACGTCGTAACCTGCATCCGTTACTGCCCTGGCCAGACGGGCCCCATATGAGCCGATACCCTCAACAGCCCAAAGACACCCCATATCGCCGTCTGTCCTTCGGCCTACCCAGGCGAGTGCGCGTGAAATCCCTGCCGAGGTGGTCGGGAACTGCTCGCACGCGACCTGTCGCTTAGTGCTGGCCTCGATGATGGCGTAAGTGTGGGTGCGGGCGTGACAGTCCACGCCGATGACGAACGGGCGGGTCTGCGCAACGATAGTCAACGCACCACCCTCCTTTCTTTCGAACGGGCAAGAATGGCCGCGGCACGACCGGCGCCGGACCTGGGAAGAGTCACCCCGAGGCAAAACTGTGATGAGCCACAACCGCAGAGGCTGGGCAAGCTTCTAATCAAGCCACCGACGTGGGACAGATCAACGCCGGCCGCTCCACCCAGCGCGGACAAATCGGGGGAAACGCACCCTCGAGGGGCAATTGTTTTTTCGAGTCACGCACCAGGCAGAACGACCGGCATCAACACTGCCAGCTAGTCCCAGACCAGCCACGTAAAGACTCACAGTTGTTTTTTGGCTGCTGGCGAAGCTTGCGGAGCTGTGGCCGACGGAGGCTTGTCTACCCTTGGGCAAGGTCCGGGAATATCCCGGAGGAAATAAGCGAGGAACGAGCGCCGGAGGGAAATTCCCGGACCGCAGGCCCCGACGAAGGAGGGGCTAGACCGGCCGGAGCGGACACGTACAATCCGAAGGACAGCAGCCAAGAAACGTCGTAGACAAGCAGGGCCAGGGATGGCCGGAGCTCTGCGACGGACAGCACTGGACCCAACAGCCGGCCGCGCCAGCGGACGCCCGTTTGGGGTGCGAGCCCTGCGGGCACAGCGCCGTGGGAAACCGGCCAGCAAAGCACGTGAGCAGGGTGGACGGGTTGTGCCTGTGGGGGGCAGGTGGAGCCCTCAGCACAGCTCAAAGCTGTCCCCATTTGGCGTGCAACCCGTTGGCTGTCAGACCCCTCCCCCATACTGAATCCCGGCGGTCGAGAGGCCGCCTTTTCCTGGCGTGTCTATTCGAATATATGTTCTAAGGTTGTGGTATGGGACCGGAGCAAGCCAGCGCGTTGCAGGCGCGGTATGCCCGGCGCGCGGGCCCCTTGGGCTGACGGTGGAAGAGCCCGACTTCGAGCACTTCCCGGTCAAAAACGGGTTCCCCGGGATCCCCGTGAAGGCGTGGATCCGGTTCCTGAACTGCGCCGAGCTGGTGGACGGCGAAGTGTTCGCCTGGACGGCAAAAGCGGCCGAAGTGGCATGGCAGGACGGTCCGGTGACTTACCGGACCTGCGCATGGAGCTCGGCGGTGACCCGCCGGGATGACTGGAACAAGAAGACTTTGGGAGAGCGGACAAACCGTGACAACAGCAGCAAGTGAAAACGCCCTCAACGTTCCGGTGGACGTGCGGTTCACCCGGGCAGGCATCCCCTTGGCCGTCCGCTATGACGGCCGGGTGTGGGCTGTGGCAGCGGAACCGGTCCACTGGTTCAGCCGGGACTCTTGGTGGGACACCCGGCGGACCGCCCCCGTGGGCGTCGGTAACATCGTGGACATCGAGCACTGGAGGGTCCAGGTACGCCTGGGCAGCTCGACATCCGCTCTCAGGACCTTCGAGCTGCGATTGGATCCGCTGACCACGCAGTGGGTCGTGGCCGGGATCAGCGACGACGGCGTCATCGACATGCCACTTGCGGGCTGACGACTACCGCCACCACTCCCCGGAAGGCCGCGTCCGTTCAGATCCGGACTGAGGCCCACTCGTTGGGGCTCCCGTGATTGGTCGTTAACGGGTTCCCTTCCCAGAAGCAAAGATCTACATCACCCGTGTAGGGGCGGTGCCCGGCGCGCCGTTCTGACTCTGGGTCAGATATACGACAGAATGTCGGGTGAACAACCCAGATAGGACATGATGGACAACGCAAACACGCTCCTCGCCCAGGCACGTGCCCGGTACACCCAACGACAGCTCGCCGAGCAGCTCAACGTCTCCGACCGCACCGTGGCGCGCTGGGAAAGCGGTGAGACGGCCTGCCCGACGATGCTCGCACCAGCGCTGAAGGAACTGCTGGGTCTGCGTACATCCGCGGGCGCGGATGACTTCAAGTTCATCGACCTCTTTGCCGGCATCGGCGGGATCCGGAAGGGCTTCGAGGCCCACGGCGGCCGCTGCGTCTTCACCAGCGAGTGGAACAAGTACGCCGAAAAAACTTACCTGACCAACTTCCCGGACGATCAGGAAGATACCCACACCTTCGTCGGGGACATCCAGCCCTTCCCCGCCGAGGACGTCCCGGACCATGACATTCTGTTGGGCGGTTTCCCCTGCCAGCCGTTTTCCATCGCCGGCGTGAGCAAGAAAAACTCCCTCGGGCGCCTGCACGGCTTCGAGGACGCCACCCAGGGCACCCTGTTTTTCGACGTGGCCCGGATCATCAATCAAAAGCGTCCGGCGGGGTTCATGCTCGAAAACGTCAAGAACCTCCGGTCCCATGACAAGGGACGGACCTTCGCTGTGATCATGGAGACCCTGCAGGAGGAACTCGGCTACGAGGTCCACACCAAGGTTATCGACGCGATCAACTTCACCCCCCAGCACCGGGAACGAATCATCATCGTCGGCTTCCGCGAACCCACCGACTTCAGCTGGGACGATCTGGAGATCCCGCCGGTCGGGCCCAAACTCCACACGATCCTGCACAGGACCGACGGCACCGAACCGGTCCTCGAATGGGACGGAGACCGGTTCTTTGACCACGACAACGCCGAAGTCCAGCCCAAATTCACCCTGACACCGAAACTATGGGCCTACCTGCAGGCCTACGCCGCCAAGCACAAGGCCGCCGGCAACGGCTTCGGCTTCGGGCTCGTCCACCCCATGGGAACCTCACGGACCCTCTCCGCCCGGTACTACAAGGACGGCTCCGAGATCCTCGTCGCCCAGGACGGGCTCCGGCCCCGCCGGCTCACACCCCGTGAATGCGCGCGCTTGATGGGCTATGACGACACCTTCAGGATCCCCGTCAGTGACACCCAGGCGTACAAGCAGTTCGGCAACAGTGTCGTCACACCCGTGATGAGCGAGATCGCCAGGATCATGACCCCGCACGTCCTCAAAATCATGAACCAGCCCGCCGCAGTGGAGTCCCTCTCCGCCTGACCGGCCCAGCGTGTGACGGCCGTGTCGTGGTGCCGGTCTGAAACGGCACCACGATACGGTCAATTCCGGTGTGCACACACTTCCGGTCGTTGACAGCTTTGGGGGAACAAAATGGATTTCGGTGACCTGGCCGACCACTTCGACGGCGTGGCCGCCAAGATCCTCAGCACGGTGGAAACCGTCGGGCGCAGTTCAAACCAGCACGAACTTGACGGCGTCAAAGCACTCCAGGGACTTTTCGGGCGCCCCACCGAGAAACTGCTCATTCCGACGCGCTTCCTGCTGGTGTCCGATGACACCGATGAGCCCGTCGCAGAAGACGGCACCCTGACCTTCTACGATGCCCGCCTGAACATCCCCAACCGCTCCGAATATCGCCTGTACTACCCGGCCGCGGTGGACGCAATGAAAAGGGCCCAGCCCGGCGACCTCGTGTTCATCGCCAAACAGAAAACAGGCGGCGCCCTTTTCATCGTCGCCCCATCCGGATCCAGCATCGCCGCCCAGCTGGACTGGCTCTTCGGCACAGACGTACTGGAACACCATGGCTTCTCCGTCCGCTCCGGTCTGGAAAGCGGACACGACAGTCTCGGCCTGACCGCCATGTACCTGCTGGACATGCTCGGCATCGCCATCGAACCAGCCAACGACGCATGGCTAGACCGGATCCTGGCAAAATTTGGTCCCCGGTTCCCCACCTCAGCCGAATTTGGTGCCTTTGCCCGTTCCACCCTCCCAGACCTTCATCCAGCCGACGATCCCGACAAGGTCCTGATGGCGTGGATGGAGCAGGAAGAAATACTCTTCAGGACCTTGGAACGACATCTCGCCACGGACACTTTGGATTCCCTCTACAGTGACGGACACGTGGACGTGGACCGCTTCATCGAGGTGTCCCTGTCCCTGCACAACCGGCGCAAAAGCCGCGCCGGAAAGGGGCTGGAGAACCAGCTCATCGCACTCTTCGACGCTTTGGATGTCCGACACACCTTCAACCCCGTGACAGAGAATCGGGCGCGGCCCGACTTCATCTTCCCGGGTATCACCGAATACCAGGACCCTCAGTTCCCGGCCCTCGATCTGACGATGCTGGGTGTCAAAACTACGTGCAAAGACCGATGGCGGCAGGTCCTCAGCGAAGCAAAACGCATCGAGGACAAGCATCTCCTGACGCTGGAAAGCCCCATCAGCCCAGCCCAAACCGACGAGATGAAAGACCACAGGATCCAACTCGTCATCCCCCGGTCCCTGCACGAACCGTACAAAGCGGAACAGCAGCAATGGCTGATGAGTGTGGACGAGTTTATTGGATTAGCCAAAGAACGTGATCGGCAAGGGCCGAGGCAGCCAGCGCTCCTCTAAAAGGCCGTTCTGGCGGCAGTTGTCCATACATATGCCCTCGGTCAGTCCGGTGAAGTGAGCGTTCGTTCATTACGAGGCTTCTATTGATCCACTCGTGGCGGCCACCCTGCCCGGCACCAGTGGAATACGCGGCACCGTTGCCGCTAAACGGATACTTTCGCCGGGGCAGAAATGGCCGATTCATCCAGCCTGGAGCTGATTTCCTCAAGCATCGTGTGGAGTCCAGGTCGATTGAGGGCGGCCAGTTCGCGGTAGCCGGTGACTAGGACGACTTCTTTCATGAGCTCGCGCACGTACCCCTCCTTCAGATAGGCGGGGTCCTTGCCGAGGTGTTCGAGGATGGCGAATCTCAGCTCCGGGACCATGCCCATGTCGCGGTCGAAGAGAGCTAGGAAGCGGTCTTCCTTGGATAGAGCCATTCGGAGATAGGCATAAGGGTCCTGCTCTTCGCGGGATAGTGGACGGGCCATGGTTGGGTCATGGGTGAGCTTGGCAGCCCACCAAAGGCGGGCGATGCCATGCCGCACCAACTGTGAACGGCTGCCGGTTCTCATGATCCAACGGCTCTCCGCGGTGCCCCGCCATGACTGGTCGTCCAGAGCCCAGCGGTTTGAGGTGTAGTCGAAGAAGGCCCTGCACCCGAGGTAGGTCCAGAGACGGTAGTCGGAGGCTTCGACCGGCTTCATGTCCCCCAAGTACTCGAATACCTTGATCGCGTTTTCCGCCTCAAGTCCGGGGAGGAGATTCCCTCCCCGTTGTTCGTACGCGAGTTCCGGGAGGCTGTTGCCGAAATTCCACTCCAGTTGCAAGGTCTCCTCTTTGGTCTCGTGGAAGTCCCGGATGGAGGCTAGGAACTCTCCAGGGTTGGCTGCGGAGGTCAAGCTCCGGGCCAAACGAGCAACCCCGGTCTCGGTGCAGACCGTCAGCATTCCGGTAACGCTCATGCTTGATCGTCCTGGTCCATGTCCTCTGTCTCCTTTTTGATTGCCCTGCCCACAGGGTCTTCAAGAATTGCCTGCGCCTGCTCTAGGACCGATTTGTCCTCAGCCCGCAGGTCCTTGATCCGCTGACTCAGGGAAAGGTGCCATGCCGTGTCCTCGACGAGGCCGTTCTCCCCGACCTCCTTCATATACTCCAGCGTCCCCATGAGAGCAGGCATCATGACCGAAGCCACCTGAAATTCTGGCCGGCCACCGAGTGCTACGAAGTCTTGGAAGGCCTCCGAGGCGATCCAGACGACGACATGTTCTGAGTCTCCGAAGTCGAGCTCGATCCCGGACGAAAGTGTCGGCGCGTCCTTGAACACGAAACAGGCTTCAAGAGGCGGCTGCATGGGGTCGTATAGTTTCCGAGCTTGGACGGTGATGATGCCGCCGACGGCAAGAACGCTGCCCTCCCGCACCCGGAAGGTGGCATCGGCATAGTCTCGGTTCTGCCTTCCCAAGCAATAAAACGGGATATCGGTTGCTGCCAGGATCTGGAGCTGGAACTCCACTCGGCCGTCGAGGTCGTCCTGAGGGAGACTGACGAGGTATCTTTTGGACCTCTCCAAGGACTGGATCAACCTGGGCTTAAGGAAACCGAGGCCGAACGTTTCCGCACACTTCCACCGCACAACTAGTTCGGCCGTGCCTGCCTGAAGGTGGCTGGAGAGGTCCTCATCGGTGAGTTCGACTTCGAATTCGAGGTCCATCCTCTCGGTGAGGCTGTTCATCCTCGGGTTAATGAGCCGGAAGACCGACGCTACGTCATCGCTGTCGTCCAAGACAGGATGGGGGTAGGATCCCCTAGTTCTAGCCATTCTTCACTCCAAGCCTGTACTGTGCACCGTGTCCGAGCTTCACCCGGATGCGCAGCTGCTCGTCCTTTTGCAGCACGATGTCCTCTAATGTGGATTCCCGAGCAGACACCGGGATCAGCCCGTCGTCCGTCTTCGCCGCGGCCTCCTCAATCGCGACCTTGAAGTCTTCGCGGTTGGCCGCTCCCATGGCCATCAACTCGAGGTCGCCGGTCACGTCCTCCAAGGCCGTGAGGACGATGGTGCTGTAGCCGTCGAGTCCGTCGGCGAAGCTCCTGAATTTCACAGACCTTGCCGGGATGCGGCTGCGGCCGTCCCCGGTGGATGCCGGCGCGGTGTCGCCGCCGCTGCCGCCCTGGCCGGAACCTGTCGCGCTGCCGCCCGTACCACCGCCTTGGGTGGGGTCGTTGCGGCTGGGCGCTCCGCCGGCTGCCCCGTTATCCTCGCCTTCAGGGCTACCTTGCCGGACAACGGGCAAGCTGACAGCTCCTTGGGTTCGCCAATCCAAGGGCCCGTACTTCTCAGGCCTGCCCAACCGGACGGGTGTTTCTTTCTCCACGCCGGCCTGCTGGGATCGTCGTGAACCCGTTCCTTTGGCCCCGTCAGTAGAGGTTCCGAGGTCGATGGGCAGGAACTTAGCGAGTCCCCTGATGGTGGCCGTCTGTCCCAGCTTCTGAGGGATGATGCGCTGGAGCTCTTCCCTAATGAAGCGCTTGATTTCGTCAACCGCCGGCTTGTTGGACCGGGGCCCTTGGTGGTTCCACTTGTCGTGCGTGGGCGGTTCGATGTCACGGAGGAGCTCGTTGCCCTTCTCGTCCTCGCAAATGAAGACGGCAGCATAAGGAACATGGATGGCATGGGGAAGGGGCTGGACCTTCATCAGAGGCTTGCGCATGACAAGCGTCCCAAGCTTTTTGTCCAAGGTCTCGTCCACGTGCACGAAGAGCTGGCATTCGCCGGTGTGCCTGAGCGTCTTGATGACGGGAGTTGACTCGGTGATTGCACGGAAAAAGGGGCGGGTTGTGCGCACCAGTTCCTCATCGCTGTCAATGGTGGGTCCGAGGGTCTCCCGATCGAGGGTCCATTCTCCACTCTCGGAGCGACCCTTCACGATGAGCCGTCCGCGGTGGATGGCCACCAGGAAGTTCTCCACGGCGGCGCGCTTGACGTCTACCAAACCTGCGGACCTGCCCGCCTCGCGGTAATCGAAGATATACACGTCCGTGCCGTTCTCAGTCCGGGCCGGAAAGTCGCCGAGAGGCTCAGGGTTGCGCAGGTACTCGAAGTCATCGTCACGGCTAAGCAGGGTGAAATACCCGGTACCGAGCCGCCATTCCCCGTCGCCATCCACGAAACTCGCGAGACGACTCATGGCCGCGTAGACGACGTCAGGATCACCCTCCCGCTTGGAGACGTAAGCGACCGTCCGCATGCGCGATGCGAGAGGACCTACAGCGGAACCAATCCCGAAGGACCCTCCGCGATCGCCATCGTTGGAGGAAGCACCGGTGCTCCGGGTCAAGGTGCTCAAGGGACGGTGAGGGTCGTTCTTAGACTCGCTTCCCGTCAGCCCCTTGGTGCCGGAGTCCCCCACACGCAGCACTGGGACAATCTCCTGGCGTGCTGCCCCAAGGGCGTCCGACAAGTACTTCTTCCCCTGCAGGTCCTGGCTCGCTTCCAAAGCCTGGGCGGCGGCGACGCGCAATCCAGCGATGCCGGGAATTTCGTCGGTCCTCATCTCCCGGAGATCGAACTCGACAATGACCGTCTCTTGAGACTCGGAGCGGGCATCCATCGAGTTTTGAATGATTTCCCTCGTCAGAGACTGCTCAAGATCCTTATTAGTGAAGTACTCCCCCGACGGGTCGTTCGGCCCTTGGTAGCCTGCCCTGCCAGCCAGCTCAAAGTAGAAGCCGTAGTCGTCCACTGCCATTTAGAACTCGATCCTCCGCCGACTGGCGGTACTGCCCAAAAACTTGGCCTTACAGTCCTTCAGTTCGGCATCGATGGTGGCAAACATCTTCTGCACCTCTTCACGGCTGTACTCGTAGTTGTTGGGATTGGAGAGGTTGCCCAGAAGGCCTATTTCACGGATAACCCTGTCACCACGCGAAGCTGCTAGACGTCGGAACCGCTGGTTCTTAGTCTCCTTGCCGGACATATTTTCTTCCATGCTCAGAATCGTCGCATATCTGAGGTAAGAAGTCTACATATGCGATATCTAGTGTAAAAACGAGCGTGTACAAGGCAGGTGAGGCCAGACACCCGGCATTGGGATACTCGGCCGGGACCAGCATTGCGGGGTGCCTTGCCTAGATTCCAGCTACTTTTAGCTCATGCCGGCAGGCACGCAACGTTAAAATGTGCCCTATCGCCACTCCCCTATTTGCCGGCCATCCACACGTGCCGGAACACAGTACCGCCATCGGCGTCCAACGGAGTCAATAGGCAGGTGAGAAATGGTCGCTATTGATTTGTCCAGATGACCATGCGCACGGCATGGACAGTCCTCGTAAAGTTCACCATTAGTGTGCCCCGCGGCGACCAGTCTAAAAAACGAAAAACCCCAGTCCGAGGACCGGGGTGTCGTCGGTGTTCCGAGACATCACATGCGTGCGCGAAGGGGGACTTGAACCCCCACCCCCTTTCGAGGACTAGCACCTCAAGCTAGCGCGTCTGCCATTCCGCCACCCGCGCAAGTAGTCGTTCGGGTCCGGCCTACGCTTCAGCGTCTCGCTTTTCCCGAAGCAGCGACAAAGACCTTAGCATGAAGTTTCCGCAGATTCGCGAGTTTGTCGTGTACGGCCCACACGAAACCCAAGCCGAACAAAGCGAGCCTCGATTCAGCCGGGCCGCGTAGGGCTGCGTTGGTTTCCGGTCTGGAACCGGGGAGCCACGGACAGCTACTCTGCTGTTTCAAGCACGGCCAGTACCTGCCGTGCGGCGTCCAGATGCTCCAGCGCCAGGCCGACAGCTTTTTGGGCGGTGCCGTGCCTCTGTTCCGCGTCTCTGGCCAGCGTCAGTCGGTCATCTTCCAACAGCTCGTTGAGCTGGTCCTGGACGTCCAGAAGCAGCCGGTAAAGCTCATCGGTGGTGGCTCTCTCAATGTTCACATGCCTAACCTCTCACTTTCAGGCATCCAGGCGCGTCCGCCGCCTCCACAGGGGACCATCTACGAGATGCCCATGACGAGTTCGGCCTTGACCCGGGCCAGCGCGTCACCCCACGCGGATGCCATTGTCAGCGAGGAACTCGCGGAGGCGGCCGATCTGACGGTCCGTGGAGAAGGCGTACCACTGTTCGCTGAGGTTCGCGTCGTGGACGAGTTCGCGGAACCGGCCGAAGGCTCCTTTGCCTTCGATCGCCCGTTCCAGCCGCGCTCGGAGGGCCTCGTCATGCTGCCGCTCCGCGAAAGCCGACATGTCTTGCCAGCCGTCCCGGGAACCGGCGTGGTCGAGCCTGAGCCAACGGTCAGGTTCCTCCTCCACGTCAATCGCGGCACTCTCCCCGACGATGCTGGGGTCAGCGGCGCTGTCGTCGTACACCTGCCCGGTGCGCAGGTCGAGGTAGCCACCGCTCGACAGGTCCGGATCCCCTTCCAACACGATGCTGAGCATGTCCAGGTCCACCGGCACCACGTGGCCGGTCAGCGGCACGCGGCGCAACCCTGCCAGCAGGTCCTCCGCCAGCACCCCATCGCCAGCGCCGCCGCGCCACGTCAGCCGGTTAACGACTGACAGCGCCACCGGCTCTGCTTCCTGAGGCCGCTGCTCCAGCGCCATCGGTATGCCCGCCGCCACCTGTTGGAGAACATCATCGATGTCGCATCCCGTCACCGCAGCCAGGAAACGGGCCGCATCTTCCGCCGCGATGGCTTCACGCAGCTCGGACAGGTCGAGCCCCGGCACCTGCACCCGTGCGGGCCACGAGTGCCGCAGCATAGGGTGCGGCCGGCCCGGTCTCCCCGGCGCCCGGCTCTCCCCATCGTCGGTAGCCCACCGGCGCCCGTACTGATCCGGAATGCCGCCCCAGCCCCAATACGGCAGAGGAACATCCGGACGGATACCCAAGACCTCCACCGGGTCGACCTTCACCTCGCCAACCACGCATCGGTGCACCCAGGCGTCACCGAGGTCGAACGTGAACTGAAACTCAGCCCCCGGCTCCACCGTCCGGGCCACCTTGGCAGCAGCGAAGTCGAGTGGTGCGATGATCGGACCCCTGACCGAGCCGGCCATCTCGGCTCCCGTCTCTTCATCAGTAATCACCCGGCCATCGGCCAGGGTGAACATTGACAGGTGCGAGCGGTCCCACCGGGCGAAGGCATCGTTGATGGCATTAGCGAGGTCCACGAAGGTGTGCGACGGTCCAACCGCGAAAACACGCCCGGGCCATGGCCACAGCTCCTCACCACGACCACCAAGCAGCTCCACCGTCACCGACAACCAAGTTCGTGCCATACCCCCAAGGATGGCACGCCCCGTAGCGGCGCATAGGACACATCACTTCAAGGCTCGCCCATAGTGACCGGTAAGTCATCCCAACCTGCTCCGGACTCATTGCCTCTAATCCTCCGCGCCTGCCCACACGCCCCGGGAGTCCCGGGAGACCTATGCAGTCAACAAGATCTCTTGGCTTCATCCGGGCACGGTCGGTACACCTTTGGCGTAAGCAACTCGATCGTGGGGAAACACCCCCCGGGCGCCTCGAGTCAGTCGATGCGCTTCTGGAACGAGACCATGACCAGGGCCGAAGCGATGTAGCGCGTGACCTGGACGTTCTCATGACCAATGATTCCGACAGGCCTACGCTCAGTGAATGGCACGGGCGTGACGCTGTGGGATGCAGGCTCTGCTGTCCATAACTGGTCGCCGGCCTCCTCGAACACGGTCACCAGGTCTTTGAGGTTCTTGTCCAGGCGCTGGGCGAGCTGCCTGACCGACTCCTCGACGGTCGGCTGCGGCTCACTGACCACGTACACGGTTTCAATTCGACTCATTTGCTCTTCTTCCCCAGTAGCCGGGGACGCCTGATGCCGAACAGGCCTCCCAGATACACCAGCACCGACCAGCTCACCAAGCCGGTGACAAAGGAAGCTGCTGCGTCACCCACGAGGAACACATTTGCCCGTGTCACCGCATTCCCGAGCGCCTGAACGGTAAGGACCAGGTAGATCCCCGCGCACGCCCAACCCGACAGTGCCAGGATCAGGCCGATCATCGCTCTTCTCATTACCTGCCCTTGCCGTTTTCTGGAGCGGTTCTGACAAGCCCATGGCGGGCGTTTCGCCCGCCTGGCAGGGCGGCTCAGCGAAAACCGGCCGCTCTACCGGTTTGGCCCCTCCCCCGGCTTCCCGGCTGGACCGCCGCGGCGGGACCGGGATTCAGCCACGGCAGTGCGCGCTTCGGCGGCCTCGGTTCGGAGCTGGTCCATCTGGCGCTCGTACAGGGTACGGAGGTCATCGACGCGCTGGTTCCCGTGGTCGCGTTCGCGATCGGCGTCGGCCCGGGCAGCGTCGCGCTCGGCGGTGAGCGCGGCCACGGATCCGCGCAGCTCGGCTGTCGCCTCGCGGGCGCCCTCGAGATCGCCACGGGCCGCCTCGAGCTGACCCCTGACGGCCTCGAGCTGGGCGCGAACTTCCCCTGCTTCTGCTTCGGCGCGATGGGCCCGCTCCGCTTCGGCCGCCGCGCGGCTCTCCGCGCCGGTCTTTTCCCGTTCCGTGGCCTCGGCCCGGGCATTGGCGGCATCCCTTTCCTGCTCCGTGCGGGCGAGCTGGTCGCGGGCGGCCTCGAGGCTGGCGCGCAGCTCCCCCGCGGCTGCTGCTGCCTGTGCCCGGTCCTGCTCGGCGGCCATGCGGGCCTGGGCAAGTTCCTCTTCCAAGGCCTCCCCCGCATTTCGGGCAGCAAGTAGCTCATCCTGGAGGCCAGCCAGGCTCCCGGTCAGCTCTTCGACCTGTTGGGTCGCCTCCGCCGCGGCGGCGTCGGCCTCGTCCTTTTCGACCTCCGCACGTCGCTGGGCCTGCTCCGCGCGCGTGGCACGGGCCGCCGCAGCGGCGATCTTCTCGGCGGCCTCGGTCGAAATCGACTCGATCTGTGCTTCTGCCGCGTCCGGATCCCCCACCGTGCGCAGCTCCTCGACGAGTGACGCCAGCTGCTGGCCCAGATGCTCGATCATGCCTGCAACCTGGCCCCCGATCTCGCTGGCGCGCTGACGCGCAGCATCAACCGGCCTCGTCTCCTCGGCCCGCTCCTGATGCTCCCCTTGCCGCTGGCGCGCCCGCCACGCGGCGGCACGGTTATGCCTAGGGTCATCGCAATACTCAGGCGGCCGCCCCGTCCCCGCCTCACCGGCCATCGCCGGGCGCCGGCAGCCAGGAAACCGGCAGACGCGCTCCTCGGTTTGTTGCTCACTCATAGCGCCACCCTAACACAAGACGTAACTTAACGAAATACGAAAGACGAAATAGGGACACAATCTCTGTGCGCCTCATTTGTTTGTCGTTTCCAAAGACGTCTGCACGGATGTTCATACTCGCTTGCACAACGGGTCGGCGCAGGCTTTGGTCACCATCGGGCCGCGCCGTCAGCCAGCCGCCGGCATGGCGCGTTCTTGCACGCCGGGAAGTCCCCGACCGATACGGGCCCGGGTTCCCCGGTCTGTGCATTAGTCGGGCGCCATCGTCGAGGCCATGTGGGAGGGTCAGGCCTGGGCCGCTCCAGTCAAAGTGGTCTGGACATCCCGTGCCGCGCCCGCCGTGTTTCAGGGCATTGGTTAGACACTTCTGCATGATCCGGAGATTGCCACCTCTTGCCCTGTGGAGTGTTCCACCGGCGTCCCGCACTCGCCGTCATGGATCTTCAAGCTGCCCTGCTGCATACTCTCGATCAGCGCTTCGGTGTCACCACCTTCGTGCGATCCCACACGGCATCCGGCATCGACAGCGTGTCGGACTCGATGCGCACAGATTCGGTGTCCCACCCCGTTCCCTCCTTCTCGTGCAGAGGAGTTCGAACAAGGGCGACATTAGTGCGGAGGACCTCCCGGATAGGGAGCTCAAGACAGACCCGTTAGAACTGTGCCCCAGTAGGTGGGGTCTGCTGCGTGTGGCGCGGCTCAGAACCGGTGACGCCGCGCACTTCCCGGTCAGGGGCTTGGAATCTGGACAAGGCTGAATTACTGGTTGCTTGCAACCGCGAACACGGGAACCCGGTCCGCGCCCAGCCAAGGACGTGGTCATGAGCTGGCCGACGGCACACGCGAGCCTGCTGCAGTTCCGCCGGCCCAGCCAGCTTCGCACCCGCACCGCGATTGGGCTCCGGAAAAACTAATATCCAATTGCTATCAGCTTGCTATCAACCTGGAACGGCCGTGGGCCTAATTCGTTCTGCCCTCGCCTTCAGACCGGGCAATTTTCACTCATAGCCTTCGCGCACGCGCTCGAGCCCAATCCTCAAAGCCCTCAACGCCATTGGGTGCTTTTTTCGCCCTTCCAAGCTCGCCACCTCGGCAAGCAGATCAACCAATTCACGATCTTCGTCGAACCGTAGCAACATCGTCCGCGGATTGCTCTTATCTCTGGCATCTCCTAGCTGCGGGGTTACGCTGGGACGTGCCAAGGCCGCCTTCGCCACACTAACCGCCGGCGGGGCCAACAACGGCTCTGCGCCATTGCCAAACGCCTCAATGGCTTCCTCCCGTGCCCTGTCCACGGAGCGCTTTCTGATCGCCACTAGTCCATCAGCTCCGCTACCAGCCCGCGAATCTCTCCGGCCGCCTTAGGATTCTTCCACTCGACAACACCGAGCCCCTCCCCCACGACATCGCGGTACGCCTTCCGCTCGTACAACACGGTCCTGAGTGGCTCAATGCTCGGGAAGTCGGAAAGGTATTCACGGGCATCCGCACTCTCGGACTCAAAGGCGTTCGTCGATACCCTGGTAAGTGCCCCGCGAACACGCAACTCCGGGTTGAAATCCCTAGCCGTTTCTATCAGCCGGTCCACCGTTTCTAGGGTGTCCAGGTCGAACTGGCTGGACTGAGTAAGAACGAGTAGCTGATGTGCGGCCGTCATGGCGGTACGCATTTCCTTGCTGTCCTTGCCGGCCACGTCAACCAACACCACGTCATAACTGTCGTTAAGCTCTCGCAGGGTTTCGTGAAGGCTGCCGAGCTTCTCGACAACGAAGATGCGCGGCTGATGCCCTGCCTCTTCTCGGTCCCCCGCCCATCGCGCCGTAGACCGTTGTCGATCGCCGTCCACCACGGCAACACGAAGTCCACGCTTCGCAAGTTCTACGGCGGCATTGGTAACGACAGTAGACTTGCCGACTCCGCCCTTTTCGCTTCCAACAACAATGATCATGACTGTCACTCTAGGGGAGCTATCAATATTAAAGCGCTAGCGACACGCTACTGATTTGATATCACTTGCAAAGAGCTAGTGAATTGGTATCAAAATACTGCGGGTTGGCCAACCAGCTTCCCGGACTAGGACTAGCAGTGCTAGCGATCTGATATCACTATCAAACTGCTATCAGATGAGGAGAGTGCTGCGCTTGAGGTTTTATCCCAACGCGATCAAAGCTTCCGCTCTGATGGTTGCCGGTCAAGGGAAGTGTCCGATCACTAGCAATGTGCTACTAGTTTGATATCACTTTCAATTTCAAACTGGTATCAAAGTGATATCAAGCTGTGAGCTATCGACCCAACTTTGCGATTGCGCGAATGCGGCCCTCAATCTGAGGCTACGAAGTCTCTCCGCCTGTGGTCGGGCAAAATGCTATCAACTAACTAGCATAGCGCTACTGATTTGAAACCAATTTCAAACCAGTAGCAAATTGCTACCATACGCGACCAGGCTTTTAGGGGCTGGCAGCAATCTGAGATGGAGCTCCTCTGTGAGTGATGACCTCAACATCCCGAAAACCTATGGGCGACCCTAACGGTAACCGCCCGAGAGACTTACTGATCTAAACCTGCAAATCCATAGAAGGTGACCAACGAGGAGAGTTTCGAAGCGTTCTCCTGTAGACCACCAAATTGGATCGGCAGCAGTCAAGCCATCCTCATCGCGGCTTCTACCGAACATCACTAGCAATACGCTATTAATTTGATATCACTTACAGGACGCAATTAGAACGTGGAGTGCAAGCCAGCCCAGCTATCTGCGCCTTCGGTACGCGGTCCCAATACGCGGGCCGCCCTCCGTGACATCACTCGCTCTTTCGAGAGGCTTATATCTAAGGAATAAGTGCCCGCCCGAACTTGCCCAAAGCATTCGACAACTTTCTGCGATCATGATGCCGTCGACGGCATGTTGAGCAGCCGCGCCGGCGAGGAGCCCGGCGTCAAGCCATGAGGACGGCCCGCGGCCGGCGAACTCCGCGAGTTCCGCCAGGCTGGCGACGGGTGTTTCCTGCGCCGTCCGGGCTCGTACCAGGCCAACGGAACCAGGCTCGTAGAGGGCCGCCGGAAGGTCACGTTCCCGTTAATTCGACACCGAAGGGGCTCGGCTTCCCTAGCCTTCCTACGCAGCCGCCCACAATGGGTAATCGTCTTCGGTAGGTGGCAGCCAATATTCGTCCCTCTCGGCGTCGTACATATCTTCCTCGGTGATGGATTCTGGCGTTAGGTGCCGGTCGAGCCATGCGTGCCATGCGGCGCGTTCTTTACGGTTCCTGCTGATTTGGGCTTGGACGTCATCCATGACGCCCAAGCGGATGGCGAGGCGTGTGAGGCTGGTGGCTGCGTTGATTTTCCATTGCCGGCCGTCTCGGTGGATCATGCCGAGGCTTGCCATCTCTGCCAGTGCGTTGTCTATGGCGTTGCGGCTGATGCCTGTGGCACGGATGATTTCGGCTGTGGTGGGGGAGTGCCGGCCGCGTTCGATGGCCTCGTAGGCAAGTGCTGCGGGATCTCCGAGGGTGCGAAACACGGGCCGTATCCCGTGGATTTTGCCCTTTCGCCAAGTCAGTTCGCGTGCGAGCTGTTGGAAGTGTTCGGGCAGTTGGATCATATAGACGTCCGCGGCTTTGTGCCTGGCGTCTTCTGTTTTGGTGAGGATGCCATCTGAGTTTGCGGCGAGAATCGGCAGGAGCCGGGCCACCGTTGCGTGGTGTTTACCGACGGCTACGGCCAGAGTGCGGCACCCTACGTCCAGGACATTCGTCTTCTTGGCCCTCATGTAGCTCAGTAATGCGCGAAGTAGGAGGCGAAGGCTGTGGCCTTCTCGCCCTCGGTCTTTGAGTCGTTGGTCCAGGACCGAGTAGAGGACATTTTCCAGATCGTTCACCAGTTGGTGGA
Source organism: Arthrobacter sp. 05T423 (assembly GCF_056396245.1). Taxonomy (NCBI): domain Bacteria; kingdom Bacillati; phylum Actinomycetota; class Actinomycetes; order Micrococcales; family Micrococcaceae; genus Arthrobacter; species Arthrobacter sp. 05T423. The sequence continues at coordinate 37,617 of NZ_JBFTLC010000030.1, forward strand.
TGGCTGCGTTGCTGGGGTTGGGTGCCCCCCCTGTGGGTTTAGTAGGGCTTGTGTCGTTAATAAGTGCATGTCTTTCCCCTTGTTTTCCGAGGTCCCGTTCTTTTACGTAGTCGGTGGCTTTTTCCCACTCTTTGGGTAGGAGCCTGTGCTGCTTGGTGGGGGTGCCGTAGAGGGCCGCCAGTCCAGTGAACTGTCCGGTGAGCTCGTGCTCGACCTGTGACAGAGTCCAGCCGGAGCCCACGAAATGGTTCAGGACGGCAAGGCGTGCTTCGGAAGGGGAGGGGTAGCGGTTCGCGTCGAACAGGCCGGTCTGGGCTATCCTGCGCAGCGGTGATTCAGTCCCGGCCAGGAGGGGCACAGCGGCCGGGGCCGGGCTGGGGAGTGCAGCAGCCCTGCGGAGCCGGTCTTTGAGTTCCTGGCGCCGGTGCAGTTCTGGTGCGAGTTTTCTGCGCAGCGTCTCTATTGCGGCGGCCGGGTTCCGGTGCCGCAGGATCTCGTACGCGGCCGACAATGGGGTGACTAGGACTTGGTGGCCGCCGGACTTGTGTGGAGAACCGGGGACACGGATGCAGCCGTCACCGAGGTTTTGATGGGGCCCCGGGTCGAGGCTGGGAGCCCGAAGCGTCATGGCTTCAACGAGTTCCCGCGCAGCTGCCCCATCCATACGCTGCCTTAGCGGTACGTACAGGTGAACACCGCCGCTAGGGGAGAAGTCCTGAACGAATCGCAGGCCGCATTCGGCCAATAGGCTTCCCAAGCTGGCGGCGTCGGAGTCAACTACGTGCTTGGCGGCCTTGGAAGTATCCAGGTCCAGGCACAGGGTCGCCACGGAACCATCGGGGCCGTGGACCATGACCGCTGCGGGCGCATCCGGAAGAGCGTCCGTAATCCGCGGGGGAATATCTGGCCGCGGATACCCAAACCGCTGGCCACGCCAGCGGCCAACCCGGTACAGGGGTTGACCGGCGATCAGCGGAGCCAGTTTCCACGCCTGCTTGGGCGTGGAATGACACGAAAAACGCGGCCGCGCCTTTGTTGACGCGGATGTGTAGAGCTGTACCATAGACAGCAGTTAGTCCTCTCCGGAGGGTACGAAAAAATCCACCCACTGGGTGGGTGTTTTGAAAAGTTCAGATCGCGTCCCGCCAAGAACTGGATCTGAACTACATACTTTGGAAGGCCCGCCTAGTGCGGGCCTTCTTCCTTTAAGATGCTTGCGGTATGGGCAGCGCTCCTTGGTTCTTGAGCATCCAGGAGGGCAGTCCGACGGTGGGAATGTCCGGCTGGATGTGGTCGATGATGGCCTCCAGCACGACCGCGCTGGATACGCCAGCCCGCTTTGCCAAATCGTCGATTACGTCCTTGCGCGGTTCTTCGATTGCCCAGCCAAGACGGACGGGATTGACCCGTGTACCTTTGGGAAGTCTGCGAGCTGCCATGAGACCCACTTAACTATGTATGTGTGTGTGAGCTTGGGAGTGACACGCCCAACGGTGCGCAGTTTAAGCATGCGCTTCCAGCTGGCGGGAGTTAGTCCACGAGTTTCAGGGCGCGTCCAAGCGCTTTATAGTGCTTGGTGAGCTCTTCGCGTACCACTGAGTACCTGACTCTCTTACCGACCCGGTCTTCAACGCGAAGACCTCTTGGTGGATCAGCGGTGACGGCTCCGGCATCTGCCAATTGATAGAGGTGCGCTTTAACGGTAGGCCGCCCCAAGCCGGTCCCTTCCGCGACTTCAGCGGATGTCGCCGGACCATGCTCAGCAAGGAAGCCGAGGACGGCAATCTTTGCGTGATTGCCACCGAACGCGTCAATGGCTGCCTCCAGAGAGGCGGGCACACTGGGTCGGACGTAGCGGGGCATGGGTTCTATCATGCCCCAACTTCTTGACGGTGATCATACCTAAACCATAGTGCATAGTTAAAGTACGCGCTATCCTAAAGACGGTTTCTATTGACTCATTCCGTCACTGGCATGTGAAGCCCGCCACGAACACGTGACTTGACATGCAAAAGCGTGACAAGTCGGGGAGAATCGCCCCTTGGTCCAGTCGATGGATTCCTGTCGGTGCCTTTTGGTACCGCTGGAGGAGAGGTGTTTGTAAGGTGCGGGGCTCGTTTGAGTCCTGTTGGGATCTAGGAAGGCGGGATCTTTCGATGACTGAGGTGAATTTTCCGGGCGCGCGGCGTTCGGGCATGTATGTAGAAACGGAGGAGCGGCCGGAGCCGGCTCCGGCCACTGATGAGGCTTTTGAAGAGCCCGCGGATCCGTTCGTTGAACCGGCTTACGCCGGCGACGCCCAGGCGGTCCGGGAGGTCCGGGAGGTCAGGTCGGGCACTGCCCTTGCTGTGCCTGCAAAGGCGCCGGCTCTGGTCACGGAACAGGATTCTGAGGCTGATGAGGAGGAGCCGGCGGTACCTGCAAGGGAAGGCTTTCGGGGTTTCGTGAACCGGGTGTCGGGCGGGTTGCTGAAACTTAGGCCGTCCCAGGCTGAAGCTGCTGCACGCCTTCTGGTCGTGGACCAGGGCCGCTTTGAGGCTTTGATCCGGCAGTCGAGCTGGACCCGGGCCGTGGGTCTGTTGGTGGCCAACAAGAAAGGCACTGCTGGGAAGACGCCGCTCTCGATCCTGCTGGGCGGGGTTCTTGCCGCGATTCGTGGCGGGTCGGTGGCCATCCTGGAAACGTCCGATGACAAGGGACAGTTGGCCTACCGCGCCGAGGGGGACCCGCAGTTGGGCATGGGGGAGTTGGTCGCGAACATCTCCGGTGTCCGTACCCAGTCCCAGTTGCGCGGCTACACGGTAACGCAGACAAGCTTTGCCTCAGTGATTGGTTCCACGCCCCAGTGGCGTCCGCCGTTGACGCGCGAGAACGTGCTGGATGTGGCCTCGATCGTGGACGAGCACTTCACGATCCGTGTGATGGATACGGGCAACCAGTACAGCTCCGGCCCATTCGGGGCCGCGGTGGATGTCACCGATGTGCTGGTAATCCCGACGATGCTTGCTCAGGACGCCGTCTCAGAGGCGCTGGAGCTGCTCGAGTTTCTGGAACACCAGGGCCGGGACGCGGCGCGGCTGGCACGGACGGCCATCGTGGTGATGATGTCCGACGGGCGCCCGGAGTTCAAACCCTCGCGGCTGAAGAAGCAGTTCATGGACAAGGGCATCGCTGAGGATCACATCTACGCCGTCCCCTACGACGCCCATGTGGCTGAGCGCGGTGCGCTCACGCTCAACAAGCTGGCCCCGGCCACCCGCCAGGCATTGACGGCCATCGCCGCCGGTGTCGTCGCCCAAACGAACCAGAACGTCTTCGCAAAGGATCAGAACCGATGAGCGTCATTCTTTCAGCCCTCGTAGAGCTCTCAACGCACGTTGACCCTTCCACCGTCGTGCAGGCCGGTCCGGCGCCGATGATCGCTAACCCCTTCCCCGGCATCCCCGACTTCACCTCGCTGGGTGGGAAGTTCACGGAGTGGTGGCAGAAACTGTTCGCTGCCGCCTGGGGCATAGCCATCATCGTGGCGGGCCTCTACCTCGTCATCGGTTTGACCGCCATGGCGAAAGCAGACTCGAACAATCCGCATGCCCATGCAGAGGGCAAGAAGAAAGCTGTGGGGGCGGGTATCGGTCTGGGTTGCTTGGCCGGGTTTGGGGTCATCGCCGGGGCGATCCTCGCGGTGGCGGGCTGATGGTGCGCCGGAGCCCCGCCGCCGGCGGCGGCCGCGGGCTCCCGCGCTGGGCATGGATCGTGACCGGCCTCGTCGTCGTGCTCGCCCTGGTCGGCGGCGTGAGCGCCTGGTACCAAGGGAACCCACGAAGGGGCGAAAGTGCCGCTACCAGTTCTGCACCGACCGCTACTGGGGCGGCAGCGGTGCCGAATGGCTGCCTGGCAGGTCCTTTGAACGACGCTGCCGGCCTGTTGCAGGCCCAGAAGAATGCCCCGCACAACCAGGCCGGGGCTGTGGGCTTCGGCGCCGCAGTCCTCCGCTGGGCGGCACAATATCCCCGCTCCAGCCCTAAGGACGCGGCCATCGTTGCGCAATCCATCCTCGCTAGTGGCGCCACGGGAACAATTGCTGATTTAGCGGCAAACAGCGCAGCGCCAAAGAGTTACCCGGGTGTGACGTCAGCTTCCTTAAATCTGGCTGACGGCCGGTACATCTTCGAGGAGACGACGCCAAGCGCGGCGCAGGTAACGGTCGGCGGCGCAGAAGTTGTCAATGGAAAGCCGACTGGCCGGAAGTTCGGCTCGACACTAACGCTGGTTTGGGAATCCGGAGCGTGGAAAGTCAAGAGCGACGGAACCGCGCGGAGCCTTGATGAGCTTTTCGCCACTGGTTCTGCGTTCGCAGGAGGGTGCTAATCAATGTTGATGTTGGTTCCCATGGAGGACAGCCCGGATCCCGGCGTTCTAGGAGGATTGGTCAAAGGTGCCGCCAAAGTAATAGCCGCAACAAAGCCTGCTGCGGATGCCGTTGGCGGGGTCGTGAGTTTTGCTTCTGATCCGTTGAGGGCGATTTTCACGGCGACTCGTGATGGTGCCCGTGGGTTGGCGAATGATTTGTTGCCGGCGTTGTCCAAGGCCACCGAGCCGGATCTGTCGGTGGACTGGTTCATCAAGGCGTATGCGATCAGTTTCGCGCTGGCGATTGTGGTGTGGGGTTTCCTGTTGCTGTTCCAGTTCATCGCGGTTGCCCGGGGTGCCCTGGCCGGTCAGGAGTTCGTTGAGGTTTTGACGACGAAGACGGCGTTGTTTTTTGGGGGCGCCCTGTTTGGGCCGTTGATCGGTGTGATGTTGGTGAAGGCGCTGGGGGGTTTGTCGGAGAGCCTGATTTCCTGGGGGATTGTTTCCTCGTCGGAGCGGATGCTCTCCACGATGGACTCGATGCTGAAGACTGACGCGGCAGCGTTCCCTGGCGGGGTGATCGTGGGTATCGGGTTGATGGTCTGCATGATCGTTGGCCTGTTCGTGGTGGTGATCATGCTGGCCGTGATGCTGGTGACCTTGTATTTTTCCGGGGTTATGGCACCGCTGGGCATGGTCTGGTTCACCTCGGCCAGGCACGGTTCCTTCGGCCGGAAAATCCCGTTGCTCTGGTTGGGGATTCTCGCCTGCCATCCGCTGCTGTTTTTCATGCTGGGTATCGCGTACAACATGATTGCCGCGTCCGCGTCCTGGATGAAGTGGAGCGACGGGCTGGGAACGCTGATGAACATCATCGCATCCTTTATCGCGTTGATGATCGCCGGCCTGGCCCCGATGATGCTGATGAAGTTCGCCCCGGTCATCCCCGCGGGAGCCGGCGGCCAGCACGGCCCCTCCCTGACTCCACCCCAGAAGGAATACGGGCCGCAGACCATGCGGGACGTGAAAGACATGAACCGGGCAGACCCTGCCAGTGGTGACCCCGGAACGCCGGGCCCGGGTTCCCAGACTGCTGGTTCGCAGGGTGCTGGTTCCCAAGGCTCGGGTGCAGCGTCCCAGGATCCGGGGGATGGGTCGCTGGTCCGTAAACTCCGCGAGCTGAACGGCGGCTCCCAGGCCGATGCTGCAGCCAGCCCTGACAGCGCACCTCTGGCGCCCAAGATGCCCATCGGGGGCGGCCCGAAGGCCGGTGCCGCAGCTGGTGCGGAAGCCGGAGCCGGTGCTTCGGCGGCCGGCGCCGGTAGTGCCGCCGGTTGTGCGGAAGCGATGGCTGTGGCGGGTGCCGCCGAGTCCTCGACCGGTGTTGGTGCGGCGATCGGCATTCCTACCCTGCTGGCCGCGGGTGCGATGGCAGCGGCGGAGAAGGCCAAGGACGTGGGCGAGACAGCGGCCCGGCTGGGAGCGGCAGGCGGCGAGTACGCGGCCGGGGGCATGGACGACGAAACGGAACGGTACGGGGGATAGACGGATGGCGATACGGTTCATTGGCGGGGAATCGGGGCACCGGAGCTTCTTCGGCGGTATCAAGTCCACCTCCCAGCTGATCGGTTTGGGCGGGTGCTTGGTTGTCGGCTTTTTCGGCATGATGTTCACGGGCTGGCCCGGACTGGTCGCCGGCGTGCTCTCCGGAGTGGTCGTCTACCTCCTCACCGCCTCGACGCACCGGGGCTCCTACTGGGAGCGGCGGAAGCGGCGCCTCCGGTGGAAGGAACGCCGAAAGTGCGGAACTGACCGGTTCATCCCCTACAGCACGGCCGCGTGGGACGAGGCCACCGCCCTGGCCGACCTCGCTACGTCCAGCGCGGAGAAGGCACGGATCATGGCAGCTGTCCGGTCACGTCCGGACGGGGCAGACGGGATGGGCTGGCTGGACGCCCGCACCGGCAAACCGGGGATCGCCTGGCACGCACCGGTCGGAGAGCAGCCGTACCTGTCGGTCGCGTTCGAGGTCTCCGGGCAGCTGCGCGGAGCAGAGTCCGCCCGGAGGCAGGAGCAGGCGCAGGCCGGTTTCGGGGCTTTGCTGTCAGGGTTCGCGCCGGCGTCCAAACTGGTCAGCGGGATACAGTCCATCACCCGCGTGCTGCCGCCGGACCTGGCCCTGAACGAGGCCTGGGTCCAGGACCACCTGGCGGCCGACGCGAACCCTGCAGCCGTCCGCTCCTACCAGGAGGTGCTGGAGCGCACCGGCCGGGACACCTTCGTCCAAAGGCACCTGATCGTGGGCCGCTGGCCGCTGACCCCGGACTTCTACGCCACCGCCGCCCGCTACGGTACCGGACGGGACGGGTGGCGGCTGTTGATGGCCGCGGAGATCTCCTCCCTGGCCCGGTCCCTGCGCGCGGCCAAGTTGGGTAAGGTGCGGCCGCTGACTGCACGAGCCGTCGTGGCCATGATGCTGCACCAGCAGAACCCTTCCCGCCCGCCCCTGATGGTCGCCGGGGTCCGGGCCGACCGGATGGGACTGCCGTCCCGGGACGAGTGGAACTCCACCTGGGTCACCGGCACCGACCCGATCACCGGCGCCGAGGTCGTGTGGGGGCACCGGACGGCGATGATCAGCGCCGAGAACATGGAAACGGGGGAGCGGACCCCGTACTGGCTGCTGTCCCTGCTGCACAACGCCGGGTCCGGGGCGCGGACGCTCAGCTTCCAGCTTGAGACCGTCCCGGCCGACCAGGCACGGCTGCTGGCCTCCAAGGACGTCGTGCGGGACATGGCCGCGGTGATCTCCAAACAGAAGAAAGGCCAGCTGGTCGATCCGGCCACGGACGTGAACCTGGCCTCGGCCCGTGCACGGGGCGCGGACCTGATGCCCGGCACCGGCCAGCACGGGGTGAACTGGGTCGGGTTCATCACCATTTCCGCCCGCACCCAGGCCGGGCTAACCGACGCCGCACGGCGGCTGGAAGAGTCGGCCGCGACCGCTGCCGGCATCGGCAAGCTCGAATGGCTGGACACCTACCAGTCCGCTGCGTCCGGGACCACATGGCCGATCTACCGCGGTACGAAACCGGCAACACCAACCCTCGGCGCCAGGATGATGGACCAGCTGGCAGGACGCGGCGAAAAAGAAGAGAAGGTCGCCTGATGGACACCACAGAACAACTCACCGACAACCGCAGTGTCGAGGAACTCGCCAACAAGGTCATCACCGAACCTGTGATCACGAAACCGGGTGAGGATCGTTTTCCGCTGATTCCGGAGGCAGAGCAGACGGTGACCGCTACGGACACGAAAACGAAGGGTTCGTGGATTCGGCGGGTTCCGTTGTTGAGGGTGTTCGCCGCCCCGGAGATCGAACCGGTGCTGACGTTGGAGTCGGGGGAGTGGCCGCCGTACGCGGAGCAGGGCATCCGGCTGCGGGTCCGGGAACGGGCGGCACGGAACGGGTTCTACGCCCCGGCCTTTCAGGGCGCCCCGACGACCACCCGTCAGGCGGAGATCCTGAACACGGCGCTGATCGCTGCCCCGACCGGGGTGGAGGGTGTCGCGGCCGGCCGGGACGTGCTGTCCCAGACGGCGATCAGCAAAGACCCGATCACCGATTACAACTCCACCCCCAGGCGGATCACCTCCACCAACGTCCTGGTCGTCGGCGACGTCGGGGCGGGCAAGTCCGCCTACACCAAAACGGTGTACGTCATGCGGCCGCTGATCCTGCGCCAACGCCGGGCCGTGGTTTTCGACAAGAAGAACGAAAAAGGCGAGGGCGAGTACTCGCCCATCGTCCGGGAGTTCAACGGCGACCACATCAAATTCGCCATGGACGGGACCGGGGTTGTTTTCAACATCCTGGACCCCGCCATTTCCGGGGTGAACGATGACGGACTGAACAACCAGCTCGTGTACCTGAACACCATCCCGGCACTCATGCGCGACGGCCACGGACCCGACGAATGGGAACGCAAAGCCCTCCGCCTCGCCTACCGGACCATGATCAAGAACTTCGAGGGGACCCGCACGCCCACGACGGCGGACCTGCACGACCTGCTCGGCGTCATCGACCCCAAGGACCCCAGCCTGCACGGCATGAGCAACGCCACCCTGGAACAGTTGCACCGGTCCGGGATCGCCATGCGGTTCTGCTTCAACGAACTGCTCGAAACCTACGGGGCGATCTTCGACGGCGAAACCTCCGCCCGTGTCCGGCTGAACCGGAAACTGACCTCGTTCGACATCTCCCAGCTGCCCGACACCGGCCCGGCCATTCCCATGGTCATGGGCCTGGCGAACCTGTGGCTGCTCGGCACCGTGCGCCGCCCCGAAAACCGGGGCATCCGCACCAACGTGATCAACGAAGAAGCCGGCCACATCCTTAGCGGCCCGCTGGCGTTGCAGCAGCGGTCGAACATTAAGCTCTCCCGCGGCCTGGGCCTGTCCAACATCTACAACATCCACAAGGGCGCCACCGACGTGCCCGCCGGGTCCCCGGGCATGGCCGTCATCGAAGAAGCCCAGACCGTGCACATCTTCCGGCAGGACAAACCCGAAGCGGCGCAGTGGTGCGTCAGGACGTTCGGGCTCAACCCCGACTCGGCCAACGACATCATGGTCCTGCGCAACGGCCACCACCTCCTCAAATCCGGTGCCGACGTCCCCGAGATCGAGATCGAGCACGTCCGCTCCGCCTGGGAAGTGGCCATGACCGACACCGACTCGGCACTGCGCGACACCGACTCCGCCTACGCCGAAGTCGCCTAAACAAGTCGCCTAACCAAAAGGGGGAACAAGACCAATGAGCGGGAACATCACCGTCGACAAGCACAACCCGTCCGGCTCCACCGTCAAACGGACCGAACGCGAACTCGCCGTCCTCGCGGTCCTGGCCGCCTTCCTGTGGCACGTCGCCCTGGTCTGGACCACCGGATTGGCCTTCGCGGACTGGCCGGCGACCTGGAAAGCCCTGCTCGACTCCGTCATAGCCCTGATCGCACCGTCGAAGACAGCCTCACCGGTCGCGGTGAACGGTCACCCCGGCGATGAGTGGGGCTGGCCCGTCACCGTCTGGGCCAGCCTGGTCGTGCTGCTGGTCGCTGCCTATGTTGGTGCGTTGTTCGGGGTGAAGGCGCTGCGGGCCCGGTACCGGAAGGCCCGGACGGGGGAGAAGGGCATGAGCACCGCCAAGGGCATCAGGACCCGCATCGAAGGCGCCGATGCGTCCTCGCTCGCCCCGGCCGTGTACGTCCTGGACGGGCACGAGATCGCCATCCGCCTCGAAGACACCGCCTGCACCGTCGCCCCGCCCAAGTGGGGAAAGACCACCTACATGGTCGCCGGGATGGTCGCCGACGCGTCCGGCGCGGTCATCACCACCTCCACACGCCCGGACGTGCTGCGCCTGACCGCCGGGGTGCGCAAAGACGCGGGCAAGGTCTACGTCGCCGACTTCGACGGGCTCAGCCAGTACCCGGACAAGCTCCGCTGGGACATGGTCGCCGGCTGCCAGGACCCGCAGATCGCCTCCGAACGGGCCTCGGCCATGGTCAACGCCATGCCCCGCACCGGCGCCCCGTCCTCGGCCGACCGGTACTTCGACTCCGGCTGCGTGATGATCCTCGAGGCCCTGTTGCACGCCGCCGCGCTCAAGACCGGGGGCTCGATGCGGGACGTGCTGCGCTGGTCCCAGAACTTCTCGGAGCACGAACCGGCGAACATCCTCCGGCAACAGTCCCCGACGGTGAAGACCTGGGCGGGGAACCTCGATGAGTGGTGCCGGCAAAACAACCCGGACACGATCGGCAACACCAAAACCACCCTGGGCAAGATCACCGGGCCGATGAAGAACGAGAACGTCCTGTCGATGCTGTGTCCCACGGACGATGACCCCGGCATCAACGTGGACACCTTCACGGACGAGGCGAACACGCTGTACTGCCTGACCCGGGTGTCGATGAACGCCTCCACCGCCCCGATCGTCACCGCCCTGGTCGAATCCCTTGTGCAGGCGGGGATCCGCAGATCCGGTGCAATGGCCTCGGGGAAACTGGACGTCCCCGTCTCCGTGATCCTGGACGAGGCGGCGAACACCTGCGCCCTGCCGTCCCTGCCCTCGCTCATGTCCGAAGGTGGCGGGAACGGCATCCACACCTCCGTGTTCGTCCAGACCTACTCCCAGCTGGTGAACCGGTGGGGCGAGGAAGGCGCGGAAACGATCTTCGATTCCGCGGCCGCCAAGACGATCTTCGGCGGGATCTCGGACGTGAATTTCCTGACCAAGATTTCGGACCTGATCGGCCGGCACTGGGTCGAACACACCTCCACCTCATCCTCGACCGGCAAGGACGGCGTGGCCTCGGTGAACATCTCCAAGTCCAAACAGCTCGATCAGAAGATGCGGGTCGATGAGATCCGCAAGCTCCCCCAGGGCCGGGTCCTGCTGATGTACCGCGAAATCGAGGCCGTCGTCAACGTCGTGCCCTGGTGGGAACGGCCCGACAGCGAAAAGTTCAGGGCCTCCCGCGCCTGGTGCCTGAAACAGGAAGGCATCACCGCCGAGAACGCCGCCCAGGCCGCCGACAACGAAACCGCCGCCGAAGCAACCCTGCAGGCCACCTCATGAACCACGAACCGCCGCCCGAAGAAGACCCCATGCCCGACGACGCCTGGCTCCCGCCCGAGGACGCGGCACCATCCATCCCCGCCCGGGCACCTGAACCTGCCGGTACGCCTCCGTCTGGCGGGGTACCGGGGGTTGAGGTTATTCCGGAGCTTCTGGAGCGGATGGGTGCCGTTGAGGAACTCGCCGCCGGGCTGTTCGAAGAGATCTCCAGCGCCCCGGCCGGCGGGCCGTGGTACTGGGCGGACCTGACCGGCGAGCAGGCCAGGGACCTGTGGACCGAGCTGGACGGGTTTGTGGTCTGGCTGCAGAACAGGATCCTGCGGCACTCCTCCAACTCCGCCGGGTGGATCCCCGCGTGCTGGTACCGCCACCCCGACGCCGTCGAACTGCTGACCGCGCTGATGGTCGCGCACAAGGCCGCCTACCGGTCCAAGAACACCAAACCCGGCTTCGAACTCACCGAATGGTTCAGCCGCGCACTCTGGCCGACCATGGACTCCCTGTCCCAGCGGATGACCTTCAAAAACTGCATGGAAGGCCAGGAACACTTCGACGCCACCAGCCCCGGCCTGCAACTCACCCCCGCCAGCGACGACTTCACCGCCTTCCTCAACCACGAAACCAAGGCACGAGAAATAGCTGGGCAGGAAACAGCCGGCGCTGCAGCCGGCACAGGGGAACGTGCGCATGCGTAAAGCCGGGCTGTTGCTTCTGGTTCCGGCGCTTCCGATCCTCATCGTGGCGTGCCTGCTGCTGGTCGCCGTTCTCTCCGTCGGCGGCGGAACTGCCCCGGCACAGGCGGCCTGCACCAGTGTCAACGGCAAGGCCTTCAATCAGGAGGAGATCCCCAACGGCTGGGGCGGGGCGGTGGCCGCGGCGGCGAAGACCGCCGGTGTGCCGGCCGCCGTGCTCGCCGCGCAGCTGGAAGCCGAAAGCGGCTGGAACCCGAACGCCACGTCCGGCGCGGGCGCAGCAGGGCTGGCCCAATTCATGCCCGGCACCTGGGCATCGTACGGCGAAGGCGGCGACATCCTGAACCCCACCCATGCCATCGCCGCCCAGGGCCGCTACATGGCCGCCCTCATCAAACAGCTGCTCCCGGTGGCCAGGAGCAGCGGGCAGGACATCGTCCGTCTGGCCCTTGCCGGGTACAACGCCGGTCCCGGCGCCGTGGAAGCGGCGAAAGGGATCCCGGCGTTCGCCGAGACCCGCGATTACGTGGACAAGATCATGCGCACCGCCCAGGAGAAGTACGGCGAATCCTGCCCGGCCAGCGGCGACGTCGAGATCGGGGCGCTGACCGGCAAATGGTCCAAGCCGCTGCCCGGCTCAACGTTCATCTCCGGGTACGGGCCACGCCCCACACCCGCGGGGACGTTGAACATTGGCGGGAACTTCCACTACGGGATCGACTTCGCCACACCGGGATCGGCCGGGACGGTCGTGGCCGTGATGGACATGAAGATCGTTATCGCCCACGAGCTGCAGTCCAGCAGCGGCACCTGGGTGGCCGGGGTGAGCCTGGACGGCAAACTCACCGCCACCTACTCCCACATGGAAGCCGGATCCCTGCGCGTGAAGGAAGGCGACACGGTCTCCGCCGGCACCCCGCTCGGCACCGAAGGAGCCACTGGGAACGTCACCGGCCGGCACCTGCACTTCGAAATGTACCAAGGCGCACCGAAAGACCCCCGCCTCGGCGCCGTCGATCCCAAACTCGGCGAAGTGAAACCCATTGACCCGACACCCATCCTGAAAGGCAAAGGCGTTCTATGAGGCTCACCAAGACCTTCGCCGCTGTTGCTCTTGCTTCCATGCTGCCGTTGTCGGGCTGCGGGCAGGGCACGACCGACGGACAACCTGCCCCAACCCCGTCCGTGAGCGCGACACCGAAGCCGGTGCCGTTCGACGCGACCGTGAAGCATCTGCTCGAGGTCGATCGCGCCAACCCGGACAAGGCCGCTACCGCGTTCGCCGCACTGATCACGAGCTGGGACGTCGCGAACGACCGGACGGAGACGGCGGCCGCGGTCCGCGCCCGTCCGCTGATGACTCCGGCGCTGGCGGCCCGCACCGTGGAGCCGCAACGCAACGCCTCCCAGGCGCTGTGGCTGGAACTCGCACCTTTGGGGGCCTTCTCCGAACCTTCTATTGGGCCCGGCGTACCAGTTGACGGGGACGAAGGAACCGACACCGAAACGACCGCCTACCGGAACTTCACCGCCACTTGGACCTGGCGCGACGCCGACGGCAAACACCTGAAGACCGATCAGCGGAAGCGGAACATCTTCCTGGTCCTGACCCGGAGCAACGGGGCATGGTCCGTGGCCGACTACGTCACCGAAGACCTCCCCGCCTAAAACGAGGCGGCCTCAACACGGGGCTGCCCATAGTCCTGGAGGGCCGGCAACCATCCCACCTTCTTGCCGGTCCTCCGCTGCCCTCCCGCAGTTGGGGGAGGGGAGAGGCCATCGCCCGGGCTATCGCTGATACCCGGGACGATGGCTTCTTTGCTGGCCCGGTCCTTCGGCGGCGGCGATGCTGTCCGCGTCGGCCGCGCGCTGTTGGCGCAGCTGCTCCAGGGCGGCCTTGACCTTTCCCGCCCCCTGCGGCTGCATGATCGCCTCAGCTGCCCGGGTGATGGCGTCCTCGGTGCGCGGCCGCGGCTGCCCCTGCGGTTGCCGGGACTGCCTCAGGTAGACGTTGGCCGCGGCCACCAGCCGGCGGGGTTCGTTGGTGGCCACGGCCAGTGTCACTTCCTGCTCAACATTCTTCCCGGCGCCCGCCGCGATGCGCCGGATCCGGCCCAGCGCTTCGCTTTCGGTCCCGTCGAACACTAGACTTGAGGGCGAAGCAACAGCGGGCCCTCTGCCCCGGTCACGGCCGGATTCATGGGAGACAGTCTGCTGGACCCCCGGACTTGGCTGAGGCAGATGGGGGTTGCTTCTTTTAACGGACACATCCGCGCCGTCCACGTGCAGCACCGTCGAGATGCCCTGCAACGGTTCGAACCACTGCCCGTCCCCGACGGCGAGGTTCCGCCTAAAAGCCCACACACTCAGGTCGGCCGCCCACAACAGGGGCTCCTTGCCCGGCGAGGTGTGGTGAACGTGCACGGCACGGTCGATGCTGCCCGCGGACCGCAGCTGCCTGATCACCCGGGCGTCGTCGGCGTCCCCGCCCGGATGCACCTTGGCGTTCCGGGACTCGACCACCAGGAGCCGTACCGCGTTCTCGCCCGCACCCCGGGTGAGTTCCTTCGTCAGGGCGCCCAGGCATTCCTGCCGCGCGGTTTTCATGCCGGGATCGTCCCGCCGGATCTGGGTCTGGACGGTGACGATGTTGAAGTCAGCGGCCCCGGCAACGTAATCAATCATTTCCTTAATGACCCGCTTACCGGCCGGCGTGCGGTAGGCATCGGTCGTGTGCCAGTACCGGCTGCCCGGAATGTCCATCAGCACATCACGCACCAGCGCACCCTGGTCACGGCCAACGATGACGGCCGACATCGAATAAAAGGGCCGCTCATCCGAATACAGCGGCTCCCGGTAAGACTCATCAATGAACGCCACCGGCCCCGTCGTCGTCCGGTACAACTCCGCCAACGGCCTGTCCGTAAGGCCGAAACCATGCATTCCCCCCACGGGCCCTGCCTTTTCTCATCGGAAGCCTCAAGCCTATCGGGGCGTCAGGGGGCAGGGTCCACACGGCCGGCCTGAGCCAGACGCCGCGTTCGTTCTGGCAAGATCGGCACTCCCGCCGACCACCCACGGTGCTCATGTCGATGACCACCACGCCCCAGGCGTCATGGTCCAAGGTGTCTGCGACGACGCGGCACCGAAGTTGGCGTATTCACCGCCGGAGGCCAGGACGGCACCAGCATCCAGCACAGGTCCATTCCTGTGTATCTGCATGTGCCACCCTCACACCTGCTCGGCCTCTTCGCTCTGGGGCTGGTCCTCAATTACTTCCGGCGCCTGGCCCCTCCTGAGGGTGTTCCGGTTTTCCCAGACCCAGTCCTTGACCTGATCTCTGGAGACCAACCATGTCTTCTCGACTTGGTAAGCAGGAATCACTCCGGTTTGGAGCCAGCGGTACACGGTGTTCCGGGAGAGCCCGAAGATTTCTTCGAGGTGCTGAGGCGTCAGACGCTCGGGGTACTTGGCGAAGAGAGCTTCAAGGTACTTGGGGTCCACGCTCAGTCCGTCCCACCGCATGAAACCATCTCAGACCACAAATTGGTACTTAGCTGTACCGAGAGAGATCCAGAGTTCTTAATGCTGTTGTTCGGGGTCATCTTCACCCTTTCGTGTCCGATGGTACCGATACGATCTTTGCGGACATTCCCAAGGGATGTGAAATGCCGGGCCTAAGAATCGCTCAGTTGTGAAATTCTTGGGGCACTCAAACGGATGGAACGTTCAACCCCCAGTCCAAGGGGTCAGGGTTTCGTCTCGGCTTACGTCCAGCCGCTGCCATGAAGGGCGTGATAGCCAACTCTCCCGCGCGTCAGATGATGGGGCCTCTGCGGTGGGCCTGGGTGAGTATGTCAGCGCCATTCAGGACCACCAGCACGGCCTGATCCAAGACCATTGCATCCCTTGGGCGCCTGCTGAAATTTTCGACGTCTAAGATCTTGGCGACGCCATCTAGGTCGGTGACTATGTCGTCAAGGTGCTGTCCGCGTTGGAGCATGCCGCAAGGTCAAGAAGACTTTCGTCGAGAAGCTGGCTGGCTTGAACGTCGGCGCCGCAGGGACTTGGATCCAGCCTCGTCGGGGACAGCTGTGAGGCGCCGGAGGCAGGACCGAACATCCTGCGGCTAACTGAATGGGTTGATTAGAGTCCATCCGGGGTCGTGGGTGTGGGTCACTTCGGTGTGGGGCCAGTTTGCCGCGAAGCGGTCGATGGTGTCCCGGCCGTTCTGGTCTTCCGAGTCTGTGTAGCAGTGCAGGATGCGTCGGCCGTTTGATGTCTGGGTGGCGGCAAGCAGGCCGCGGGGTCCGAGGACTGCTGTCAGCTTCTCTTCGAGCCTGTGCAGGTCGATTGCTTCGTCGTAATCCGGAAGCCCGTCCGGACGGGTCTGCGGGTAGCTGACCTGGAGGGCCGTGTGCAGATCCAGCAGGGGATGGTCGATCCACCGCAGGGGGCGGAGCGCCTTGATGATCGTGCGGGGCCCGGATGGTGTTCCGGCGTCCTGCAGTGTCCAGCGGATATGCGCATGCCGGGCGGTCATCGCGTCGATGATCTCGGGAAGGGATGTCGCTGGCAGGGTGTCTGTGGCTTCGGTCTCAGTGGCGGTGACGCTACCGATCCATCGCTGGATGTTGTCTTCTCCGAGCAGCCATTCCAGCAGCAGGCAGGAGATCTGGTGCCTTTGGCCGGGGGTCAATCTGGTGAAGGCCGGGTGGTGGACGCTGATGTGCGCCCGGGCCCGTTCTTCGTCCAGGGTCGCTGAGACACGGCTCAGGCGTAGGTTGATCGGGGTTCCACCAACGTCGAAGGTGACCGCGAGCATGCCGGGTCTCTGATGTCTGGCTCCAGCGAATTCCCAGCTGGACGTGGGCGGGGGTGAAGCCCGCCGCCACCGCTCGGCCAGGACCCGCAGCCTGGGGTCCCCCCGGCCTGAAACACAGAACTGGTGCCGGGCATGCACGCCCGGTGCGGTCTCCCAGCTGAGCCCACGGCCAATCGCCTTGACCATGCTATCGATGGTGTTCGGAAGGTCTCCGTAGTCACCTGTTGTGACTGCATCATGGAGGCGCCCTGCACCCTCTGCTGACCACCACCGCCAAAACGCGGTAACGGCGTGCGTCTGATCCGTTTCGTTCCGGTGTTGCAGCATGCCCGCCATGCCCTCCTGCCAATCGCGGCCAGTAGTCAGGATCGACTCTCTGGAGGGAAATAGCGGCCTCCATCGGCCAAGTGTCCAGAGCCTGTCAGTCCCTGCCGAGAAAAAGGCTGGATTTCCGGATCATTCGAGGCCCCCTGCTCTCTTACTTCTGATCCTACTACTCAGGCTGGCAGGCCAATCCCCCCGTTTTGGTGGCTTAAGGCCACCACTTTCCAAGGTTTTCCCAAGGTTTCACGCTCACCCTGTCGCTATCCCGTGTGAAGTGACGACCAGCTGATGACATTGGGGCGGTTGCGTGTTGAGGAATTGGCAGACACGACGCATGTCCGGTTCCGGCCATGCGTGAGTCCTTGAGCCGGCCCTACGCCCGGGCACGCCAGAAACGGCCGGCACACCGAGCCTCGCGGGCAGGCCGGCACCGCACCGAGTTCCGGCGTCCACTGCTGACCATAGGCACAGCCCTCGCCATTGCGGCAACCACAACCTTCGCATCAATCAGCATCCCCCCGCCGAAGCCTCCCGACGACGGGCCGGCGCCGGCCTCGTTGGTAGCCGTTCCCTCTACGGCACCCACAGCCAAGCCTCCAGCAACACCCAGCCCGAACCAGTCCGCGCCACGGGCCGCCGTGGCGACCACCAAAGCCGTCCCGTCGGCCAGCGCCACTGCACTCCAGCGGACCACGGCGGCAAAGACGCCGGCGGTTCCGAAGGCTCCAGCCCGCAAACCCGCACCGGCCTCGAAGGTTACTCCTGTTCCAAAGCCCGTGCCGGTCCGCCCGGTTGCACAGGTTCCGGTTGCACAGGCGCCGGTTGCACCGCCCTTCGTCGCTCTCCGGAAACGGCTGAACACCATCATCGGCACGTACCCGCAGTACGGGCTGGGAGTTGCCGTGATTGATATGTCCGACGGTGTCCTCCACACCTACGGCGTGCAGGGAAAGTTCGTCGCGGCCAGCACGGGGAAGATCCTGGCGGCGGCCGCGTACTACCACTATGCCGAACGGGGCCTGTTGTCCCTCACGGCACCGATGGGCGGCCACACCGCGGCCTACCAGATCCACCAGATGATCCAGCAGAGCAACAACCAATCCTGGGCGCTGATTCTTGCCGCCATCGGTAACCAGAGAATCTACGATTACGCCGCCGCACTCGGAATTTCCTACTACAGAACCCTCAACGAGCTTTCCCCCGCTGAAACCGCAACACTGCTCTACCTCCTCTACACCGTGCGTTTGATCAGCCTTGCCCACGCGAACCAGTTGCTCTCCTACATGCAACACACGAACTACGAAACCCTGATCCCCGCCGCAGTCCCACCCACCATCACGGTCTTCCATAAGTACGGACTGCTGAATGGGTACCTGCACGACGCGTCCATCCTGGTCCAAGGCCCGCGCGCCTACGCCTTTGTCGTGTACACCCTGGGCAGCAGCACGGCGGATATCCCGGCACGAACCAGGATCATTCATCAACTCACCCAGGCAGTCGTGGAAAAGCTGTTCTAACACGGGCCGTCGATCGTGCTGTCGTGGACGCAGCGCCGCTAAATGCAACGTTATGGCCAGCCGGAAAGGGCCGGAACCGGTCGGGGATGGGGGGACCCGAGCCAGGCTTAGGAGCAGGGCCAATTAGGGGTCGACATCTTCCGGGACGCCGGGACCGGTGGTATTTCGTTGGGATGTTGATGCAGCAGAACGGGCTTAAAGACAACCATGGGTGTGGAGAAACAGTCAATGGATCAATAGGCCGGCGACGCACGGTCTACTGGTTTCCCCATCGCAGTTGGACACCCAGCCCGGCTCCGGTCGCGAATCCGTCCGTCGTCGGCGCCTTGTGCCCGCTGAAATGGAGCCGTAGTTTGGGGATCAGCGGGAGACGGCTCCCAGCGTCGCGGGTAAAAACAGCCCTCGGCAAAGGCAAGAGATACCAGGGGCAGCGGGCATGGCGACAGGGACAGTGAAGTGGTTCAATTCCGAAAAGGGCTTTGGCTTCATCGCCCCTGATGACGGGTCCAAGGACGTCTTTGCCCATTACTCCGCGATCTCTTCCGGCGGCTACCGTTCGCTGGAAGAGAACCAGAAAGTCCAATTCGAGGTAATCCAGGGCCCGAAGGGTCCGCAGGCGGAGAACATCCGTCCTCTGTAGCCGCCAGGACCGCCCGGGGGCCAGCGTCCTTTCTGACGGTCATGACTGCAGGGCCCCTGTCAGAAGCGGACGGTGACTTTCCCGATGACCAAGGTGCCCAGGGATGCGGCGGCGTCAACGTCCAGCTCGGTGTCGGTGATGACCAGGTTGTCGCCGCTGATGACCAGGACGCTGCCTTCTGCTGCGGCCTGCTCCAGCCATTCGGCATCGTCTGGCTTCATTGGGTCAAGCTGCTCGGCGTAGACGGTTTCCCCGGCGATATTCAGGGTGACGAGGTTGTCGCCCGTGATGGTCAGGCTGCAGTTGCCGGTCACCTCGGTGGCCTGGTCCAGGATGTCGGTGTAGTCCGGGCTCATGGCGAGCTGGAAGCCGTGGGAGAGCAGAATCGAAACCAGTGCGGAGGTCAGTTCCCCGGCGTGTTCGCGGAAGGCAACGACCGGGACCAGCGTGTACGCCAGCACCGGGACGATGATGCCGGGATTGCCGGCGTGGGGCTGCTGTGTGAGTACCAGCCGTGCGGCGAGAGGGGTCAGATCTGTCGGCCGCCACGGTGCCGTGCGCACGGTGAGGCCCGGTTCGCTGCACTGCCGGTGGCAGACATAGTCAACGAACGTGACGTACTCAGTCCCGTCCGGGGCCGTGCTCTCGATGATCTCGACGCTCAATGACAGGGGTTCGTCGGGCTGCAGCGGCCGGCGGCAGGCAGCGCATGCGGTGGCGATGGCTGCCGCCGTGGTCACGTAATGCGTCGTGTCCCTGCCTTTGAAGGACTCCAGACGCCCGTCCCAGGCGACATTGCGTGTGACAGACATCCAGCGATTCTATCCACCGGTCACATGCCGGGACCCGGCCCGTAATTATCACTGCTGGGCCGGCACGTTCTCCGGTCCGTTTTCTGGTTTGGCTTTATGCCGGGCGTCCTGCTGGTGCTGTTCGAGTTTTTCTTCGGCGTCCCGGCGCCTTCGGCCCACGGCACGCAGTTGTTGCGTGGACAGGATTCCGTGATTCCCCGGATGTGCCGGGTGCCCGTGATTTCCTGCACCGCTCGGGGACAGCGGCGGCGCACCCTGTAACTGGCTCTCCTTCATGTGACTCATCGTCCCACCGCCCCGGGGGGCGGAGAAGGGTCCCCGGGTCCCTGGTGTGGGTGGAGGGCCGGCGACGGCTGGGGGAGATGCCCCGGTCTCAGAGGGCACTCACGTCGCCGGCCCTGTCTCACTCCGGACGGGCACGCCCGGAAACCACACCCGTACCGGCGACCTGAGTGACCGGATGGGCCTCAACACTGCCTCCGCCCACTTTGATTTAACACCCGTCAGGGGCGTAGGGCACGTGTGCCCGGTACCTGTTTTTCGGCCGGTCCGGCCACGCGCCCGCGCAGACAGGGTGCGGAAGGCGGCCCCCGGCGGGGGCCGCGGACCACACCTTCCAAGAGTTAACTGCTACTTACCCCCTTAATTGGTGGCCTGAGGCAACATTAATTGGCGGGATCCGGGCTTTTTCCAAGGCCTGCCTGCCATGGTGTTGCATGTCCCGAAGACGTGGCACCGCGCGATCGGCCGCTTCTGGACAGGATCGCCGGACCCGGATAGCACTCCCCCTAGTTTGCCCCGGGTCCGGCGACCTCCAGCCGCTCCCACGCGCTGCGCCGGCGGCTCCGGGCTACAGGAGTCCGGGCTACAGGAGGAGGAGAGCTCATGCTGTTGATGCGAAGGTTGACCGTCCCCGCCGCGGCACTGGCCCTTGCCGTGGGAAGCCTCACCGGGAACACCGCCGGGACCGTGCCGGTCCTGCACCCGGATCTGGTGGTGACAGCGGCCACCGGCGGCGCCCAGGCAGCTGTCCTGCACGGGTGGGGCAAGGTCGTTGCCGGTGACGAGTTCTCCTACACCGGTGCGCCGAATCCGACGAAGTGGATGGTCTACAACGGTGCCGGGCACGCGAACAAAGGGATCCGTAGCCCGAAGGCGTGGAAGGTCGCCGGCGGTGTGGCAACGGTCAGCGGGAACGCCTATGGCACCACGGGCGGGATGGCCGCGAAGTTCGCCCTGCAAAAATACGGACGGTGGGAAGTCCGGATGAGAACCAGTGTCCGCGACCCGAAATACCACCCCGTGCTGCTCCTGTGGCCCAACGCCGGCACGTCCGTGAAAACCTGCCCCGAGGTCGACTACGGCGAGTCGCTCACCGACACGACCCTGATGAAGTTCAACCTGCACTACGCCTGCCCCGGACCCCACCCCTACCAGGCCCAGGCGGCACGCAAGATCGACACCACCCAGTGGCATAACTACGCCGTTCAGTGGACTCCTGCCGGGATCACCGGCTACATCGATGGCCTCCTGTGGTTCACGGACACCAACAAAGCCCACCAGCCCCCGGCCGCGATGCACCAGACCCTGCAGCTCGACTGGTTTCCGACCGGAAAACCCACCAAGGCAAGCTGGATGCAGATCGACTGGGTCCGCGTCTACAAATGACATCACCCTCAGCAGCGAGGACCCCGACCACACGGGCAATCAACTGAACCGCAAGGCCGAACAAAAACCGTAGCTGAGCACACCCGTGCAGACGAAAGGCGGATCTCATGACACTCACCGACTTCATCCCCACCACTGACGACGACCAGCGCCATACACTGCCGCCCGGAATACTGGAACCAGCCCAACCGGCCCCGGCCGCCGAACCGGGTGAACCGGGCGAGCTTCTGCAAGTGCAGCTCAAGTGCCTGATCCTCGACATCCTCGCCGACCCCAACGTCGACCCTGACACTCGCCTCTCCCTGCTCCGGTCCGTTACCAGCACCCCTGGGCACCCAGAACAGGCTCTGCTCCACCACCTTGGCCACGTCCAAGACCCCGAAGACCTCCGGCTCTACGGATGGTTGCCCTGGCCAGCAACGCCCCGAAAAGTTGCCCGCCCCATTGCTACTCCATGGTCATTCCCAGGATGATGGCCCGCCCCTGTGGTCCTGTCTCTGCGGTGACATCTGATGTGCGACAGGGCAGCGAGGGCTCGATTGGAACCAGCTCTGCCGGTCGGCGGTTTCTTGAATTGAGTGGGCGAATGATGCCCAGGAACAGGCAGCAACGAGGAGGAGTCTCTGCCATGACCCATGACCGAGGTCGGGACCTCCCCGTGCTGGACGAGGGCGTACTGCAGGACCTCAAGGACGTGCCGGGGGCCGAGGCCCCGATGTGGCAGCCGTTCAAGCAAACGCTCAAATCCGGGATGTGATCCGGGAAGGGTCCCGGCATGGTTACCTCCCACCGAAGCACGCCAATACACACACTGAAGGCATCAGCAACAGCAGAGTCCCGGCCTGCCGGCGGTCCCCGGCCCCCGCCCTTGCACCGCGACACGACCCCAGACTCGGTAGCGCTCCTGGAAGCTCATCACCCGGTGATCGGATGCCCTGGGTGAGGACGACGCGCGCGGCCAGCGGGGAAAGCTCCACAAGGGAACCTGCTCGACGGTCAGCGCCGCAAGGCAACGACCGGGACCAGCCGCGTCCGGGCGGTCCGGCTTCTCGCCGCGGTTGCACCCACGTCCATAGGAAGCGACGGCTTGACATTCTTCAGTGAATTGCCGGAGCCGCCCCGGCTCTGTTGGTCCGGGGCGGCTCCTGTCGTGCCGGCTAACCTTTTAGTGCGGCCACCAGCCGATGGTTGCGTAATTGACCGCGGTCTTTGACGTGGAGGCCCCCTGATCGTTGGGTGCCGCGTTGGCTGGAGCAGTGAACCCTGCCACCGCCAGAATGCCGGTCATAAGAAGTGTTGCGGCAAGTTTCTTCATTTCTGCCCCCTGTACCTGGATGTGCCTCATGGTGCCTACGGGCGACAGTATAGGGGCCCGAACTCAAGTTTCGAGTCCTTCCCGGGGACCGATGGCCCCGCGACAGTGGCGCTTCTCATCGAAAGCGCTACCCCCAAATCTGGTGGCATGTGTCGGGCTTCGGACACGTTGCCTCCAATCTTTTCCCAAGCTGCGGCCGTGAGAATGAAAAATTCGGCTCGTTCCGGCCACTGGTTGGCCGGCTCATGGCCCCGATACGGTGCCGCAGCTCGTGTGCACGAGATAGTGCTGAGGCAGGCCCGCCGCGTGCAGCTGCACCCGTCCCTCGCCGCGGTCTGGTACCTGGCGGCGGTGGTGAACGCTTACCTCCTACTACATGGATCCGGTGGTGCAGTTTTGCCGCGATCCGTTGCCGGTTATTCCGCGATGAGCCAGCGCCGGCTCCCTGAGCCATTTTCCGGTGGTCCGGTGCTTGAGGTTGCGCGGCCCCCGGGACGTGGAAGAGTTGCTGCGCAGCCGGATCAGGTGCTCAGGCGTTTGTGTTCCCCCGCCATGATCGCCGTTGTCGAGGAACACCGCGGTGCCCCGTGCCAGCCCGTCCATGCCCAGGTCTCAGTCGTACATCAGCTGGGCGGACCGCAGCTCTGAGGGGAGGTTGAATGATCAGCCCGTCAGCGTTCTGGCAGACCTGCCAGTCGCCGCTGGGGACGGTCTCTAGCGGCCGGCCGACGATGACCTGCAGTGCGTTGGGCGTTGTGTTGATCGGCTCGATCCTGACCACCCTGCTGCACCCGGTGGCGCGCCCCCGATCGCGTGCTCCTCCCATCGCCAAAAGTCCGGCTCAGGTGCAGGTGAGGGTTCCGGTGAGCGCGTCTTTCGCGGTCCAGGTGTTCGTTGTTCCGGGGGCCGTGTAGGAGGCGCGGATTTCGTAGGTCCAGGGTTTGTTGTCCCCGGCCAGGTACGTGCGCTGGTAGGTGTAGTCCGCGTCGGGGCTGAGTTCACCCGTGTCGCGGATCGTCCCTGCGGGGTCGGTGATCTTGATGCTGTAGGCGGTGGCCCGGTTCACCTTCCCGTACGACTTCACCGTGATCACGGCGGTGGTGAAGAAGTAATAGGTCTTGGTGCAGGAGATGACTGCGTTGGTTTGGGCTGCTGCAGGTGTTCCGATGGTTCCCGTGCTGTAGGGCGTTGCCGCGTGCGCGGTGTCGGTGAAGCGCGCGAACGCGGGCGCGGGGCCGGCGATGAGCGCCAGGAGGACCACGGTGCCGGCTACAACAACACGCCAGAGGCCGGTGCGGGACGCCACGGGGTCGCTCCTCCTGTCAGGGACGGTAAGCCAAATCGGTGTGCTCCCCAGTGTGCCGGACACGGATCAGCCTTGACGCGGCGAAAGCTCAGGATTTGCTCAAGACTGCCGCGTTCACTGTTCCGTGCCGGGCCCGGGGTGGTGGGAGTTACCGGTGCAGGGTTATTTGGTGGTTCCGGTGCGCTGGGTGCCGGTGAAGTCGAAGCCGATGGTGGAGGACAGGCCCTGGAAGGTGTTCGGCGCGCTGGACGGGAACGAGGTGGTGACCTTCAGGTTATC
>NZ_JBFTLC010000031.1:0-61687 GCF_056396245.1 Arthrobacter sp. 05T423
CCACCTGCGCGGCATCGGCACGGGCTTCGCCGCGGCCTTCAGCCGCATCGGAGCCGCACTCGGCACCTTCGCCCTGCCATGGGCGATCAGCAACATCGGCATGGGCCCAACCATGGTCGTAGCCGCCGCCGTCGCATTACTCGGCGCAGGCCTCTCGCAATGGCTCGCGCCCGAGACGAAGGGCCGCACACTCGCCGAGATCTCAGCAGACTTCTCCCACTGACACCGGGACTGCACGGTGACTTCGAGTCAGAGCTAAGGCCCTCGGGCCGCCGCCATCGGCGCACCGATCCCACACATGCAGTTCAGCCCCCAGGCGGCATCAACCTGGCCACCGCTCCGGACTAGTTAAAACTGCCCAATGTTGCCTGCGTGGGAGGCAACGGGCTTACCCCTGCAGACGCCGTTGCAGCCAAAGACTGGGGCACGATCACGAGGCTGGCCGCCGAAACCGCGACAATTGAACAGCAGACCGCAGAGCGATCTTAACGTCCAGGTCCAGGCTTAACGTCCAGGTCCAGGTTGGCGTCGTCTGCGGCGAGCCGCTGGAGCAGCCAAACGCCATGACGCCCGTTGTTTCCCACCCCGCGGCTTTCCCCCGATGCCGGGACTTGGCCGAGGCGGTGCGCCCAGCCGTGGCCAGGACAGCGGGGCCGGACGGCGTGTTCGCCACAGGCCTGGGCCGCGACGGCGCCGATCCTGCTGGTGACCAGCCTGATGCGCTACGACGCGCATGTATCCCGTGGTGGTCTGTGGCTGGACCCGGTACTGCCGGAGGCCTTCGGCGACCTGCACATCACCAATGCGCCCATGGCCGGCGGCCGGATTACCATCGACATTTCCGGTTCCACCGCCTCCGTCCACGGGCTGCCCGAGGGCATGGTGCTCCACCGCGGACACCGGCCATGGATGACCGAGCTAGTGGAGCAGGCCAAGCTCCGCAAGGAGGCTTAGCGGCACCAGTGGGCCCGACAGCCTCCTCCGCAACCTCGGCATGTCACGTCCTGATCATCCCAGGCCGGCCAGCAGCAGCCGGCGGGACCGCCGGTTGATGGCCTGGTTGCATTAATGGATCAGGTCGGTGTCGGGGCCGGCCAGTGGCTTGAGGGCGTTTGGATCTCGCCGTCGCGGTCCAATCGACAGCGGACACTATGGATTAAAGTCATCCGCACGGTTGGAGCTCTCCAGGGTCAGGGAGTCCCGCCGTGCGGATGGTGTTTGTGGTGCGGCTTCTGCCCTGTCAGTCCTTGCGGACTGTCCCGGGGTCGACGTTCCGGGCGGCAAAGATGAGCAAGCCGGAGGCCAGGATGGGGAAGACGCCCCACCATAGGGTGGCGTTGAGCCAGCCGGCGCCGGCGGCGAGGGTGGCGGTGATCAGCAGGCCGCCGACGATCGCTCCGACCTGGCCGGAGGCGTTGATGATGGAGCTGCCCGTTGCCCGGGTGTGGACGGGGAAGCTTTCGCCGGTGAAGAACAGCAGGGCGGAGAAGGGGCCGATGAGGAAGAACAGCCCGGCACTGTAGAGCCCGATGATGAGCGGGAACTCCCCGTTCGGGGCCTGAAGCATGGTGAAGAAGGAAACGGCACACAGAATCCATCCGATCCCGATCGCGTTACGGCGCCCGATCCGGTCACCGAGCCAGCCGTGGAACAGGTAGCCGGCGAAGGCGGTGGCATTGGAGATGATCAGTACCAGCAGCGCGTTGTCGAACTCGACGTTCTTGCCATCCGGTGCCGTCAGCAGCGACGTGCCGAGGATCGCGAACGCAAGCACGCCCAGCCAGTTCAGGAGGAAGGCCCCGCCGATCGTCAGGGTGGACCGCAGCGATTCCCCTCGGAAGACCGACACGAGCGGGCTGGCCTTCTCCGAGACGTCGATTCCGTATTTGTTTCCGAGCTGCTGCGCCTCTTCGACCCGACCGTCCTTAATCATCTTGTCGATCTGGTGACGGTGGCCGAACTGGGGGCTCTCCTTGAGCCAGCGTCCGGCGATGATGATGAAGACGGCGGGGATAGCGGCCACGGCGAAGCAGAGCGCCCACCCGCCGATGGGGAACAGCAGGTAAACGGACCCGGCAGCCAGTACGGAGCCGACCGGCCAGCCTGACTGGACGAGTGAGTAGATGAGGCCGCGGCGGCGGGCCTTGGCGGGGTCGCTCTGGTGGGCGAACATCTCGTTGAGGTATGCCGCGTTGATGGCCTGTTCGGCGTAGCCGAGGCCGGCCAGTGAACGCACGAGGACCAGGAAGACGAGTCCCAGGCCGGCCGCGATGCCCGCAACCCAGCCGACAGTGGCGGTCAGCAGTGAGGCGACGGCGGCACCGGCGACGGCGATCAGGATGCCCTTGCGGCGGCCGATCCGGTCCACGATCGGGCCGATCGCGAAGGCCACGAGGGCAGTGCCGGCGGTCACCCAGGTATTGATCCCCGTGGAATGGGCAGCGCTCCAGCCCAGATCCGCGGCCAGCTTCGGCAGGAGGTTGCCGAACAGGACGAAGTCATAGACGGCGAAGGTCCAGGCGAAGAAGCAAATCCAGGTGGCCAGCCGGACGTCCTTGGGGCTGACATCAGATTCGACAAATTGAAAGGTTGGGGCAGTGGTCATAACGGTTCCTAATTCACGGTGAGAGGGGGCGATGTGATGAGTCCGGAACGAAGGGGGCGGCCTGCAGGCCAGCGTTGCTAACTGGTCTGCAGGCCGCCCCCTTACTCCTGCTCTGGCTCAGATTGCGGAACTGAGCTCGGAGACCAGGACGTCGCGGCGTTCCGCGGTGGCCTCCAGGTCAACCGTGAGCTGGCCGTTGACCTCCTTGAGGACCACGCCGTAGTCCCGGGTGGCTGCCTCGGCGGTCGTGAAGCCGTCCAGCACGTCCTCGAGGACCTTGAGCGGGTCCCGCTGGTGCGGGTCGCCGAATCCGCCACCGCTGGGCACGGTGATCT
The DNA here is from genome assembly GCF_056396245.1 of Arthrobacter sp. 05T423. Taxonomy (NCBI): domain Bacteria; kingdom Bacillati; phylum Actinomycetota; class Actinomycetes; order Micrococcales; family Micrococcaceae; genus Arthrobacter; species Arthrobacter sp. 05T423. The sequence goes on from NZ_JBFTLC010000031.1 coordinate 2,941, forward strand.
GGAGGGAGTCTCCGGCCAGCAGCTGACGACCGGTGACCTTGGAGGGCCAGGACTCTTCGCCCGCCCGGCCCGGGTTCTTCACGAGTGAGCCGTTGAGGCCGTCTTGGCCGCCGAAGGCGCCCCATGGCACATCCGACTCGTGGCGTTCACCCTCGCAGGTGATCGCGGTGTCGGTCAGGAAGGTGTTCTCCCTGACGATACCGATGCCGCCGCGGAACTCGCCGGCCGCAGCCGGCTCGGAGCGCAGTTCGTAGCGGTCGGTGCGCATCGGGAACCGCCACTCGAGCTCCTCGATCGGGTTGTTGCGGGTGTTGGCGATGAGGTTGTCCACGGAGTCCGGCCCGTCGCTGGTGGCGCGGGCGCCGTAGGAGCCTTCATTGACCTCGAGGTAGACCCAGTACTCGCCCTGTTTCTCGTCCCATCCGGAGTAGGAGATGAAGTGGATGTGGGCGGAGTTGCCAGCGGTGACGCGATCGGGGATGACAGGGGCGAGGGCCCGCAGGGCCAGGTCGACGGCGCGCTGTACCTGGGAGAACCGCGAGAAGGTCGCGGCCGGGTACTTCGGGTTGAAGATGGTGCCCTCCGGGGCAATCACCTTCAGCGGTTTGAGCATCCCCTCGTTCTGGGGCACGAACACCGGGAAGGCAACTTCGTCCAGGAACATCATGCGGGTGATGAACGTGAACGCCGAGACCGTCGTGCCCTCGAAGGCGCAGTTGTAGGCGGTCGGCACCTGTTCGGAGGATCCGGTGAGGTCATAGGTGATCTCGTCACCCTCGACGATCACCTTCACGACGATCGGCAGCTTCTTGCCGTAGTTGCGGCCGTCGTCGTCCAGGTAGCCGACCTCCGTCTCGTAGACGCCGTCCGGGATCTTGGCGATCTCCTGGCGCAGCATCCGCTCCGAGTAGTCGATCCAGCTCTGGCCGGCTTCGCGGACCGCGCCGAAGCCGTAGCGCTCGATGAGGGCGATATAACGGGACTTGGCCAGCTCGCAGGCGGCGATCATCGCCTGGAAGTCACCCTCGTTGGAGGTGGGTGTCCGGGTGTTGTTGAGGATGTGCCGGATCAGCGATTCCTGGCGGACGCCCTTCTCGTAGATTTTCACCGCCCGGAAGATGGTGCCTTCGGACTGGATGTCCTGGATGTCCACCATCAGACCGGAGAACGCGCCGCCGTTGTCGATCAGCTGGCCCGAGGCGCCGGCGAACCCGACGAGTTCCCCGTCGTGGAAGATCGGTTCGATGATCGCCACGTCGGGGGAGTGGGTGGCCCCCAGGTACGGATCGTTGTGCAGGATGACATCGCCTTCATGGATGTCGTCTCCGAGGACGGAGATCACGCCCTTGACGATCTTGGGCATGGAGCCCATGAACATTGGCGTGGAGTCGGACTCGGCCAGCACATTGCCGTCCTTGTCGAACAGGCCTGCGCCGAGGTCTTCGGACTCGCGGATGATCGAGGAGTAAGCCATGCGGAACAGTACCGAGGCCATTTCCTTGGCAGCGGAGTTCAGGGCCCCGCCGATGACTCGCATCAGGATCGGGGTTGCCAGTTTCTCCGCGGTCTGGGTGGCGGCCGGGCAGTCGATGACGAGGTTGCCGGCCGCGTCCACCGTTCCGGAGAATCCGGGGGGAATGACAACCGTGGAGTCGTACTGCTCGATGATGGCTGGGCCGGAGAAGGCAGTTCCCACGCCCATCCTGTCGCGGTCATAGAAACCGGTGTTCACGGTGACCGGTTTGCCGTCCTGTTCGAAGGTCACCGGGCGGGTTTCCACCAGTGCGTCGTTGAGGGACCCGGATTTTGTCGCCTCCGGCGTGGGCAGGTCATCCATCACAGCGCTGGCCTCCACGCGGATGTTGATGACCTCCACGGTGCCGTTCTTGAAGCGGTGGCCGTACTCCTCGAAGTGGGCGTCATGGAAGGCAGCCTCGGCCTGGTCCAGCCAGGCTTGGTTGACCGGGCCCTTGGGGGCATCGAAGCGGATCTCATATCCTTGGCCCTCGTAACGGGCGTCGGCGAGCCAATTGAGTTTGCGGCGTTCGGCTGGTACGTCCTCGGCATCCAGCTGCGCGTTGGCCTCGCGTTCCAGCTGCTCGAAGGAGGCCTGGATGGCGGCCGGGTCGGCGTCTGCGAAAGTGAACCGGCTGGTGGCGACGAACTCGTACTTCTCGTCCGTGGCCAACAGGCCGGTGGCCGCCATGATGCCGGGGTGGGCCGGGATCAGCACCTTCGGGACTTCCAGCTCCGCGGCGATCTCGCAGGCGAACAGTGCGCCGGCGCCACCGGCCGCGACGAGGGTGAAGTCGCGCGGGTCGTAGCCGCGGCGCACGGAGTTCTGCTCGATCGCCTGGGTCATGCCGAACTTCTGGATCTGCAAGGCACCGAGCGCGGCCTGGTCCACTGACATGTTGAGCTTTTCTGCCAGACCTTCCATGGCCTTTCGGGCGCCATCAAGATCCATATCCATACCTGAGCCGGCCAGGACGCGGTCAGGGCGCATGCGGCCGAGCAGCACTTGGGCGTCGGTCGATGTCGGCTCCGTCCCGCCGCGGCCATAGCAGACCGGTCCCGGGACGGCGCCGGCGGACTGGGGACCGACGCGGAAGACCCCGCCGGCGTCGACGTAGGCGATGGAACCACCGCCGGCACCGATGGTGTCGATATCCACCATGGGAACCATGGCCTGGTGGTCGCCGATCTTAGTGTCCAGCAGGTGACGCATGCGCAGTTCACCCTGATAGGCCACACCGATGTCCGCCGAGGTGCCGCCGATATCCAGGGTGACAACGTTCTCGAAGCCGGACTGACGACCGGCCCACATGCCACCGATCAGACCGCCGACCGGTCCGGACATCATCAGCGTGACAGGCCGTTTGGCAGCCTCCTTGATCGGGACCATGCCGCCGGAGGACTGCATCAGCAGGATCTCCCGCTTGTAACCCAGGCCTTCGGCCTGCTCCTGCAGACGGTACAGGTAACGCGAGACCCGGGGCCCGACATAGGCATTCAGTGCGGTAGTGGAGAACCGCTCATACTCCCGATAGAGGGGCACGATCTCGCTGGAAAGCGAAAGGTAGGCCTCGGGGAACTCCTCCGCGACGATTTCCCCGATCCGCTGCTCGTGGGCGGGATTCAGATACGAGTGCAGCAGGCAAACGGCGATGGCCTCCACGCCGGCCGCCTTCAGCTCCCGCACACGCTCACGGACCTCATCCTCGTCCAAGGGAACCAGGACGTCGCCGTTGGGTGCCGTGATGCGCTCCTTGACCGTGAGCCGGTGACGGCGCTTGATCAGCGGCTTGGTCTGCCACGGCAGATCCTGCTGGAGGGAGAAGTTGTAAGGCTTCTTGTGGCGGGCGATGTGCAGGATGTCCCGGAAACCTTCGGTGGTGATCATCCCGACCTCCGCACCGGTGTGCGTCAGGGCGGTGTTCGTGGCGACCGTGGTCCCGTGCACCAGCTGGTCGATCTCCGAAAGCGACACCCCGGCCTTCGCACAGAGCTTGATGATGCCGTTGACCACGGCCTCAGACGGGTCATGCGGGGTCGAGGGAACCTTTTCCACCACGGCGATGCGCTGGTCGTCGTCCGAGAAATACAAGTCGGTGAATGTACCGCCGACGTCTACTCCGATGCGCTTCATAAGGGGTCCTTTCGGAAGTTGGGTTCAGGACTGGGTTTGAAGGGAAAGCGGGGGACCAATCGGCCGGCCCGCTCTGCCCCACGATTGGAACTCGAGTCCACTGCGCCGGGGATCCGGTCCCGCAATCCGATGTGCTTTAGCTCACATCGTTGCTCACTAAGCAATTTAGTTCCTTTATCAACAACACGCAATGGTTTTTTTCAAAATCCTTTTTCGGGTCCATCCCGTCGATCGGGGAGGTCGCGCGAGTCCTCTTTGTGCGGTTCGGCCTTGCCTCAGCAATGCTCCTCCCGTTCGGCAATGCACGCCACTGCACTTTGAACCGCAGTTCCCGCCGCCTTCGGCCTGGCCAAAAGGAAAGGTGCGGGCTATCCGCCGAACGCGGGAGAAAGGGTTGCGCGTTGCACAAGTAGCAACTACTGTGATGGCACAGCAACAAGCTGGGACAGGGAAAGCCCGGTCCCCGAGAGAGTGGAGACACCCATGACAACAGAGACGTTCAACGACATCGAAGCCCGTCTAGCAGCAGTTCTGCAGGAGGCGTTCGAAGCAGGCACGGACATCTACAACGAGCGAGGCTTCAGGCGTCGGATCGGCTACGGCAACCGCCCCGCCGTCATCCACATCGACCTCGCGAACGCCTGGACCCGCCCGGGCCACCCGTTCAGCTGCCCGGGCATGGAGGAGATCATCCCGAACGTCCAGCGGATCAACGAGGCCGCGCGCGCCAAGAATGTCCCGGTCTTCTACACCACGAACGTGTATCGCAACCGCGACGCCACCTCCGGGACGAACGACATGGGTCTGTGGTACTCGAAGATCCCCACGGAGACCCTTCCGGCGGATTCCTACTGGGCGCAGATTGACGACCGCATTGCGCCCGCGGAGGGCGAGGTCGTGATCGAGAAGAATCGCGCCTCGGCGTTCCCGGGGACGAACCTTGAGCTCTTCCTGACCTCCAACCGCATCGACACCCTGATCGTGACCGGCGCGACCGCGGCCGGGTGCGTGCGCCACACCGTCGAGGACGCGATCGCGAAGGGCTTCCGACCGATCATCCCCCGGGAGACCATCGGCGACCGCGTCCCGGGCGTCGTGCAGTGGAACCTTTACGACATCGACAACAAGTTCGGTGACGTGGAGTCCACGGATTCGGTGGTGGAGTACCTGAACGGCCTCCCGCAGTTCGAGGACACGGTCCCGAAGACCCTCTCGGATCCCCAGCCCGAGGTGGCGGCCCCCGCGGATCCTGCCTGAGCCGCACCGCACCCTCGGAGCCCCGCGGCCCGGCATCCCCAGGCCGACCCGACGACAGCCGGCACCCCTCAGCGGGTGCCGGCTGGTCTTGACCGGGTTCGCCGAGGTCGGAACAGTTGCACTCGCGCTCGAAGAGGGAGAACTCATGCTGGAGCCACAAACCACCGCCGACAAACCGCAAGGGGCGGCAGCATCGCTGCTCAACGGCCTGACGGTCCTCGAAGCCTTCTCCGTCGCCAAGCGATCCCTCCTGGGCGTCACGGAGATCTCCGAACTCGTCGGCCTGCACAAGAGCACCGTTTCCCGGATGCTCACGGGCCTAACCGAAGCCGGATACGTGCAGCGCGACGATGACACCGGGCGATACCGCCTCGGACTCGGGATGATCGGTTTGGCTGGACCTTTGCTGGCCGAGCTCAGCGTCCGGCGTGCCGCCCTGCCACAGCTGGAAGAACTAACGGAGGCCACCGGGGAGACGGCCGCGATCGCCGTCTGGAACGGCACCAACGCCATTGTCGTAGAACAGACGGCCAGTCCGCACCAGGTCAAGCACAGCGCGGCGATCGGCACGCGCTACAACAAGTTCGCCAGTTCCTCAGTCCGCGTGTTCCTCGCCGAGCTGCCACCCGAGGAGGTTGCCCGTCTGCTTGCCGGCCGGACGGTCCTGCAGGAGGGCTACCTTGGTCTCGATGATCCGGCCCACGAACACTTGCTCGGCGTACGGGAACACGGTTACGCGATCAACGACGGCGAGACCACTTTCGAGGAATATGGCGTCTCCGCCCCCGTGCGCGACTACAGAGGCGCAGTCGTCGGCTGCATCACAGCCAGCGCGCCCAGGGCCCGAGTGCAATACCAGCAGAGCCAGTCGATCCTGCGCGGTGCCGTGCTTCAGGCCGCTGAGCGGGTGTCGGCCCGGCTGGGCAGCTGGCCGGCGGAAAACAACTCCAGTGTGCCGACCGCCCTTATGGTTCCCCGGGGGAAGCAAGCCCCACCATTACGTCCAGCAGCCAGTGTGCGGTGAGGGACGCTGGCACTCGCCTAGGAAGCGTGAATGAACCGCCCCGGATGGGGGCGTCCTTCCGCTGGTCCCGCGAATTGGCCGCCAGGAGAGACCGCCGGACTTGATTCTCCCCCGTGCCTTAGCTCGCGGCCGACCAGCCCAAACGGATGGATACTTCCGAAGCAGCATGTTGTACCGCTTGAACCAGCGCGTCCCCAGTGGCGTGCTTGCGCACGCGCGAACGGGGAGCGGATGCGGTGATGCACCCAACCACCTTGCCCCGGTAATCGCGAACCGGAGCGGAGACCCCAAACTCCTCCTCGGCAGTCGAACCGTCATTGACGGCGAATGCCTGGCGGGCGACCTCCTGCAGGTGACTAGTGTGGTCCAAGGGCAGGCCATCTCCTGCCGTGCGCAGTATCCGCCCGGATTCAATCAGTTCGGTCACGACGGCCGGAGCCAGCTCCGCCAGGAACACGCGGACTGAGGAGCTCTCGAATTTGTTGTACCGGGTTCCGATAGTGGCAGTGTGTTTGACCTGGTACGGGCTGGCAACCTGCTCCACAACGATGGCCTCATGACCATTCCAGACCGAGATTGCGCAGGTCTCTTGCGTGCTTTCGGTCAACTGCTCCAAATACGGAACCGCAGCGCGGCGGACATCAAGGTCCGCCAGCAAAGGGGCGGACAACGCAAGGAGGCCGAGCCCGAGCCGGTACCTGCCCGTCTCCTCATCCCGCTGAACATATCCAGCTTCTGTTAATCCACCAAGAATGCGTGAGACCGTACTCTTGTGGAGGCCAACGCGCTGGGCAACCTCAGTCACACCAAGAACCGGCTTTTGAACGGAAAAAGCTTCCAGTACCGCAAGGCCGTTCAACAGCGACGCCGCAGCTCCCTGGACCTGCCCATTGTCCTGCCTCGGCCTGCCTACCATCTGCATCCTTTCGCGCGGCGTGACCATCCCGCCACTCTTTTGGCCATCATATGCCGCAGTCCCGCCGCAGAGACGGCAGATGCGGCGCGGAGACTGGCAACTGAAAGGTTACAAAGCCGTCGCGAAAGAGCGTTGGTACAAGCTTTAGCCGGATTCTAAGGAAAAGTAGCTCCACCTATTCCGTGTTGCCGTCACAGCAACTATATTGGACACATAGCAACAATCACGTGGTCTGAGTCGCCGTACTGTATTGCCCCGCTTGCACGAACCATACTCGGCTTAGGGAGTGTCACTGTGAGCCAGAACCTTAGCGAGCAGCTGAACGAACTGCTGGATAAAGCCGTCGCAGCAGGAACCGAGCAGCACCGAGAGCTGAGTTTCGAGCGCGTTGGCTACGGCACCCGCCCCCGCCACCAAAGCATCGCAGCCACTGGCCACCATCAGATACCGGGTGGCAGCCTCACCAGCAACAATTCAAGTTCCAGCCCCGGTCGCCCGGATGCTATGCATTCCTCAGCCGGCCTTAGCATCAGTGCCAGTGCCTGACAGGCACCCACTACGGGAGAAACAATGCAATCCGAAGAAACCACCGAGCCGGCGCCGTCCAGCCCGGCCACTCTGCGCAAAGTGACCTTTGCGGCGGGCGCCGGCACCGTTGTCGAATGGTTCGACTTCGCCATCTACGGCTTTCTGGCGCCCATCATCGCCAGGGTCTTCTTTCCTGAGGGCGACCACGTCGTCGCCCTCCTCCAGACCTTCGCCGTCTTCGCCGTGGCCTTCGCGTTGCGCCCGGTCGGGGGAGCGTTCTTCGGCATGCTCGGAGACAGGATCGGCCGCAAGCGTGTACTGGCCCTTACCGTGCTGCTCATGTCCTCCGCCACCATGGTCATCGGCATCCTGCCCGGCTACGCAACCATCGGCATCTGGGCCGCAGTGCTGCTGACCCTTGCCCGCAGCCTGCAAGGGCTCTCTGCAGGAGGCGAATACGCCGGTGCCGTGACCTACGTGATCGAACACGCACCTGCCAACCAGCGCTCCCGGTACAGCAGCTGGATGCCGGCGGCAACCTTCGGCTCCTTCGCCGGCGCCGCCCTCCTGTGCTACCTGCTGACAGCGAACCTGGGCACCGAGGCCATGAACGACTGGGCCTGGCGCATCCCGTTCCTCGTAGCAGCCCCGCTGGGACTGGTCGCCTTCTACATCCGCCAGCGCCTGCACGAGAGCCCGCTGTTCCAGGAAATCGCCAATGACAAGGAAGTCACGCACGCATCTCTGGGCCGCACCCTGCACCAGCAATGGCGGCCGATGCTGATCCTGGGCGGCTACATCTCCCTGACGGCCCTTTCCTTCTATACCTTCTCGACGTATATGACCACGTTCCTGCGGGAGGTCGTGCACCTGCCGGCAGACCAGGTGCTGATGAGCAATGTCCTCGCCCTGGCCTTCGCCGCCGCACTCTCGCCCCTCCTGGGGCGGGTATGTGACCGGGTGGGCCGGAGGAAGATGATGACGGCTTCCTCCCTGTTGCTTGGCGGCCTTGGCATTCCGGCGTACCTGCTGGCCAGCCAGGGCGGCATGGGCAACGCGATCGTGGGACAGGTCCTTCTGGCGACCGGCGCCGTCACCGCAAACGTGGTGACAGCGGTCCTGCTTTCGGAAGTCTTCCCGACCGCTGTGCGGTACACGGCCTCGGCCATCACCTACAACGTCAGTTACGCGATCTTCGGTGGGACAGCACCTTTCGTCGCGACCTACCTGATCGCCACCACCGGGAACAAGCTTGCGCCGGCGATCTACCTCACCGTCATCGCAGCCTGCGCGCTGATCGCCACCTTCCTGATCCCCGAAACATCAAAACGATCCCTGCACGCCGCCGGGGCAGCCGTACCAAAATCGGATATTCCTGCTGGCTAGGGGCACACGAAAGAGTCCGCGGGGAGTTGAACCTCCCGGCGGACTCTTTCTCTGCGGCCCGATTCCAGCCCCGCTGGACTTCAGCACCGTCAGGGTGCCCAAGGGCTGGCCGAGGTGGCCACAGGTGAAGAGTGTTGAACCTGCTCGTGGTCAGATACGGCAAGCTATCGATGCTGTGTGAGGCAGTCCGCTCCACCGACTGTCCGGTTTAGGTCCGGCTAGGCCCTTCGGCGCGTCCTGGCACGCTCCACAAGCTCGGACATCCACGGCCGGGTTCCGCGGTGAAAGACCATCCCCTCAGGCAGCCCCTGAACGCTCGCGTTAGAACCGGCAATGTCGATAGTAATGCGGCCGCCGGCCATAGGGGCATTCTTGATGTGAAGGTCGCCATATGACTCTGGGAGTACGGGATCCATCCAAAGGCCGCCGACGGAAACGTGCGGGTAGTAGCGCATCAAGTTCGTCACCAGGAATATCGGTGCTGTGGCCGCCCAGGCTTGCGGCGAGCAAGCCGTCGGGTAGGGAAGAGGCGCGGCGAAGCGCTCACGGTCGAAACCGCAGAACAGTTCGGGCAGCCGTCCTTCCGAGTACTCGGCCGCCTCCAGCAGAGCTGTGGAGATACGCTGCGCCTGTTCCACGAACCCATAGCGCAGTAGACCGGCTTGGATGACGGCATTGTCATGGGGCCAAACCGACCCGTTGTGATAGCTCGCCGGATTGTAGCCGCCCATGTCGGTTGCCAAGGTCCGCACTCCCCACCCGCTGAACATCTCCGGGGACATCAGTCGTTCAACCACCGCCGGCGCCTTCTCCTGGTCGATGATGCCGTTCCACAGGCAGTGGCCCATGTTGGAAGCACATGAATCGACCGGCCGCTTATCGCGGTCAAGTGCGATGGCGTAGTAGCCACGGTCAGGCAACCAGAACTGTTCGTTGAACTGCCTCTTCAGCTGCGCAGCACGATTCCGCAGTTCACTGGCCAAAGCGTCATCGCCGACGTCGTAAGCCATCCAGGCCCTTGCCATGTAGGCGCCATAGACGTAACCCTGCACTTCACACAAGGCGAGGGGTGGCTCGGCCATCCTGCCATCCGCGAAGTTGATGCCGTCCCAGGAATCCTTCCAGCCCTGGTTGATGAGCCCCTGGTCGTTGAGGCGCTCATACTCGACAAACCCGTCGCCGTCGCGGTCTCCATAGTCCAGGATCCATTCCAGCGCCCGATCCGCATGGGGCAAAAGTTCAGCCATGGTCTCAGCGGCAAAACCCCAGCGACTCACCTCACCGAGCACTATCAGAAACAGCGGCGTGGCGTCGACACTGCCGTAGTAGGCGGACTTTCCGCCCAGCGCCAGTCCGCTGGAGACGTCGAGTCTGACCTCGTGCAGGATCTTGCCCGGTTCCTCCTCGCTCATCCGGTCCACCACGCTGCCCTGGCGGTCGGCCAGGGTCTGGACAGTGCCAAGGGCCAGGGACGGATCCACCGGCATTGCCATGAGGGACGCCTACAGCGAGTCCCTTCCGAACAGCGCCATGAACCAAGGCGCCCCGGCCGCCACCACGATCCGATCCGGGTGGTCGGGATCCTGAATGCGAAGAGCGCCCAGATCGTCATAGCTACGTCGAAGGGTCCGTCCGATGGTGCGGTTACCTATCTGCAGGACCGGAATCTTCGACACCCACTCCTGCCGACGACGGTCACGCGGGGACATTTCACCCGCCGAGGGATGGACAAACGGGAGCGCGGGACCGGTGCCGTCCACCGTGGGCATCACACTTACGGTCGCGCCCCATTGTCCATGCGGGGGGATGACCGTCCTGTAGGTCAGGGCTCCCGGCGTTACGTCGGCACCCTCGGCCGAAACAACGACGCCCTTCCTGACGTCCTGCCAGGCGGCTCGGATGACCAGAGCCTCGCCGTCAGCTTCGCGCGATTCGTCCCAGCGACGCTGGATCCGTGCCTCCTTCACCTCGAAGAGGTCCGCGAAATCCGATTCAATGCTCAAGACCACCATGCAGTCAGCGGCGACCGAAGAGAAGTTGCCGACAGTGATTTCCTCAAGGATTCCCGCGCCCACTTCGCGCAGTCGCTCCACGATTAGAGAGCTGTCCGCGTGCCCATCCGGGCGGGGAACCCTGCCGACAAACAAAGCACGGTACGGTTCCTTCGTCTCCGCCCCCAGCGGCTCCAGCGGCTGGCCATTGACGGTCAGAATCCACCGGGACAGGATGCGGGTGTCTTCATGGAAAGCCCCGTGCGGATATTCCGGATAGATATCCCCGTTCGCCGAGGAAATACAGAAGGAGGAACCTTCGACCAGAGTGACCGTCCCGGATCCCAGGGGCCCGGCAGCCGTGTCGGCATTCCATCCAGCCATCCCGTCTCCTTCAAGGGAACTTTCACTTCAACGGCTTGGAAACAGACGTCAATGAGGACGTCGGCCGCCTTCGTTTACGCTACCGACGCTACGCCCGTATGCCGCGTGGTGCCAGCCAAACAAGAGCGCCATCGGCCAGCAGGTCATCTCCCTGACTGGAGGGCCGGTGGTCCGCAGATCCGCAGCCTCCTTGGCAGGCGCCGGTGACGTGAAACTGACGACTCAGCGTCACCTTTTTTCAGTTGAAACCCGGGGTGCCAAAGCAATCCGGGTGAACTCTCGCGCAGATTCCAAGGCCGATAACCGGGCTTTCGTCAAGCTACCGTGTGACGGCAGGAAAGAGGTCACGATCTTCCGAGTTCGGCAGTGGAGTTTTGAAAGAATGGTCGCCATGGACAAACTTGTTGGGGCCAGTCCCGACGTTCGACCGGAATCGGTCCTGGTTGTTCGTGGAGCTGGTCGACAGCGAGCCAGAAATCTGGCGTCAGCTGGAAGTGGCCCCAGGGGCCACGGCTGCCAGGAACGCCCCTCGGCTACTTGTCCAGCCAGACGGCGGGCGGCCCAAGACAACGGGAATAGCACGCGGATGGCGGTGACGAATCCCAAGGGAGCTGTGGAATGTGCCTCAGCAAAGCGGCGACCGGTTCCACGAAGAGAAGGTGCCGATTCTGTGGGCGTTGTCCACAAGAGGAGCTCACCTACAACGTCAGCTACGCAATCTTTGGAGGGACAGCACCCTTTGTCGCCACCTATCTGATCGCCGCCACCGGAAACACGCTGGCTCCCGCGATCTATCGCACCGTCATCGCAGCCTGCGCTGATCGCAACCTTCATGATCCGCGAAACATCGAAACAGTCCCCGCTTACAGCCGGGATAACCGAGCCAAAGGCGGACGTTCCAGCCGACTAGGCTCACACGAAAGAGTCCGCCACGGGCATAACCCATCGGGCGGACTCTTTCGTTTTTGCCCGCCGAACCAGCCGTTCCGCCGAGGCGGCTATCTTCAGGCTGGTCTGAAGTTTCCGCTCCATCTCGCTTCGTCCGGAATCGGGGTTCCGAATACCTTCTCCGTGCGGCGTAGGTCCTCTTCAGCGATATCGCGGAGCCTGCCTAATTCGTCGAGCCGTTCCTTGGGAATCTCGTCGCGCTGGAACTGCTCTTCGGCGTGCTTAAACTGCCTCTCGGCCTCTTTGAGGTTGGCCTGAGCTTGCATTACGGGGTCTATGGCAACCATCGCTCCATTATGTCAGAAATTGTAGAAAAGGCACAGCAGTGGACGAGAGCCAGATTTTTCTGCCTTTTTACGTGCACAGAAAATTTGTGGACTGGCTTTAAAAATAAAATCGGCTATAAATGAAGGAACGCGGTTTCTGTCCTGACCGCTCGGGAGGAAACGAGTGATGCTTTTTATTGGTAACGATCGTAAAATTCGAAAATTTGGCCAGGAGGGGGAACCGGATTCATGGACCCGGCTGTCTCCAGTGAGCCGTCCCGCCCATTGCGGTGACGCTGTGCAGCTCACCATGCATACCGCAGGGGGAGTCCTTGTCGCCCGGCTGGAGCGGTCCCGTGCGGGATCTGCGCTTCGTGTGGCAATGCCGATGCGGATTCCGCCTGGATCCTCGGCTGGATCGGAGAAAACAGTGTGGGCCGCTGCTGCTGCAGTTGAAGCCTGTCAGTGGGAAATGGATCATGCCGTTCAGCAGCTGGCATGCCGCTCTTCGTGGAGCGTCGGGCAGGGGTGTGACGGATGGGCTTCTTGCGGAATGGGCCCAGCTCCCGCTCGGTGAACTTAAGATCATCCTCTGCCAGTTGAAGCGAAGAAAAGCCGCCGCCGGCTGCGGCGCTTCGTAAGAAATTTCACGTTTTTTCTTTTTGAGCGAAGGAGTCGAAATGCCTAACAAAGCTCCCACTGCGGGAAATGGCAAGAAGCCGCGAAAGACGATCAAGGAGAAACGGGCCGATAAGCGCGCGAAACGCCCCGAAGACTTTATGCCGAAACGCAGAAAGGGCATCTAAAAAAGGAAAGCAGGGGCGGTCGTCACGCGCGCGCGAGCACGTGCGCGGCGTTGACATTCGCACACCCCTGGCCACAAGCGCGAGCGGATGTTTGGGCCTTGGTCCCGGCATCGGACGGATCAGAGGGGTGGAAGCGATGAGCGGGGATGACCTGCTGGCCGGAGGATGGGCTTACCGTCGGGATCATTGTGTTGATTTGGCTGGTGGCCCTGCTTATCCGGGGTACACGCTAGGACGCCATTGAGGCAGGAATCCGGGAAGCGCCGTCGGCAGGCTTACAGCATGAGTCCGCGACGAAAATTCGTGGGGGATGCTTTTTTGGTGGGTATGTTTTTTTGCGCGTTGCAAGTCCAGCAACTATATTGTTAATACAGCAACACACTTGGTGACGGTCTGAGACTGAAGGTTGCCGAGGACTGGTGCCGCGAGCGATTTCGGCGAGGAAATTGCAAGGACAAAGGCGGGCGGGGGGCCGCTGCCGGAGTTCAAGAGAAGGGCCATCCAATTGACGGGACAGTTTGAAATTTTTCGGAACGGAACGCGCTTCTGGTTCCGGCTCACCGGAGAGGAACGCGAGGTTCTGGCGGTTTCGGGTGCATTTGCGGAAAAGGCCGAGGCTGCCAAGGCCATCATGGCCGTGCGGGAGAATGCGGCCTCCGGGCACATAGTGGACAAGTCGTCGGCCGCAGCGTCGGCAGAGCCCGCTGCAAAGACCTATTCCCCGCTGGCCCGCAGGGCTGCCCGACAGCCGACACGACCCGGGGGGATACCGCACTTCCGCGGCAATTCTACGGGTCCCTCCACACGGTCAAAGCTGAAGATTCTGATCCGCCTCGACGTCGACATGACCCGGGCGCACATCCAGGTCCGGGGCCGTGTCACCGAACGCAACCTCGGGGTTGTGTATGCCGTGGCCCGACGCACCAGCACCATCATCAACGGACTGGCCGTGGTCCTTGACCTGCGCCACGCGGCCGTGGGAATGAAACCGCTGGGAGAACTGCGTTCTGCCTCTCGGTCCGGCCAATTGCCCTCGGCAACGGGCTCGGAGTCCACACCGTGCCTGCTTGAGATCTTGGAACCAGCCGCAGGGTAGAGAGGGAAGAGCCCCGAAGCTGGATGGCAATTGCCGGCACCACACACCCGGCTTTCACATCCAATCACCCGAGTAACCATGCGGGACTGCAAGTCTGAGGAGGAGGATCCAGGATGGCGCATCGTCCGATTGAAGAGCGGTGGGGTGACCTTGACCCGGTGATCCACAAGTGGTTCGCCGAAAATCCCGGTTGCCTGGTTCTCCCGCGAACGGTAGCCAACAACGTTTGCGAGGTGGCAGGCGGCCACGCTAACCAGGATCGACACGGGCGCTTGGAGTTATCAGCCCAAGATCGCGAGTTCATCAGAACACGGGTGCCGGTCATCAGCCCATCTGCAAGCACTCGCAAGAGAAGAATATGTAAGGGGTAACCATGTTGATCCGAGACAATCTTTTGCCGGAGCTTCAACGGGTTCAACCGATAGGTTCTTGGGCAGGCTGAGCAAATGGACCCGTGAAGAAGTCCAGACACCTCGACTTGCTACGCTGCCGCTTCTTTCACGCTGCCAATATCAAATGAGGGCGTTTTTCGTGTTGAATGGTTCGGAGGAAACACGTGATGATTTTCTTTGGTTATGATCGCACAATTCGTAAATCAGGTCAGGAAGAGGAACCTTCAGGGGACTCGGGAACCCCACTGCCGCCCGTGAGCCGTCCCGGCCATTGCGGTGGCGCTATGCAGCTAACCATGCATAGCGCCGCCGCTGCAGGGGACTCTTTGCCACCAGGCCTGGACGACCCCGTGCCCGACCTGCATCTCGTGTGGCAATGCCAATGCGGGTTCCGCATGGATCATCCGCAGCCGGATCCGGGAGAAGAGGTGTGGGCCGCCGCTGCGCGGATTGAAACCTGCCAGCAGGAAATGGACCATGCCGTCCAGCAACTACACAAGGCCCTTCGGGCGGCTTCGACTGAAGGGCGCGACGGATGAACTGCTTGCGGAATCGGCTCAGGTCCCCATAACGGTGAACTCCAGGTAATCCTCGGTCAGGCGAGAAGAATAAGTACCGCCCCCGGGGTGAATGCAGAAACATGGAAGAGCAATTAAACTGCAGCGAGCAGATATACGCGTCAATGACTGGAAAGAAAACTCAGTCGAAACGCAGAATGGGCAGCTAAAGCGGCCACTTCGTAGTTTGTGGCATCAATTCTGTATCCCAACAGTCAAAATACTCAGCGTGGGAACAGTAATGAAGGATGAAAAGGACGAGGCTGTCCCGTGCGCGGACACGCTTCAGAAGCCTGGGCCTGACCAGGATTATGGGACTTCGCCAGCCACGCAGCAGTTGCGTGCGGTCGGCAGGCGTCGGCGGGATGCCGAAGAGAAGCTGGAACACCATTTGGCCGATGCCCGGCACAACGACAAGCACGACGATGTTCAGGGGGCAGGCGACTGACAGGCCGCCACCTGAAGTCACGCGATTCGGCAGCAGCGGCAGCGAAGCGTCCCGTAACCCGGCTCGATCCAGGAGACCAGAGACGGCAGGGGGAGAGGGACGCCGGTGACCAGAGCATGGGTTCCAACTACCTCCGCCCACTTAGTCAACACCCCATGCACCCCAGCAGATTGTTCTCAAGAGGACCTGCACCGGAAACGGTCATGGGGGCACTCTTTTGCGGGGCAGGGGGCCTGAGGAGGACCGGGACATACCGCTTTTTCCTAGGCAGCCACTGACAGGCTCTGGAGATCTGGTCGACGGTGGCCGCGAATGCCCTCCAGACATCCGGTCCCGGCACTAGTCCCATCTGGGACCGGATGAACCCCAAAGCCGCGGAGAGCTGCCACTTCTGTGGCCGGAAAGGCAGGAGGCCACGGTGAGTGTGCAACGCCGGAACGATACGGTTCAGAGGCGAGCCATTTCCGCGTTCTGGCGGTGGTGGTCAACAGAAGGGGCCAGGTTCCTCAGTGCCGCCGTCACCACAGGTGACTACCAGGACCTTCCGGACACCCTCGATGCCATGGTCAAGGCGATCGGCCCGGGCCTCGGCTGGGAGACCGCACCGGGCGTCGGTGCACGGCACCAGTTCTGCCTCTCAGGCGGAGGGGAGCCAGGACTGCGGGTCCTGGCCGAACGGTGGCGCCGGGCCGCTCCCACACCCACGCCGATGTGGGAATTCGCCGCCGCAAGACAGCGCCAACCTGGCATGCTCGCCGTCACCCTCGAAGCCGCCGGGACGCCAATCAACCTTGGCCTGAGCCGGGTCTCGGTGACCCTGGACGAGGAACGGGCCCTGGCCCACGTCAGCTTCCACCACCCGGCCTTCACCCGGCTGACCCCCGGCTACCGGCACCAGCTCTCCTGCCTGCTGCTGGCCTGGCTGATCGGAGACGACAACATCCAGCGATGGATCGGCACCATCACCGCCGCCGGGACCGCACCCGCGGACAGCCTGCCGGCAACAGCCCTTCCCGAGATCATCGACGCCATGGCCGCCCGGCACGCCCGCATCGCCTGGACGCTGAAGGACGCCGGAACAAACCCGGGACCGCGCACGATCATCAGAGCCCTGCGTCCGCTGCGGTGGATCGACCACCCCCTGCTGGACCTACACACGGCCCTCCACGTCCCTTACCCGCGGACCCGCCCGGACGGGCTGCCGGACTACGACGAAGCGATAGACCTGCACCGGATCGAAGAGGGCCTGACAGCAGCCCTCGGACCCCGCGGCCTGCTGGTCGCTACCCAGACATCAAATGGCCGGCGCATCCTGCACTGCTACACCGACTCTGAAGACCAGAACGGCCGGGACACCATCGACCGCTTCGCGGGAACCCGGCCCCATGTCGAAGTCGCCCACACCAACGACCCCGGATGGACCCTGATAAGCCCGTTCACTTAACCGCAGGCCCCAGCCGCAGGAAATGCCCGCCATTTCCCGGCACTTTCCATCCTGCGGACGATGGAAGGACGGGCTTTGTTGAGCCGTGCGCCCTGCTTCGGTGCTTCATGGGAGGGGCCGGGTCCACGCAGGGAGAGGTGCCCGGCTGCTGACCCAGGCCTAAGCCGGGCCACATTGCGAAGGCTGCCGGGCACAGTTGCATGACTTTATCCGCAGTACGGTGGAGTCAACTATCGTCCGTTGGGGCAGGTATCGATCATCAGTGCCAGCCCCTCTAACGGGGGTGTTAACAGTCAATAGGGCGAAATGTTGAAGCAGTGGCTCGTGCCGACGCCTTGCTGGTCGGAGACCACCTACTGGTGCTCCGCACATTCGCTGGCGCTAAGCATTGAATGTTCCTTTTGTGACCTGCGTGACTGTGCCCTCGGCCGGCCCGCGGTTTCTATAGTCTGCCCATCTTGGCGGGTCCGCGCTCACAAACAGGCCCTGCCGCGTGGTACCCATGAGGGGTCAGTTCTCTGGGCGCGTTTTCCGGTGTGCCCAGGCATGCCCCTCGTTGTCGCGTTCGACCTCGATATAAGCGAGTTGCTCCTGGGATGCTTTTTCCCCGTCATCGTTTCTGTGGATGATCGGCGTTTCCGCATCGGTTCTGTCCGCAGACCCAAAGACATTCATCGCGAGTCGCTGCGTCCATTGCATCAACCTGGTGAGGCGATCCGGATTCTCCATGTGAAGTGCTCTCCTCTCGTGGCTATCAGAGTTGTCTATGGAGCAGCCCGGCTCAATGGCCACAGGGCTGGAAGCGAAGCCATCTCTAACGTCGACGGCCTGTATCAGAGCTACCGATTCTCAGCGTTAGAGTGGTCTCGCCGGCTGCTCCCGGGGTCATAGGTACGTGCCAGCTGCGCCAGTGCCAGTGCGGCGACGAGGAGTCCGAAATCACGCAGGGCAACGTCGTAGAAACCTGAGTATGTCAACAGGTTGATGATGATGCCCGCCAGCCAGAGTGCCACCACGTACGCTGCGTAGCGCGGTTTGAGGGCAATCAGGATCCCGGCGACAATCTCCACGACGCCCACGATGAGCATTGCCGTGTGCGCGCTGAAAGGCAGCAAGCCGACGAGCCATGGAGCCAGGTAACCTTCCCAGTTCGTCAGGATGTTGGTGAACTTGTCCAGGCCGAAAACTATGGGCAGGACAACG
This sequence comes from Arthrobacter sp. 05T423, assembly GCF_056396245.1. NCBI lineage: Bacteria > Bacillati > Actinomycetota > Actinomycetes > Micrococcales > Micrococcaceae > Arthrobacter > Arthrobacter sp. 05T423. Next base: position 21,236 of record NZ_JBFTLC010000031.1, read on the forward strand.
AAACCGGTCAACAAGGTCAGAAAGGCGCCATAGGCAGGTTCTGTGCGTGCCCGGTGCAGGGTACGGCTGATCCAGCCTTCGGTGGGGGCGGGAATTGAGGTGGAAGCCACGATAGTCTCCTTTTATTTGATGTTGCTATTTGACTGAGCTGGGAGCGCGTCTTCCATGAACTGCCCCAGCATGATTCACCCGTTCCCGGCAGAGGGAACGATGCGCAAACGGCTCAAGCCCTGGCCCGTTTCATCCGAACCATCGCGACGGCCCGTGGTCGTGCCGTGGTTTTGTCCTTAATGGCGTTGGAGGCTGCGGCGCTCTAGTGGTGCGGTCTTGGATGAGTGCCATTGCTGCACTTTCTCGTGCGAGGCGCATGGCCGCGACGGCGGAGTCCTTGTCGCTGTATGTTCCGGACACGGCCAGTACTTTCCCGGCATGGGAGAGCAGCCTGAACTCAAAGGCTCCATGGCGGGGTTCCACCAGTTCGAATATTCCTGTCACGGCTCTGCATCCTCCTGGGGTTGGCATCGGCCACGTGAAGGACCTGGTGAGCCCAGGAGCCAGGGCCGGCTGAGTACCGGGGCTAGGGCCCCGTTGGTAATTGTTTGTTGGTGTCAGCTAGTGACGCCGTCAGGTCCTTCGGCGGGGTCCTGGGAATGGGAGCGGATCTCGGGATATTCCCGGGAGGTGTCCCCTTCGGCCGGTGCCTCGCTGTGGACCCGGATGTCGTCTGGTGCTGTCTCTGATGTGTCCAACGTTCATACCTTTCTGTGGCCGGCTCTGGCTGCGTTCCAGTGACATCCTGAGGCCGCAGTCGCATCAACCTGAAGGGGGCTCCATTGGCTTGGGCCGGACAACATGGACGGTGTAGCCGCTCCCCACAAGAAGATAGGTACCTGTCCCCATGAGGAGGAAACCGCCGACGCCGACGACGACAATTTGTGAGGCGACTCCCGCGATGAGCAACGCGACGCCAATCAGGAACGCCATGGCGCCGAAGTAGGAGCCTGCCCTGAACCTCTTCTCCAACGAACCGGATGAGAGTTCCTGGGCCAGGCGTGGATTGTCAGCAGCCAGGTCCAGTTCCAGTTCTTCGAGCGCTTTCCGCTCTCTGTCCGACAACGGCATCGGGAACCTCCTCTGGATACCTCTCCTCAACCTGTGGCGAGGCGTCGCAGCTCACAGTGGCTGCGGACTGCTTCTAAATTTAACATCCTTAATGTTAGTATTATCGACCTTAGGAGGGTTCCTGATGGAAGTCAAGGCACCCGTTCCAGAGGCTGTCCCGTGCTGTGAAGTGTTCCCCGTGCCGTAGGCAGTTTCTGCCGGTTGGCGTGGCCTCCAGCCATCCGCACCGTTTCGCGCACTGGGTGGTGAGCGGCTGGATATGCAGTGTTCCCTGCTACTTGGGACTTCGCCGGTAGTCCTGTCCTCAAAGCGGTCTGGCCTGTGCCCGGTCCTGATTCGTTCCCTACTGCGACGGTCCATGTCCGGCCACCGGCCGCGGGAGGTTCTCTTGAATCATTGCGCAGAGTACCGCTGCCTCACTGATGGCCGGTGTCTTGGTTGCCGTTAATAGTGTCAAGGGACCGTGATCGGCCAGGTTTCGGAGCCGGGTAAGGGCGGCTGCCGGGTCAGGTTCCTGGAGCTCTTTGCGATAGCGCCGGCTGAAATCCTCGAAGAGGGCCGGGTCGTGGCCATACCACTTGCGTAGCTCAGCTGACGGGGCTACCGCCTTGCACCATTCGTCGATGTGCGCCCTTTCCTTGCTGAGGCCACGCGGCCAGAGACGGTCCACGAGGATACGCATACCGTCCGTTTCCAGGGGTTCCTCATAGATTCGCCGTATTTTCACGTCGAGCCGGGTAGTCATGGGGGTGTCCCCTCTCTTGGTGGCTTAGTTGTGCTTGTCCGAATCACGTTCACCTTCTGCTGGAGAATCGCGGAGGGCAAGCGCTGCCTGGACGAGTGCGGCGTGAGTCAGGGCTTGGGGAAAATTGCCCAGCAGGACTCCGGTGGCCGGATCGATTTCTTCGCTGTAGAGCCCGAGCACGGTGGCTCTCTCGAGGAGCGCTGTGAAGAGTGCGGTGGCTTCGGTGCGCCTGCCGGTACGGGCGAGGGCCTGCACGAGCCAGAATGAGCAGGGCAGAAATGCGCCCTCCGTTCCGTCCAGTCCGTCCCGGCCGGGCGGGTAACGGTAGAGGAAGGGGAAGCCGGCGGACAGCTCGTCCCTTACGGCATCCACTGTTCCCTTGACGCGGGGCGACCTGGTGTCTTCGAGGCCGATGACGGGTAGAACAAGCAGCGCGGCGTCCAGGTCGGAGGATCCGTAGGCGCGGGTATAGCTGTTCCTGGCAGGGTCGAAGCCCTTGGCCCTGATCTCGGCGGCGATATCGTCCCTGGCCCTTTGCCACCGCTGTCGCCGCCGCGAACTGAGGTGGTGGGTGCGTCCGATGCGAAGTGCGCGGTCCAGGGCGAGCCAGCCCATCATTTTAGAGTGCACGTGCTGGGCGGCATCGGCGCGCAGCTCCCAGATTCCCGCATCGGGCTCCTGCCACCGCAGGGCCACCAAATCAGCGAAACCCCGCATGGCCCGCCACGTCTCTGAGTACAGCCGGTGCCCGCCCTGCACGAGTACCCACGCAGCGTCAAGGACCCATCCGTAGCCGTCAAGCTGGTGCTGCTCAGCGGCGCCGTTGCCGGTGCGCACCGGGGTGCTGCAGGCGTAGCCGGGCCAGCAGTGGAGGGTGCGTTCGGCAGGCACATGCCCTCCGGCAAGGGTCAGCAGCGCCGGCAGGCGGGGCCGTTGGAGCCGGCTCGCGTGCAGCAGCCAGCCGAGGAACTTCCGTGCTTCTACGGATTTGCCGACACCCAGGAAGGCGCCGACGCCGATGCTGGCGTCCCGCGGCCAGGCGTATCTGTAATCCCAGTTGCGTATGCCGCCCGGATACTCGGGCAGTGAGGTGGTAGGCGCGGCCACCGGCGCACCGGAGGGGGAATAGGTCAGCAGCCGGAGTGTCAGCAGGCTGCGCAGGACCGCTTCCCGGAAGGGAATTTCCTCATCAATGCCGTCCGTCCAATCCCGCCAGCGGGCCTCGTCATCCTCGACGAGATCCCAGGCGGATTCCGGATCGAGGTGAATGAGCGGTTCTCCGTAGGCCAGCGCCAGCACGAGAGTGACCGGCTGGCCCGGGCGGACTGTCAGGAAAGACTGGCGGCCCGGCTCCAGTTCCAGCTCCGGGCTGCAGCCAAGGGACATGGCCAGCGGACCCCATGCGCAGACCAGATCGCGCCCACGGCGCACGCGCGGACGACGATGCTGTTCACCCAGCCGCGGGTCAAAGTTGATGACAGCGGCCATGGGCGGTCCCTCCGCGGTGAGGCGCCTGATGAGAACCGATGTGGGCAGCAGCCGCCCGGCGACTTCAGCGACCATGGCTTCGGTGAGGATGAGTCGGCCTTCGCCCGATGACCATACTGTTTCCAACGTTGCGCTGTGGTGGCGGTACCGGCGGGAAACGATCCGTGCAGGCAGGACCGGGCCGGCCACGAAGCTCCCTGCCTCGGCACCACCCAGGAGCGCACCGAATACAGGCTCGCCATCGAACGCGGGGGCGCAGAGCCAGTCCACTGCACCATCGGCGGAGACCAGGGCTGCGGTGCGGGTGTCCCCGAGCAGCCCGTAGTCCGCGATGGGTGAGGGCTCCCGGGCGGGGGCTGCAGGGGGGATCCTTTCGCCCTTTTCGGCGTCGTACGTTCTCCGCGGTGTTCTCATGACGCCCTCAGGAGCAGCCCGAGAACTGTGCCGTAAACTACGTGGGCGACGATGGCGACAGCGGGTGTCTGAACGCCGTAGTTCAGGCCGAGCAGACCCGGTGGTTCAAGCGCGGCCCTGCTGGCCGGCCCCGCCCTCATAGAGGCCATGCGCGGGTGGACGCCAGGCAGCAGGGGCAGGATGACCGTCAGGGCGACGGCGACGTGGACCAGCCCCAGCAGCGCCCCCATCCACCACGTGGCCTGGCCCAGCAGGGCGAATGTAGCGGCGTATCCCAGGGCGAATGCCTGACCCGCGGCAAGGTGGACGAAGAATCCCGCGACGCGTGCCCGGTCCGGGTCCGGGGTCAACAGGGCGCCCAGCACCAACGGCAGGTCAAGACGCGTCCAGCCGGCCATTTGCGCGGCAATCATGACAGCCGTCAGTACGCTGGTGGCCAGCAGACCGAAGAGGGCCCAGCCCTGCCAGTCCATCCCGGCCGCCTCAGGGTGCTTCCGCCAGGGAGGATGAAAGCCGCCCCGACAGCTGCTTGCGAAGTGCTTCCCAGGAGGTCAACGGATCGTTCATGGTCATGATCCTTTGCTCGGAGTAGGTACTCCCGGCGCTGCCGGGTGTTCGGCAAGGTCGCCATGCTGCCGGGCCAGATAGCGGAGGAAGAGCATATCCCCGGAACGGAGCACGTGGTCAAGGTGCAGGTGGCACGGCCCGGGGTTCTGGGACGAACTCACCGCAATGCGCATCCCTGGCCCTCCCACAAGTACGGGACTGACCGAGAGGCAGAGTTCGTCAACACGGCTCGCCTGCTGGAACGTCCCAAACAGATGTGGCCCTCCCTCTGAGTGGAGCCGGGAAAATCCACGCAGCCCGAGTTCGTGGATCAGCATCTCCACGTCAAGGCTCCGCCGGCCGCAGACGAGCACCTCCGCCACCTTTTCCAGTTTCCTTTTCCGGGCGGGATCAGCCTCCGCGGTGGTGATAACCAGGGGCCGTTCGGCGGCGTCAGTGAAGAAGGGCATGCCCGGGTCAACACTGAGGCGTCCGGAGACCATGGCCAGTGCAGGCCGGACGCTCCCGCCGTGGCCCTGGCGCCACAGGCTGTCTTCCGGGCCGATGAGTTCCCCGGAATAGCCTTCGGCCCGGACCGTCCCTGCACCAATGAGGATGATGTCGGCGGCACGGCGCAAAAGCTTCATGATCCGTCGGTCCGCTGCGTCGCCCAGTTCCCCGGAGCGGCCGTTAAGCGTGGCGGCACCGTCCAGGCTGGAGACGAAGTTGAAACTGACCCGGGGGCCCGTTGCTGCCGGGTGTGCGTACCAGTCCACCAGCTGCTCGTCGGTGAGGCCAGTAACGTGCCTGGGCAGCAGACAATCAATCACAGCAGCCCTCCCAAGTGGTTGCGCACCGGTTCGCCCATCTTGTGGTGCCCCATGTTGTGCTGCAGTGCCACCGGGTCCCGCCAGCCCAGCACCGCCTCTGTCAGATGCAGGGCGTCAGCTGCGGCCGCAATGTTGTGCATGCGCAGGATACGCGCACCGTTCAGAAGGCAGATAACGGCCGCAGCGAGTGAACCTTCCACCCGCCCGTCCATTCCCTTGCCCAGCGTTTCACCGATGAAGTCCTTGTTGGAGACAGCTGCGAGGACGGGAAAGCCCAATGCCGCGATGCGCCCAAGGCGGCGGGTGAGTTCCAGCGAGTGAAGGGTGTTCTTGTTCAGGTCGTGCCCGGGATCGATGATGATCTGCTCTTCGGTGACACCGAGCCGGACCGCTTCATCAATTTTTCGGCACAGAAAGTCCCGGACCACCACGACTACGTCCTGGTCATTGGGCCGGGCCCAGGCACACGGAGGAGCCAGGCTGTGGGTGATGACCAGGTGCACCCCGGATTCTGCGACTGCCCCAGCCATGTCCGGGTTCCGGAGCCCGGAGGTGTCATTGATGGCATTGGCCCCGGCTTTGATGCTCAGTCGGGCAACTTCCGGGTTATCGGTATCTGTGGAGATGATGGTGTTGCTGCGTTGGCGCACCCCTGTTATGACGGGAATGACGCGGTCCGCTTCTTCGCCCGTGCTCAGGCGGGCCCCTGCTGCGAACGGCTGCCCGCCGACGTCAATCCAGTCCGCGCCTTCTGCCACTGCGGCCATGGACGCATCGATGGCCGCTTCGAGTCCGAACGTCCGTCCTGTGTCGTAGAACGAATCCGGGGTGCGGTTGATGATGGCCATCAGTGCTGCCTGGCGGCGGAAATCGATGATCCGGCTCCCGAATCGGTGCACGGGGTGCAGGAGCGCCGGCTCGTACGTGGTTGTCCCGGGCGATGCGGCTGCCCTCGCTCCTGGCGGTTCCCTTGTCTGCGGTGTTGCCTGTTTCATCACAGGCCGCCCAGTGGTGTGGCGGGGTCTGAAAGTTGCTGGGTCCGGACGGCGCGCGCGGTGGTGATCAGGAACTTAATGTCGTCCTGGACGTCCCAGACGTTGACGTTCATCCCGTCCACCACGGTGCCGCGAGTGGATGAGACGGGAGTGACCCAGAACGCGATGAATTTGCGTGAGGACGGGTCCCCGCGCAGGACCAGCGTGGCGTTGCGCGCCAGGGAGGCGTAGCCGGAGTATTCCATGCCCAGGTCAAACTGATCGGTGTAGAAATAGGGGATGTCATCCAGGACGGCGGCCTGCCCGAGCATGGCCTTGGCCGCGACCTTGCCGCTGTTGATGGCGTTGGCCCAGTGTTCGCTTCGCTGATGCCTGCCGGTGACGGGGTGGTAGGCGTTGGCCGCGTCGCCGGCCGCGAAAATGTTTGGATCGCTCGTTCGCATTGACCGGTCTGTGAGTATGCTGTTGTCAATGGTGAGCCCTGCCGCTTTGGCCAGAGCGGTGTTGGGGGTGACGCCGACGGCGGCCACGATCAGGTCAGCCGGAAGTTCCTGGACGGTGTCTGTGATGACGCTGGCTGCCCGGCCGCCGGTTTCGGTGATTTCGGCGACTGTGGTTTCGGTGTGGAAAGACACTCCAGCTTCTTCGTGCCGCTGCATGAAGACGGCTCCGAGTTCCGGTCCGATGGCAGCTTCGAGCGGGACCTTCTCGCGCCCCAGGACCGTAACCTCGGCCCCGAGAGTCCTGGCGGTGGCGGCGACTTCCATGCCGATCCAGCCCGAGCCGACCAGAACGACGCGGCGGGCGCGGTGATCTCCGGATTGGCTCAGGGATGCCCGCAGCCGCTTGCTGTCCTCAAGGGTGCGCAGGTATGCCACGCCCGGCAAGGTGGCGCCGGGGACGGGAAGGGTCCGGGGCGCGGCGCCGGTCGTCAGCAGCAGCCGCTCACACTCCAGTACGCCGCCTCCTGCCAGAGGCACCAGGCCAAATTCCGGATCGATGGCTTCCACGCTTTCACCCAGCACCACTTTTATTTGCTTGTTCGCATAGTCGGCAGGTGTGTATGGCAGCAGAGACTGCTCGTCCTCCCGCCCGGCCAGGAAGTCCTTGGACAGAGGCGGACGGACGTACGGGTAGTGCTTTTCCGCACCCACCAGCGTGATGGTGCCCTCGAACCCTTCAGCCCGCAGGGTCTGTGCGGCAGTCGCCCCGGCAAGGCCGGCTCCGACGATAACGACCTTCATCCTGACCATCTCCTCCCATATCCGGATCCAAAACTTTGCCCGGGAAAATGGACCATCACTTAAAGAAAAAGCGGTCCTGCAGAGGCCCCGGGATATTGAGCTCCCCACGGAAAGCCGACGTCGTCGTCAGCGTGCCGCTAGCCTCCACGCCCCGCAGCGACATGCACAGGTGTTCAGCTTCCAGAACCACGCCGGCACCCCGGGCGTCCAGTGTTTCCATCAGCCAGTCCGCCACCTGCACCGTCAGACGTTCCTGAACCTGAAGGTCCCTGGCGAACAACTCCAGCCCTCGGGCAAGCTTGGAGAGCCCGATCAGCCTTCCCCCGGGAAGGTAGCCGATATGGGCCACGCCGCGGAACGGCAGCAGATGGTGCTGGCAGAGCGAATGGAAGGGGATGCCTTTCAGGATCACCAGATCTGTGTACCCGTCCGCATTCGGAAACGTCGTCCACACAGCAGGCCGGGCAGTGAGCATCTCCTCAAAGGCTTTTGCCACGCGGCGGGGAGTTTCCGCCAGATGCGGATCCGGGATGTCACGGCCCAGGGCACCTAGCAAAGCGGCAACGGCTGCCCGGGCACCCTCCACGTCGATCCCGGCCCTGCCCTCCTGTGCAAGGTCAAGCCCGGAAAGCCCGTCAATGGAGTCTGCGTACTGGCTCTGCCCGTCCTGATACTGAGGGGATAACATGATACCCCTTCTAAACTTGGGTCTACTGAATTTAGAACGTATAATTGGGTCCGTCAAGTCCTCTTAGGGGTGGTTGAATTTCCTTATGAATGCTTCGTCGATTTCATCTCAAGACCCCGACGTCGCGGCGTTGGCCGATCCGGTACGGCGCTCTCTTTACCGGGCGCTCATCCGCAGCCCGGGTCCACTCTCCCGGGATCAGCTGGTCAGGATGCTGAACTTCGCTCCGAGCACCGTGGCTTTCCATCTCGAGAAGATGGTCCGTGAGGGCCTGCTGGAAACGGAAAGCAGAAAGCTGGGCGCGCGCAGGGGCCCGGGATCCGGACGGCCGACGAAGCTGTACAAAACCGTAGTTGACGAGGTCAGCGTTTCCTTTCCCTCCCGTGAATACGAACTCGCGGCCCGCCTGCTCGCTTCTGCGATAGAAACGTCCATGGTGACCGGCGAACCTGTCGAGGAAGCCCTTCGCACGATTGCGTACCACGAAGGCCAAAGATTGGGGCTGCTCGCAGGAAGCACGGAGAAGGCGCTGGCCGACAACGGGTTCGAACCAGAGGCCGACGCGCACGGACTGGTTCTGGGCAATTGCCCGTTCCACCGCCTCGCCAAGGACCACACCCGGCTCGTCTGCGGTCTCAATACCTCGCTCCTCCAGGGAACGCTGGACGCCTGCAACGACACGCAGCACCGAGTCGAGGCCGCGCCGGAGAGTGCACCCTGCTGCGCCCGGTTGACCACCGGGACGGAGGAAGCGGCACTGCAGGGGAAAGCCCAGGGGGGCGGGCGGACTAATCCGTGACGAGTGCCGTAGCTGGCAGGTGCGTCCGGGAAGGCTGGCCATATAGCGTCGGCAGGTTAATAATGACGGGATGGGGTATTCAGCAAGGGTCGCGTCCTCGGTCCTGTTCGTGGCCGAACTGGACAGGTCTGTAACGTTCTACCGTGACGTGTTCGGCTGTGAAGTATCGCTGCTCTCCGAGGGGGATGCAGCTCTTCTTCTGGCCCCCGGCGGCTTCCAGCTGTATCTCATCGAGCGGGGCCCCAGGGCCGAGCGTCACCCAGGGGGGCTGGGCTTTCACGTGCTGATGTGGGCCACGGACAGCGTCGAGGGACTGGAATATTTTCAGCAGGCTCTGAAGGAGACCGGGCGATACACGGACACCCACACAGCCGGTGGAGTCACTTTTGTCGAAGGCCTTGACCCCGATGGCCTCCGGGTCATCGTCGCCCACCCGGACCCCTCAGAAAGGCCGCGTTCGGTCTTCGCCAGCCGCTTGTACACCTGAGTTTCTTCAAGCTCGCACAGGGGGGGCAAGCCGCCGTGCCCTGAGGATGGGATGCCGGCAGTTCAGTCAGAGTCCGCTGCCAGCTGCCGGCGCAGCCGCTCGGGGTAGTCGTCGTAGCTCGCGATGACATCGGCCAGATCGAGCATGGGCGGGAAATCGATGACCGGTTGATGGGCGGCCAGAAACACCGCCGTCTCCCTGATCACCTGTTCCTCGTCGGCGCCCTCCAGCTCAAGCTGTTCAAGCACGCCAGGATCGACTCTGAACCTGGACACGACCACTTCCCCGTCCGCCTGCGCACGCACCAGATACTCGTGCTCGAGTAACGCCTCAACCTCAAACTGAGCTTCCATGTCAGAAGCGTACGCCAAGACGGCTTATGGCGGGCCAGGCCTGGGCCGGGTTCAAGCGCCCGTTAGCTCCTGACTGACGGAGGTTAGTCCGCGGACATCGCGGCCAGGCGGTGGTAGTCGCGCGGGATAACCAGCATGGGAACGGGCAGTGCGCGCAGGACCTTATAAGCCGTGCTGCCGATGAACAGCTTGTTTTTCTCAGCCAGACGGGAGGATCCCACGACCAGTATCTCCCCGTCATCCCATTCCAGGTCATCGATGCACTCCTCGATACTTCGGCCTTGAGCCACCTCAACGGTGACCTTGTGTCCCTTCGCCAGCCGGCGTGAGGCTTCGGCCAGTACGGTGTTGGCATGGATGTGCGCGGCGTTCACTACGTCGCCGCTGTCCCCTTCCGCATCCAGCTCAACGAGCGAAACCAGGCGCAGCGGAAGACTGCACCGGTTGGCGAAATCAACGGCGGAGTCGATGGCGGCATCCGCACCGGCCCGCCGCCCCACGGCAAGGGTTAGCCGGCTCACAGCCTCCGCACGGCGGTACCCCCGGGGCGCCAGCGCAACCGGGACCGGCGAGGAATGCAGCAGTGCGTTGGCCACGCTGCCCACCGTGTGACGCTTGAACAACCCATTGTTGGCCGCGCCCACCACAATCATTTCCGCTCCAACGGCGGCGTCGATCAGGCCAGCGGCGAATGAATCGGCGTTGCGCGCGTGGAACTCGACGCTGATGTCTTCGGGGGCCAGACTGAGCCCTTGGCGCTGCGCGGTCAGGACGGCTTGCTCTTCCGGGCTGACCTGCCCGCCGCCGGGATTCCCCGCAACGTGCGGTGCGCCCTGGTCCACCACATAGATCAGGTCAAGACGTGCGCCCTCGGCCCGGGCCATCGCCAAAGCCAAAGCAACGGCGTCGGCGCTGCGTTCTTTTAGCGTGTAGCCAACTACGTATCGCATCCCTGAACCCCTTTGGGTCTGGGCAGAATCCAGCTTCGTACCCGCGTTCCGGGCGGCGTCGGCCGGTCTGCATTCCTGAAGTGGGTTGCTGACTCCAGTCCGAAGGGACAAGAGTCAACGGTGGCCGGGAGGGAGTGGAGGAAGAACTTACAAGTGGATCCATCCCCTCCGACGAGCCTTGACGCAAGCAAGCCTCCATTCTAAGTCCGGCGTATCTAATTTTAGAAGGGCCATCATGCTATCCCATGCCAGACCGAACAGAAAGAATCCAAAGTTCGGGGTGACGATGACTTTGACGCTCAATCTCCTGCAGGAACAGGTCGGGCGCCCGGTTGCCAGATACCCGTTCGAGGGCGTTGATCGGCCGGATCCCGGTCCATGAATGACCTCCTAGTGATTCCGGGACCGGACGATTACCTTCCGGATTTCATCTACCCAGAGCACGGAGGACCCCACGAGCAGAGCCAGTCCCCATTGAGTGGAGCTGAGCGCGGTGGTGCCGAAGAATCGCTGGAACACATCGAGGGTAACGACCAGGAACTGTAGGACCACTACAGCCAGCAAGGCCACCCAGATACTCCCGTTGGTGAAGGTTTGCAGTGCGAACACGGAACCGGATTCCGATCGTACGGTGAGCAGGTTGAAGACCTGGAAAAAGACAAAGGTGGTGAAGGCAAGAGTGGTCCCCACCAGCGGATCGGTGGGACTTTCCGGGAACAGGACGGGCGCCAGCACGAGGACCGCAGTGGTTCCGGCTGCCATCACCACACCGAGTCCCAGGATCCGAAGCAGCCGGTTGGGAGGCAGCAGCGGCTCGTTGGCTGGACGGGGCTTTTGTGTCATGATGTCCGGTTCCGGCGGATCCACACCGAGGGCAAGTGCGGGCGGCCCGTCCATAATGATGTGCACCCAGAGGATTTGCAACGCGCTGAAGGGCGCCCCGCCCGAGAGGCCGAGCACCACGGCAATGAGGAAGATAAGAACGAAACCCCACGCCGTAGTGAGTTGGAATTTCACAAACTTGATGATGTTCGCATAGATCCCCCTGCCCTCCCGGACAGCGGAAACAACCGTGGCGAAGTTGTCGTCCGTCAGGATCATTTTCGCCGCACCCTTGGACACATCCGTGCCCGTAATGCCCATGGCAATGCCAATATCCGCCTGCTTCAGCGCCGGCGCGTCGTTCACGCCGTCGCCCGTCATGGCCACGATATTGCCGTCCTTCTGCAGAGCCTTGACCACACGGATCTTGTGCTCGGGGGCCACGCGTGCCAACACGCCGAATCCTGCGGCCCGCCGGTTGAGCTGAACGTCGTCCAGATCATCGAGGGCTGCACCCGAAGCGGCCTCGCCCGGGATACCCACTGCCTCGCGATGGAAGAGGCCGTGACCAGATGATCGCCAGTGATCATGTGCACGGTGATCCCGGCGGCCCGGGCTGTAGGGATGGCCTCTGCCGCTTCCGCGCGGGGCGGATCAACAATTCCGACTATCGCGTAGATGGTCAGATGGTCAGCAGCGGCACGCAGTTCGTCGCCGTCTGAGGGCAACTAGCCGGCGACCGGCGATCATCAGCGTACGCAGGCCCTCGGCCGCCATCGCCCGGATGTCCTCATGGACCGACGTCCGGCCTTCGTCGGTCAGCGGCAGAATCCCGTCGGATGCGAGGATCGAATCCGACCGTTCCAGGAGCACTCCCGGCGCGCCCTTGGCAAAACAACGGAACCTGGCCGGCGTGCTGTCCCCCTTGGTGAAGTTCTGTTCGTGAAAGGTGGCCATGAACTTATAAGCGGAATCAAAAGGCACTTCCGCCACCCGGGGGTGGTTGCCGCGGACGCCATCAACGTCGATCCCGCCCTTCTCGGCCAGCGCCAGGAGGGCGCCCTCGGTGGGATCACCGACCAGCGTGCCATCGCGGATCCAGGCATCATTGCACAGAGTCATGGAAACCAGAGCGTCGGACATGGCCGGCAGTTTCTCGCCGTCGCCACTGAGGATCTTTCCCTCCGCCGTGTACCCCTGGCCGGTAATGCGGACCGAACGCCCCATCATGTACAGGCGCCGTGCCGTCATCTCGTTCAAGGTCAGTGTGCCGGTCTTGTCGGTGGCAATATGCGTCGTGCTACCAGGGTTTCGACGGCGGATAGCTGTTTGATGATCGCGCCGCGGCGCGCCATTCGCGAGGCGCCCATGGAGAGAGTGAAGGCGACGACCGCCGTCAGGCCTTCCGGGATGGTGGCCACTGCAAGCGAAACTGCAGTGATGAGCAACTCAGACCAGGGCTGCCCGCGGACAAGTCCCAGGGCAAAGACGACGACGACTACCACCAATGCAACGACGGTCAACAGTTGGGCCAGCTGCCCGATCCGCCTTTGCAATGGCGTCCTTTCATCGCCTGCGCCCTCCAGCAGTGTCGCTATATTGCCGATCCGGGTATACATACCGGTGCCAGTGACCACCATGACGGCCCGTCCCCGGCTTACGTCCGTGCTCATGAAAAGCATGTTCGTTCGGTCACCGAGCGGCAGATCCGGATCTTCCAGGGTATTGCCGGTTTTCTCCACTGGCTGCGATTCACCGGTCAGGGCTGCCTCAATGACCTCCAGGCGAGCCGCCTCGAGGAGACGTCCATCCGCCGGAACCGTGTCGCCGGCTTCCAGCAGCACGATGTCACCCGGAACCAGCTCTTCATTGGAAATCTCATCTTGTCCGTCCCTGCGGACCCGTGAAGTATCCACGTACATGGTCCGCAGAGCGGCCAGACTGCTCTCGGCCCGGCTCTCCTGCGCATAGTTTCAGGATTGTATTCAGCACGATCACCGCCAGGATCACAACCGGGGTTTCCCATTCCCGGGAGACGACCGCACTGACAAGAGCGGCGATGATGAGCACCACGCTCATCTTGTCCGCGAACAGCCTCCGAACCTTTTTCCAAACCGGCACCCTAGCCTCGTCCGCGAGCACGTTCGCACCGAATTTCTCCTCCCGGGCACTCACGCTTTCGGCGGCGAGTCCCACGGAAGGGTCCACATCCAAGGCGGCCACGACCTCGGACGGTGAGCAATTATGCCAATCATTCTCGGAAGTGCCCGAACGCATCACTAATTGTCCTTCCACCGAATTTTCAGCATAGTTGCGCTTGAGCTCAAGCTATAGGCCAGGCATCTGTTGGCCGCGAAAGCACCGGCTGCCGGGTCTCACGGCATCCGTCGTGAGCTTTGACCACGAGCGGGGGGAGTGGAGGGGTGAGAGGGGCCTCCGGCGGTCCTCCTGCGGCCCGCGCCTGGTTCCTCCTGCGAGGCTGCAAGAAGTGCTCAAAGGCAGCTATCAAGCAGGGCGTCGCCACGATCACGGATACGGACGGCACATTTATTTTCCTCGCAACCCATACCGAGGTCAAGCCGCCGTCCTGAGCTGGCCGGCGGTCGCTGCTGCGCTCCAGGACATGGCCGACAAGAAGATGACCAAGGCTGCGGGGGAGCACTGTGTCTGCTGGGTGCTGGCGCGGTACGACTGGGCCGCGGCGGCTCACCCGGGACGGCTGGAGCGGACGGACCCCGACTGGGCCAGCCCTGACCAGCCTGCGTCATCCAGCTGAATCTGCTGTTCACAAGCCGGTCGTCCGACGGACCTTGGAGCACTGATCAGAGCCCCTCTGCGCCCTCAGCTCGCATTGAGATTATTGATAGTTGAATCTCACTTGGGGGAGTGGCAAAACGTAGCCCTCCATTCCAGCACTGCACTGTCCAGCACAACACTCCGGAGGGCTGGCCAAGGCCCGCCGCGATGCAGGAGGCCGGGCATGAGGTTGCCCTCCGGAGGTCAGGTTGCTTGCTGCAGTGAAACGAAGCCCCTGCGCCAGCTCAACGACCTCAACGCAGGGGCTCCTGGACGCCGCAGCGCTTGGGGAAAGCCGAGTTCCTGCAGAACAAGTTACAGCGGGCGTCGGGCAGGTACGACTCATTAGCCCTAATCGGATCATTCTTGAGCGAATCTTGATGGATTGGCGCTCCGTTCACGCCCCCTGCTCATATCCAACGAGCCAGTGAAGTCCGTGACGATCGATAACTTGGCCGTCTGACGCGCCCCAGGGCTTCGGCGCGAGGGGATCGACCACCGATCCACCAACAGAGAGTTTGTCGAACCATTCATGGAGAACTGCCGGTTCAGCGGTCCCCAGCAACGAGAGCATATGGCCTTCAACCCGGACCGGTTTCTCGCCGGCTGCTGCATCGGCTCCGGCCAAAGCAACTTCGCCGTGGAGCTCACCGTGGGCTATTGCGCATGGGGCGCCGTCGCGCCTGCCAAAGTCCTCGTACGTGTGCAAAGAAAGCTCACCGCCGAAAACGTCACTGTAAAAAGTGAGCGCTCGAGCCGTTCCCGGAGAAATGACATAGGGCTGCAGGATCGTCATGCGCTCACTCTGTAAGCCGACTTCCTGGATCTGCTCCAGCGCTCCGGGTCGTATCAACAAGAGATCGGTCAACGAACCGACAGGGGCGCGTCGCCACTGGAGCTAATCGCTCCGCCTTGTGCCGGCCCGAGGCTAGGACATTGCCTCTGGCCGGCACATAGCGAATTATGTTTTGTGGCGGTGTTCTGCCTCGCTGGGGAGGGTCCTTCTAGCCTTCATCGGGGCGCCGTCGGGGGGCTGGCTCCAAGGTCTCAGGAATTTCAGGAGCCGGCCCCTCCTCGGTAGTTTTGCGCTGCTTTCTGTCCGCGTTATTGGGCAGGCTATCCTCATGCTCTAACTATCGAATGCATGCGCTTCGACTTCTGAACCGATCCCGTCCGGGGCCGGTCGGGCTCGAATATCTACCCAACGGGCACCTTGTCTCGGCCCAGCGACAGCAAATTGCCCCACAAGCAGTACTGCCAATTTGACCTGATGCTTGTCCGAGGCATGGTGTGTCTCGTCGCGAGGTTCTGGTTGCTGCGACGTACTGGGCAGAGGCAGAGGCAGAGGGTGAGTCGGTGGCGTGGCGTTCGATCGTGACAGGTGAGTAGCCGAGGGTCTCGGCGATGATGGCTACGGGTGCGAGTTTGGTGAGTTCGTAGAGGGTTCCGAGTCGTGCTGCCCGGGTGCTGAACATCCTGGTGAGACGGGTTGTGAGGTGTCCGGGGTGGATGTGCCGGCCTGGTGAGGCTCCGCGGAATACCCAATTGGTGTTGGGGTGCGAGGCGGTACGGGTCCCTGGACGCATAGATGAACCGCATGGCCTCGATCACTGGTTCCAGTAGAGCGGGGGCAGTGCTGCCCGGGGTGCTACCTGCTTGAGGACCATAGGCCGCGCCTTGCACGGGTGGTCGCGGTGCCAGTGCGTCAGGGCGCATAGCTCGTCCAGGATGGTCTTCTTGGCGGCCGCTCTGCGCGGGCGTACCGGGGGCGGTGGTCTTCGTGACGGCTCTTGCGGTGGCTCATCGAAACCTCCATTGCTCGCTTCTGGTCCGGCGGGTGCCGTCCCGGCAGACGCGACGCTACGCGGACATTATCAACTGACTCTTCGATAGCAGCTACCCGGGCATCTTTGATGAGCCACGCTCACTGTGTTGTGCTCTGGCCGGCGGGCCTATCATTGGAGGCCCAGGCGCCCCCTGGTGAACCGGCATGGAGGCTCGCCTCAGTGTAAGGGTGCAGAGCGCCAGACACGCCAGCCGGTACCCATCCTCAGAGTTAGGGCAGAGGAAATGGCCACTTATGAATACTCATCCCCAGCCGCCACGGCAGCCCCGAGCGTGGTCCCGAAGCGCAAAGGCAGCGCCGTCGTCAACTGGATCACGTCGACCGACCACAAGACCATCGGGTACATGTACCTGATCGCGTCGTTTGTTTTCTTCTGCCTCGGTGGCGTGATGGCGTTGCTGATCCGCGCCGAACTGTTCGAACCCGGCATGCAGATCCTGCAGACCAAGGAGCAGTACAACCAGCTGTTCACGATGCACGGCACCGTGATGCTGTTGATGTTCGCGACGCCGCTGTTCGCCGGATTTGCGAACGTCGTCATGCCCCTGCAGATCGGCGCACCCGACGTCGCCTTCCCCCGGCTGAACGCGCTGGCCTTTGCTTCGTGTGCGCGACAACGACGCGCACACACTGTATGCACTTGGTCTTGCCCATGCCTTGTTGGAATCGCACCTCGAAGCGGACGCTGCCATTGTCCTGCCGGCCATCATGCTCCACGACGTCGGGTGGTCCGAGGTGCCGCCGGATGAGGTTCTGCAGGCCATTGCTCCAAGGGGCGGAAGGCCGGACCTGGTCCTTCTTCATGAAAAGGAGGGCGCGAGGCTGGCTGCCAAGATCTTGGCCCAGACCTCTTATGACGCCTCGAAGGTGCCGGAGATTCTTGGCATCATCGACGGTCACGACTCCCGGCGTACCGCGCTCTCTATCGAGGACGCGATCGTGAAGGACTCCGATAAGACCTGGAGGTTTCAGCCCGCACGGCCTCGACACCGTGATGGACTGGTTCGGACTTGACCGGGACCAGGCCCTCCGGCTGTGCAGCCAACGAGTCCACGGCCACCTCTTCACTCAGGAAGCGAAAGTGATGGCCAGCGCGCTGTCCGCACTGGAGTCCGTCACGCTGTGGCCTCAACGACGGGCGCTCCTGAGCGCCGACTAGACTCTGACCAGACTGCGGGGAGGCGGTCTGAAATGGACACGTACCGGAGAAGGAGTCGCGATGGCTGGCGGCAGCCGCGAACCAGGGCGGACCGTGACATCCAAGGTTCTGGCCATCCTGGAGGCATTCGAGAAATCGCGCGGGGCCCTGAGCCTGACCGATATCGCAGCGAAGTCCGGCCTGCCCTTGAGCACGACACACAGGCTGGTCAATGAACTGACGGATTGGGGCTTCCTTTCCCGCGAGCCAAACGGACGCTACCAGCCGGGCATCCGGCTCTGGGAGCTTGCGCAGAACACCGGGCGGCAGTTGCGCGACGCAGCCCGCCCCTATGTACAGGATCTGTTCTCCCTCACAGGGGAAACCGCACACCTTGCCGTTCGGGCGGGCCATGAGGTGCTCTATATCGACCGCGTCTACAGCTCCAAGAGAGTCCCGCGCGCTTCCCGTGTCGGTGGCCGGCTCCCGATGCACGCGACCGCTGTCGGAAAGGTCATTCTCGCCTTTGACGAGGATTGGGTCCGCGACGCTTACCTGAACCTGCAGCTGGAGCGGCACACCGCCCACACTCATGTTGACCCCAAGCGCCTGGCCGAGGAACTCGTCCAAATTCGTGAGCAGGGATTCGCCACTACCTTGGAGGAGGTGCGGCTGGGATCCTGCTCCATCGCCGTCCCGGTGTTCCACACCGGAAGGATCGGGGCCTCGATCGGACTGGTGCTGCCCACCAACCAGGCCGCCACGATGACCCGCCACCTGCCGGTGCTGAAGGGAATTTCAGCCCAGATCGAGCGCGCCACCGCCCGGATCCCGCTGGAGACTCTGCTCGGCAGTCAGAACGCACCCAAGGACTGACCGGAAAGCTTCTGGGTGGAAACCAGCAAAGACCACACTGGTTTCCACCCAGTGGAAGTATTCCCTGTCACGCGGGGGTGATGGGGGACACACTGGTGAGTAGAAATCGCCGGCGTGCCTGACGCTGCCGGCGGCCCCAAACCACCAGGAGTCCAGATGTCATCGTCGACAGAAACGGCCGGCCGCTGTCCCCTCGGCTACAGCGCCGAGGCCCCCGCCGGGCATCACGGCTACGAGCCGTTCCAGATGAAGGATCCCTTCCCGGCCTATGCCGAACTCCGGGCGGAACAGCCCGTCATGTTCGATGAGCGCGTCGGCCTCTACGTTGTCTCCCGCTATGACGACGTCAAGGCTGTCTTCGAGGACTGGGAGACGTTCTCGAGCGAAAACGCCCAGGCGCCGGTCCGGGAACGGGGCCCCGCTGCGAAAAAAATCATGGAAGACGGCGGGTTTACCGCCTATTCAGGCCTTTCGGCCCGGCGCCCGCCGGAGCACACCCGGATCCGCGCGGTAGTTCAGAAAGCGTTCACCCCCCGACGCTACAAGGCACTGGAACCCTTCATCCGGCAGAACGTCGTCACCTTGATCGAACAGATGCTCGCCCGGCCGGAACGCCGCGGTGACCTCGTGAAAGACCTCGCCTACGACGTCCCTACCATCACCATCCTGACCCTGATCGGTGCCGACGTCTCGCAGGTGGACACCTTCAAGCGCTGGAGTGATTCCCGGGCGGCCATGACCTGGGGCGACCTGAGCGATGAGGAGCAGATCCCGCACGCCCACAACCTGGTGGAGTACTGGCAGGAATGCCTGCGCCTGGTCAAGGTGGCGCACGAGCAGGGCGGGGACAACAACCTCAGCGCAGACCTCGTCAAAGCTCAGCAGGGTGGCGCCGGGATTTCCGACCATGAGATCGCCTCCGTGCTTTACAGCCTGCTCTTCGCCGGCCACGAAACCACCACCACCCTGATATCCAACGCCCTGCGCGAACTCCTCGCCCGCCCCGGGCAGTGGCGGCAGCTGGTTGAGGAGCCCAAGAAAATCCCCGGGGCTATTGACGAAGTCCTGCGCTACGCCGGCTCAATCGTCGGCTGGCGCCGCAAAGCACTGAAAGACACCACGTTAGACGGAGTACAGATCCCCGAAGGCGCCCAGCTGCTGCTCCTGATGGGCTCCGCCAACCGCGACGAGAGCAAATTCGAAGCTGGCAAGGACTTCGACATCACCCGCCCCAACGCCCCCGAGCACCTCTCTTTCGGTTTCGGCATCCACTACTGCCTGGGCAACATGCTCGCCAAACTCCAAGCCAAAATCGCGCTCGAGGAAGTGGCACGGCTCGCCCCGGAGCTGCAGCTGGAGAATCCGGAATCCATCGACTTCCGCGAAAACCTCTCCTTCCGCGTCCCCGAAACCGTCCCCGTCACCTGGAAGGCCTAAACCATGGAAAGCAACGACTACATCCAGTTTTTCGACGGCGGGATCGAGCCGAAACTGGAATACCTCGGCGGCAAGGGCGCATCCCTGGTCACCATGACCTCTGCAGGCATGCCCGTCCCGCCCGGCTTTGTGGTCACCACCGCCCAGTTCGATGCCTTCATGGACGAAGCCGGCATCACAGCAAAAATCAACCAGCTGCTCGCCGGCCTGGAGCCGGAGGACACCTCCCAGGTAGACATGCTCTCCGCCGCCATCCGCGAGGACATCTGCTCCCGCCCGGTGCCCCAGGCCCTGCGCGAACAGACCATCACCGCCTACGAGTCGCTAATGTCCCGATTCGACGCCCCCGTCCCGGTGGCCGTCCGCTCCAGCGCCACGGCGGAAGACCTGCCGGACGCTTCCTTCGCCGGACAGCAGGACACCTACCTCTGGCTCGACGGCGTCAAGGCTGTCACTGAGCACATCCGGCAGTGCTGGGCCTCCCTCTACACTTCGCGCGCCATTATTTACCGGGTGAAGAACAGCATCCCCAACGAGGGCCTCTCCATGGCCGTCGTGGTGCAGAAGATGGTCAACTCCCGCGTTTCCGGCGTCGCCATCACCATGGATCCCACCAACGGTGACCGCTCCAAAATCACCATCGACTCCTCCTACGGTGTGGGCGAAATGGTCGTCTCGGGCCAGGTCACCCCGGACAACATGGTCTTGGACAAGGTCACGCTCGCCGTCGTGAACGAACACCTCGGCGACAAGCACGTCGAACTGGTTCCCGATATCGGCGCCAGGCGCCTCATTGAACGCCAGGTCGACGCCGACCGCCGCAGCCGCCGCAGCCTCACCGACGCGGAACTCACCTCGGTGGCCCAGATGGCCAAGCGGGCCGAGAAGCACTACAAGTGCCCGCAGGACATCGAATGGGCCCTGGATGCGGACCTGCCCGACGGCGAAAACCTCCTGCTGCTGCAGAGCCGCCCGGAGACCGTGCACTCCTCCAAACCGGCCGCACAGCCCACCGCCACCGCAGGCGGCTACTTCGGCGGCATCTCCAACCCCACCCCGGCGGCAGGCGGCTTCAGCCTCGGCAGCATCACCGCCTCCCTGCTCAAGCCCTCCGTTTAAGCACACCAACGCTCCACCGAAGCTCCCAAGCTCCCAAGCTCCCAAGCTCCCAAGCAAACCTCCACACACCAGGCTCAACGCCGAGCCCCATTGAAAGGACCGCCATGTCCCTCAAGTCCTTCCCCAAACCCTCCGAGCTTCCGGTTCCCGCCGGAGCCGAGGGATGGGAAAAGATCTACCCCTACTATCTGGTATTCCAGGACAAGCTCAAGGAGCAGGAAGACGCCAAGTTCTGGTTCTGCGACAGCCAGCACTGGCCCACGGTTTTCAAGCCTTTTGAAACCATAGGCGGCGAATTCGCGGTCAAATGCCTCGGCCAGTACAACGCCCGGCATCTGATGATCCCCAACGCCAACGGCATCGAGTTCCGCATCCACCTTGGCTACCTCTACATGTCGCCCATCCCCGTGCCCGAGAACCAGATCGCCGCCCGCGTGCCCTTGTTTGAGCAGCGGGTGGGCCACTACTTCCAGAACTGGGAGCAGCTGCTCAAGGACTGGCACATCAAGGTCAAGGGCACCATCGCGGAGATGGAAACCATCTCCTTCCCCAAGCTCCCGGACCTCGTCCCCATGGAGGACATCGTCGCGGGCAAGGGCAAAGACGGCTCGGAGAAGCTGCTGGAAAGCTACGACCGCCTCATCCAGCTCGCCTACCAGAACTGGCAGTACCACTTCGAGTTCCTGAACCTCGGCTACATCGCCTACCTGGACTTCTTCAACTTCTGCAAGCAGGTTTTCCCCAACGTCCCGGACCAGTCGATCGCCACCATGGTGCAGGGCGTCGACATGGAACTGTTCCGCCCGGACGACGAGCTCAAGCAGCTGGCCAAGCTCGCCGTGGAACTCGGGCTTCAGGCCCACTTCGGAAACACCGACGACGTCGACGCCACCCTGGCTGCCATCGCCTCAGCCCCCGGCGGGGAAAAGTGGATGGCCCAGTACGAGGGGGCCAAGGACCCGTGGTTCAACTTCACCGTAGGCAACGGCTTCTACGGCCACGACAAGTACTGGAATGAGCACCAGGAAATCCCGCTGGGCTACATCGCGGACTACATCCGCCGCCTGGACGAAGGCCAGGAAATCATGCGGCCTGTTGAAGCCCTCATCGCCGAACGCGACCGCATCATCGAGGAATACCGCGACCTGCTGGAAGGCGAAAACCAGGCGATCTTCGACGCCAAGCGCGGGCTTGCCGCCACCGCCTACCCGTACGTGGAGAACCACAACTTCTACATCGAGCACTGGACCATGGGTGTCTTCTGGCGCAAGATCCGCGAGCTGTCCCGCATGATGCAGGCGGAAGGCTTCTGGACCGAGCCGGACGACCTGCTGTACCTGGGCCGCAACGAGGTCCGCGACGCCCTCTTTGACCTGGTCACCGGCTGGGGCGTGGGCGCCAAGCCCATCGGCCCGGACTTTTGGCCTGAGGAGATCGAGCGCCGCCGCGGCATCGTGGACGCCCTCAAGACGGCCCGCCCCGCCCCGGCACTGAACACCCCGCCGGAATCCATCACCGAACCTTTCACCCGGATGCTTTGGGGCATCACCACCGAGCAGGTCCAGCAATGGCTGGGTGCCGGCGAAGCGGTTGAAGGCGGAGGCTTGCGCGGCATGGCAGCGTCACCCGGCGTCGTCGAAGGCCTGGCCCGCGTGGTCCACGATGCTGACCAGCTCTCCGAGGTCCGGCAGGGCGAGATCCTGGTCGCAACCGTCACCGCACCGTCCTGGGGGCCGATCTTTGGAAAGATCAAGGCCACGGTCACCGACATCGGCGGCATGATGAGCCATGCCGCGATTGTGTGCCGCGAGTACGGGCTTCCGGCCGTCACCGGCACCGGATCCGCCTCCACCACCATCAAAACCGGCCAGCGGTTGCGCGTGGACGGGACCAAGGGCACGGTAGAGATCCTTGACGCCGAGGACGAGTTGCTGGTCACCGGCCCCGGCGCCCACAGCCACAGCCATGTCTGAGGTGACTGTGCCCGCAACCGGGCGAGAAGCGGGCAAAACCGTCCTCATCACCGGTGCCGCCGGCGGGCTGGGCAGGGCGTTTGCGCTCGGCTTTGCCGGCCGGGGATACCGGGTGGCAGTGGCGGACATCAATCTCGAGGGCGCTGAACAGACCGCGAAACTCGTCCGCGAAAGCGGCGCCGACGCCGCTGCCTTCTCCGCGGACGTTACCAGTCTCGACTCCACCGAGAACCTGGCGAAAAGCTGCGGGGAGTTCGGGAACGGGAGCATCGACGTCGTGCTTAACAACGCCGCGGTGTATGCGGGGGTGACACGCAGCCGGTTTGAGGACATCGATCCGGCGGAATGGGACCTGGTGATGAACGTGAACCTCAAGGGCCCTTGGCTGGTGACCCGCGCCGCGAGTCCATATCTGCCGGAGGGCGGACGTGTCATCAACCTCTCCAGCGCCACTATTTTCAGCGGATCCGAGCAGTGGCTGCACTACGTCGCGTCCAAGGGTGGCGTGGTGGCCCTGACCCGGGTCATGGCCAAGGAACTGGGCCGGCGGGGGATCACGGTCAACGCGATCGCCCCCGGTTTCACGCTCACGGAGGCCAGCTACGGGCTGATGGAAAACGCTGAGAACTACGGCGTGGACCGCGGTGCGATCAAACGTGCCAGCCAGCCCGAGGACATCGTGGGTGCCGCGCTGTTTCTCGCCGGACCCGACAGCTCGTATTACACCGGCCAGACCATGGTGGTCGACGGCGGCCGGCAGTTCATCTAGCCTCCGCCCCACCCCATAACCGACTTCAACCCCAAGGAGAACCACATGCCAACGGTTCATTTCACTGACGCCGAAGGTGTCGTCAGCGACGTCCAAGGCAATCCCGGCGACTCGGTCATGGAAACCGCGGTGCGCAACGGCGTCCCCGGAATCGTGGCCGAGTGTGGCGGCTCGCTGTCCTGTGCCACCTGCCACGTCTTCGTCCGGGAGGACTGCCTCGAACAGCTGCCGCCGATGGAGGACATGGAGGACGAGATGCTCTACGGCACCGCCGTGGACCGCGAGGAGAACTCCCGGCTGTCCTGCCAGCTCCGCCTCACCGAAAGCTCCGAACTTTTCGTCACTACCCCGGAAACGCAGGTGTAAAGATGGACACCACTATGGCGGAACAGAACGTATCCGGCAGCGAAACCCGCACCCGGACCGGCCTGCTGATCATCGGCGCGAGCCAGTCAGGCGTTCAGCTTGCGGTGTCACTTCGCGCCCTGGGCTTCGATGGACACATCACACTGCTGGGGGACGAGGACCACCGCCCATACCAGCGCCCCGCGCTGTCCAAGGAGTTCCTCCAAGGAACGGTCGAGAGCGAGTCCCTGATATTCCGCTCCAACGAGTACTGGGCAGAGCACAACGTGGACCTGGTCAAAGGCGAATACATCGTCCGGATCGACAAGGAAGCGGACGGTTCCGGGGTTGCGCATGCGTCCTCCGGACGGCAGTTCCCCTTCAAACGGCTGGCCCTGACCGTCGGTGCACGCGCCCGCAAGCTGGAGATAGACGGCGGGGACCTCGACGGCGTGCTGTACCTGCGCAACGCCGACGACGCTCTGGCGCTGAAGGCCCGGGTGGGTGACGCCACGGACGTGGTGGTAATCGGCGGCGGGTTCATCGGCCTGGAGGCCGCGTCCAGTCTGCAGAAGATGGGCAAGAACGTCACCGTGCTCGAGTTCGGTCCGCGGCTCGTAGGCCGGGCTGTGGGGGAGGAGACTGCGGAGTACTTCCTGCAGGCCCACCGTTCCCGCGGTCTGGATATCCGGCTCAACACCACTGCCGCACGCTTCACCGCGAACGACACCGGCACGAAAGTAGCCGCCGTCGAGCTCCAGGACGGCACGGTGCTTCCAGCGCAGATTGTGCTGATCGGCATCGGCGTCATCCCCAACACCACCCTGGCCGAACAGCTCGGCCTAGAAGTGGACAGCGGCGTGGTGGTGGACCGGTTCGCCCTGGCCTCTGACGGCACCACCGCTGCGGTGGGGGACGTGGCCAACATGCCCAACCCGGTCCCCGGTTCTGAGCCCGGTCAACGGATCCGGCTGGAAAGCGTTAACAACGCCATCGAGCATGCCAAGGTGGCCGCCTACTCGCTCATGGGCAGGCGCGAGGAGTACGCCGGGATCCCGTGGTTCTGGTCCAATCAGGCCGACCTCAAGCTGCAGATCGCGGGCCTCTGCAACGGTTACGACCAGACCGTGATCCGCCGCGACGAGGAACGCGGAAAGTTCACCGTCCTTTACTACCGGCAGGGCCAGATCATCGCCGCCGACTGCGTCAATGCCCCACTGGACTTCATGGCCGTAAAGAACGCACTGGCCAAAGGACAGAACATCCCCGCCGGCGCCGCTGCCGACACCGCCACACCCCTCAAAACCATCACCACGGACAGCTAGCCGCCAGGCCGGCCCACCCCAAGGAGCACTATGAGCACCCCCAAGACTCCGATCGCCCCAGCCGGCCCCACCCCTGAAACCGACGTGCTGGCCCAGGCCTTCGTCGTGGAGTACAGCGTCCGGCCCGTTCCCGCCGCCGGGCCGGTGGACACCACCCCCATCTGCAATACCCCCGCTGCCCTTGAGGAGCTCGACGCGCTGTGGAAGACGGTTGTTCAGGAAACCCGGACGCGCGGCAACGACATCCACCTGCCAATCTCCCTGGCCTACGCCGAACGGCTGTGCCGGGCATACCCGGACGCCGATGCCGAACTGGTGCGCGTGGCCACCCTGCTGCACGACACCGGCTGGGCCCACGTGGATGAATCCCGCATCATCTCCGAGGGGTTCACCGGTGACTGGCGCAAGGCCACCATCCGCTACGAGCATGAACAGCAGGGCTGCAACGTTGCGCGCCGGGTACTCCCGGGCCTGGGCTATTCCGCGGAGTTCGTGGAACGTGTCTGTGAAATCATCGACGGTCACGATACCCGGCAGGTGGCCCGGTCCCTGGAGGATGCTCTAATGCGCGACGCCGACCGGCTGTGGCGTTTCGACCGCGCCGGCATCTCCCTCGCGTCTTCGTGGTTCGCCATGGACCCGGCCACCTACACCGACAGGCTGGCCACCGAAATCGTGCCCGAACTCATCACCCAGGCCGCCGTGGACATGGCGACGGCCGACCTCAACCGTTCCAACGCCCTGCTTAAGACAGGAGTGATCCGATGACCTCCGCCACCCATGGTGCTCCTGCCCTGCTTGCCCGCACGGAGCTGTCCCTACCGCACACACATGTGGACACGATCTTCGTCGACGGTGCCTGGCGCCCTTCGCGGGGCACCGGCCGGAACCCGGTGACCGACCCCGCCACGGGCGAGGTGTGGGGCTCGGTACCGGACGGAACTCCCGAAGACGTGGACGCCGCCGTCGGCTCCGCCCAGCGGGCGTTTCAGGGGAAGTGGTCCCGCCTGTCACCGTCCGAACGCGCCGCGTACCTGCTCCGGATCGCCGACGAGGTGGAGAAGCGGGCCGAGGCGCTGTCCCTCACCAACTCCCGCGAAAACGGCTCTCCCGTGGCCGAATCTGCCGGGGCGGCGGCCAACGCGGCAGGCATCTTCCGCTACTTCGCCACACTCGCCGAGTACCTCGAACAAGAGGACGTCCGACCGTTCCCCCGCGGGGGTGGTGAGTCCGTGGTCCGGCGCGAACCCCTCGGAGTCTGCGCGCTGATCGCGCCGTGGAACTTCCCCATCAACCTGGTGATCATCAAGTTGGCACCGGCACTACTCGCCGGCTGCACCGTGGTGATCAAACCGGCATCGCCCACCCCGCTGTCCATCCGCGTGATCATCGATGCGATCGCCGCGGCCGGTGTCCCGGCAGGCGTGGTTAATCTTGTTACCGGATCCGGCCGGCTCGGGGATGTGCTGGTGAAGCACCCCGGCGTAGCCAAAGTGGCGTTCACGGGTTCGACGCCGGTGGGCCGGAAAATTGCCGCGGCCTGCGGTGAGCTGTTGCGGCCGGTCACACTGGAGCTGGGCGGAAAGTCCAGCGCCATTGTGTTGCCCGACGCTGACCTGAACGCCATGTCCGAGGTCCTCATCAAGTCCTCCATGCGCAACACCGGCCAGACCTGCTACATCGCCACCCGGATCCTCGCCCCGGCAAGCCGCTATGACGACGTGGTTGACATGGTCACGGCCACCATCGCCGCCGGGAAGCAGGGTGATCCGCTCGATCCGGACACCGTGTTCGGCCCCTGCGCCACGGAGTCCCAGTACCGGACCGTGCTGGAATACGTGGACTCGGGGCTGGCCGAAGGAGCCCGCGCCACCACCGGCGGCAGCGCCGCGACCTTATCCGGGGGCCTGGAACACGGCTACTTCGTGGAACCCACGGTCTTCGCCGACGTCACCCCTGACATGCGGATCTCCCGCGAGGAAATCTTCGGGCCGGTGATCTGCATTCTTAAATACAACGACGTCGACGATGCAGTGGTCCTGGCCAACAACACCGAGTTCGGTTTGGGCGGGCTGGTGTTCGGCTCTGACCCGGCCGCGGCGATGAACGTTTGCGGACCGCATGGACACCGGCTCTGTGGGCCTAAACTTTTTCGCCTCCAACCATGCCGCACCGTTCGGCGGCAGGCACGACTCCGGTCTGGGGACCGAGTACGGGATTGAAGGCCTGAACGCCTACCTGAGCTACAAGTCCATCCATCGCCGTGCGTAGACAGGCCCATCCGACGGCCGCGTCGCCCTAAATGGACGCTATTCCGGAGCAACCCGAGCCATCGAATTGAATGGAATGAAGCATCTCGGCCCTGTCGTCCCCGGCGGTTCCCTGGGGACCGGGGGTGATTGGTGACATGATTCTGGCGTGGGATCTATCGTCGAGACAGCGATCGACGTGCTCTATGAAACGCAAATTCCGTTGGGCGGGCCTTACTCATGGCGAGCTCGAAGACATGGAGCGCCAATTCGGTGTCAAGTTCTGCCCTGACCATGCGGGCCTCCCGGGTCTGGCTACTCCGATGGGGCCAGGGTGGGTTGATTGGTTGGGCGAGCCTCACGGGATTCTTGAGCGGCTTTGCTGGCCCTGGACGGCGTTCTGTTTGACGTTGAGCAGAATGTGTTTTTGGCCCGATGAGTGAGGCGGAAGGCCACTTAATACAGCTACCGCGACAAATGGGAGTCTTGCGCCCTGCGGCGTCAAAGTCGAAAGGGTCGCGGAGGCGGCCGCTGCTGGCTCACCTCGGCCGCGGCAATGTCGGCGGTCTACGTCGTTGGGGGATTCGTGTTTGGATGAAGTAAATCCAATCCCCTCCTGACAAATCGATGGCTCCGTAACCGCCCTTCTGGGCCCCAAACGCGCGGTTACGGAGCAGTGGATTCACCAAGGACGGCCGGTGCAGTGTCCGATGCACCCCAATCAATGTGGTGTCGATAGACCCAATCGAAGTTGTCGGCGGTTTTCCGGGTGAGCGAGCGGAAGACCGCCTTCAGCACAAGGTCTTCGAAGACACGCTTGAACTGGCCGCGGATCTTCGGAGCCGCGTTCCGGCGGCCCCATTCGACCACCAATTCGGCGCGGCTCCGGCGTTCCTTCTCGTAGCGGGACAGAGCGGCCGGGATCTCCTCATGCGAGACGCCCCGGAGCGCTCGTCCCAGCGTGACCGCGTCTTCGATGGCCATCGAAGCTCCTTGCCCGGACGACGGCGATGCCGCGTGGGCAGCGTCTCCCACGAGGACCAACCTTTCCCGGTGCCAACTGGGGATGCTCGGAAAATCGGAGGTCGTGTACGGCCGGATGATGTCGTCAGTGGCAGCGATTATGGAGGCCATGGGCGTGCGGTCCCCGGCAACGAGCTGCGTCAGCCAGGACTTGCGGGCGGCGTGATCTAGTGTGGCCGGATTCTCGGATGAACGCTGAAGCGGGTTGGCAAACCACCAGATCCTGCCCTCGGGGTCCTTCGTGTAGCAATAGAAGCAGCGCTTGCCGAAGACCATCTTCATGCGCCCGGCCTCGACGTCCAGCAGCTCAGGTGGGAGCAGGCCGGTTGCGACAATGCCGCCAGTGTTGAGCAAGGGGATGTTGGACGGAGCCGGGGATGTAGGGTCGATCAACGGTCGCACCGCCGAGTGAAGGCCGTCGGCGCCCACCACCAGGTCTCCACAAGCGGTGGTGCCGTCCTCGAAAACGGCCGTCACGTCGTCGGGCGTTTCTTCCAGGGTGAGGAGCCGCTTGCCGTACTCGATGCGAATGCCGCGCTGGCTGGCCTCCTCGCGGAACATGCCGTACAGCTCCGAACGAGTCATGGTGCGGGCGGTGGTGCCGTCGGGGAGGGACCCACCATAGTCAAAGTCGATGAGGTGTTTCCCGGTGCTGCCTAAATACATGGACATCCGGGGAGTGCTGAAGCCCAGATTGGCGGCTGCGCCCTTGAGCCCGAGGGTATCCAAGGCGTCGAAGCCATTTACGGCAACTGTGAGGAAGCCGCCGATGCCGTCCGAGGGCCCACCGTAAGCCTCGAAGACGGCGGCCTGGTGGCCGCCTTTCTGCAGTGAGATGGCGGTGGCGAGTCCGGCGATTCCGGACCCGATGACAAGACACTTCAGCATGGCGGACTCTTTATTTCACGGGATTGATGCAACGCCTGGAGGCCAAAGGCGTGGCCCGCCGGGTCCAGCACGCGGAGGACAAGCGGAAGGTCTTGATCGAGCTGGTGGGGGACCAAGCAACTGCAGCGATGCCCCATTTCGTCGACTTCATGAACGGGCTGGCGACCCTGCTGGAGGGTTACAGCGACGAGGAACTGCAAGTCATCGCGGACTATTCATCCAAAGCTGCGAGGATCCAGCAAGATGCGGCCGCGCGTCTAGGTGCCGCGTCGAGCAGGAATGCGGACGACGACAACGGTCGTTTGCCGCCCTCGAAACCCGTCTGAGTTGCTCCCTACCTGGGTTGGCGCGACCTAAACCCCATGACCCCGCGATGAACTCCAGGACTTGCGCGGAAACGCGAAGTTCTTCCTAGGACGGGAGTTTGCGCGGCCACTTCTACTCCCGTGCTTTGAACGCCGATAACCGGCCTTCCGTCAACCTGCGGGAGCGGCCGAGCCCGGGCCACCCTGTGGCGTTCACGGAACGTCGCCTGCCGGCTTCATCGGTCATGAGAATGCGGCGGGTGATTGAAACTGCACATTCGGGCGGGGAGGAAACTGTTCATTATTTGATCACCGGTTCAGCTCATGGTTGCACCGGCAAGAGCAATACGGTGAGAATTCCCAGCCCTGCGAGGACGACGACGCTGGCGGAGAGGGCGGCTATAGAGGTCATGGTGGGTGTGATTGCTTCCTGGTTAATTCCATGGATGGCGCGATGGAACCGTTTCTTGCGGGTGCTGCTGATGGCCGTGGCTGTGACAATTGAGGCCGCGACGAGGGTGCCTACGAACCAGCCATGGTGGGGCATCCACCGCAGGAAGACGGCAGCCGCGACCGTCATGGACATTGTGGTCCGGCCCCAGGCCAGCTCTGTGCGTTCTGGCTGCAGGCCGCCGTCGCTGTGGGTTGGCGTGTCATGTCGCGAAGACACGGATCAGAGGGGACGGACGAGGACGAAGACCACCATCATGGCGGCGACGAGTGCCCCCCCGATAGCCAGGACGGGGGCTATCCAAGGCAAAGGGAGCGGAGCTTTACGGCGTATCGACTGTTCAACACTTAGCCAGCGGAAGAACGCGCCACCGCCAATCAGCAGTGCGAGCACGAGCAGGAGAACGGAGATGGCTTTGCGGAGTTCGGGACCGAAGAGGTCCGCCATGAATGCTTCCACGGCAACGCCCCCGGCGAGCACTGCTAACGAGGTGCGGATCCAGGCCAGGAAGGTGCGTTCGTTGGCCAATGTAAATCGTGGGTCCGGTTCGATGCCGCCACCCAGGATCCGCTGCGAGAGGCCGGTGCGCCCGCCGCCGCTACGTGACTTAAGATCCTCCATGGGTCGTTCCTTCCAGATTTGGTCATATGGTTTTTCAGCTCAGGGCAGGATGCGGGAACAGAGTTGATTGCCACCGTCCGCCGTCTTCGGGGCCGTAGTGCCTTATGCCTATGACTTAGTGACCGTCTTTAGGAATGCTGGCTCCGCTCCGGCACTCGGGGCGGAGCCAACCGGGGTGGACGCACCCGGATTGGGGACAGCGGCGGCGTCAAGGCCAAGCCTGCGGCGGTCGCGTTGCTGGTTGACGAACACCAAAGCCAGGACGCCGAAGGTAAACATCAGGGCACCGGCCAGGGCGAAGGCCGCACGGTAACCCTCAGCGGGGGTTGGCGCACCGCCGATCAGGAAACCTGAGACTGCAGGTGCGAAGACTCCGCCGGTGGTGAGTACCGCGTTGGCGATGGAGAGATTGGCGCCACGCTGGCCAATGGTGGTCAGCTCAGCCACTACCAGGTAGGTGATAGCGAACAGCGCTGGTGCCGTGCCGAAGCCGAAGACCATGAGGGTGATCGACAGGACAGGGGACGTTGTCATTGTTGCTCCTACCAGGCAGGCGCCGGCGAAGGCGCCGGCGGCGCCGAGTACCCGGGCGCGGGCCTTCCGTGTAGGAACTCCCTTCAGGTGCAGGCGCTGGGTCAGCGCGCTCAAGCCCACGGTGGCGATGGTGCCCCACCCGGCGGGCAGAGCGATCATGGTCCCTGCCTGCTGCCCGCTGAAGCCCAGCACAGTCTGGAAGTACGCTGGCCCCCACGACATGGCCAGGGTGAACGTCCAGTAGCCGAAGAAGGATGCCAGGACTGCGAAGATCCAGCTGGGGGAGAGGATGGTGCGCCAGTAGCGGATCTTGGTCTCCGTCACGAGAGGGACTTCTTCAGGGGCAATGCCGTCGATGTCCTGCTCGGCCTTTCGGCTGGTGTAGGGGCCTTCCTTGCCCACGATGAACCAGAAGAGGGTCCAGGCCAGACCCACGATGGCCAGCACTGCGAACGCGGTCTGCCAGCCGAACTGCCCGATCACCCATGCTAGGACCGGGGCGAACGCCACGATGCCCAGCGTCACACCTGAGGACGCCAAGGCGGCAGGGGTGGCTCCCTTTTTCTCCGGGAACCATTTGTAGATTCCGTGCATCAGCACCGGCGCCAGCGGGCCCTCGCCGGCGCCCAGCAGCAGGCGGCTGGCCCACAGGGCAGGCAGCGATGCGAACAACAGAATGGGGGCCTGCGCCAGTGACCACAGCAGGCACAGCACCAGCAGGATCCACTTGCTCGAGACCTTGTTCGCGATCGGTGCAGCGACGATCTGCGCCACGCCGAAGGTCAGGAACATGGCGCTGCCCACCAGGCCGAACTGCTCCGGCGTGATGCCCAGCTGCTTCATGAGCGGCACGGCGGCGATGCCCAGCACCGCCTTGTCCGCCCAGCTGAGCATCATCAGGAAGAGCAAGCTGAACGTGATGAACCAGCCGTAGCGGTTGCGCTTGGCCCGAGACCAGGTCCGGGGATCGCGGGAGGTCGCGGAGCCCGAAGCCACGTCCGGATGGGGAGTTTCAGACACAGTATGCCCAATCGTTGAAGAGGGAGCCTTTGCTGGATTGCAGCGGCGTTTTCCTTGACTCTAGGCTCGTGTGATGAGCCTTACATTCTAGCTTTCCGTTGGGTGGAAAGCCGCTTTCTGGGGCGAATCACCCAGGGCTGTGCCGCCGTCGGTCTCTCCCAGGAAAGTGAGCAGGCCCATCCCTAGGACGCTGAATGCGCACGTCAGCCACCAAGTGGTGCCCCAGCCACCGGCGCGAGAAGCGAGCAGGGCGAAGAGCATGGGGCCCAGGAAATTTCCCACGTTGAAGATCTGCTGCGTCAGCCCCAGCACAGCCGTGACGGACCCGTCGGCGGGGGCGATGCGCATCGAGTAGCTGGTTACCGCGGCAGGGATCAGGCCGCCGACGGCGGAAAACACAGCAATGAGCCCGAACTGGATGAGGATGCCGTTCCCGATGGTCCCCCAGTCCACGGCGAACGTTGCCACGGAGGCGGCGGACATCGCCAGGAAGGTCCAGAGGATGATCTTCCGTTCGGACAGGCCGCGCTGAATGAAGGGGCCAGCGCTGACCGCACCGATGGCGTTGACGCCGCCGACGACGGCGCTGAGGATGCCGGGCCAGGGGCCATCCAGACCGGCCGACCGGTAGATGGCCGGCAGGAAGCCGAGCACGGCCATCCACTGCGCCGTAAAGCAGGCGAAGACCACCCCGATGATCCACGGCCGGCGGGTGGCCAGGGTCCGGCCGACGCGGCGGAGTGCGGAGCGCAACCCGGCGTCGGCCGGGAGCACATCCCGGGGCACCCGGCGCACCAGCAGCGGCACCGGGAGCAGCGTAACAACGGCCATCACCAGCCACCACTCGCGCCAGCCGGCGGCCTGGAGGAACAGCGCACCCGCGGACAGGCCGATCAGCGTGGCCATGCCCTGGAACGTTGCCCAGCTCGCCAGCGCCACATTCAGCCGCTGCGGCGGAGCCACCTTGCGGATCAGGGCAGGTGCGACGACGACGGCCAACAGGAACCCGACGCCCTCCAGCGTCCGTGCGGCCATCAGCAATTCCGTGCTGGGGGCGGCCGCTCCGAGCGCGGAGGCGGCGCTGAGCAGAATCAGGCCGGAGACCAGGAGGCGCCGGAGGCCCACCATCTCCCCGCCCACGGCAGTGGCCAGGCCGCCCACGATGCTGGCCAGCTGGATGATGCCCAGCAGCAGCCCGGCCTGGACCAGCGTGGTGCCCAGATCCGCTTGGATGGCGGCCAGGGCGGCCGGGAGTTTCCAGATGTGCATGGCCGCCGCGGTGCCTGCGGCGAGCACGGCAAGCCAGGACGCGTCCGCCGTGGTCGTTCCTGAAGCTGGTGTTCCGGTGGTGAGCGACGGCAGAGCCAAGAGCTGTCCTTACAGGAGGATGACGGGGTGGGAGCAGGATTCCTCAGGCAGGGGCCAGGACGGGGCTGCCGATGCCGAACCGCTGCCCGCTCACTGCCACGTCCACGGGGCCGTCGAAGCTGGAGGCGGCCCGGTTGCGCCACCATTCGGGCTCGGCCCGGCCGGCCAGGTGCGAGAGCACCAGGCGCCCCACGCCGGCGGCTGCGGCAACGCGCCCGGCGCCCTCGGGCGGGGTGTGCGCGATCCGCTGGTGGTTCAGGAACTCCGGGGAGAAGCCCTTGCCCGCGTAGAAGCCCAGGTTCACCGCTTCGTGCACCAGGACGTCGGCACCGGTGGCGAGCACGGCCATGGCTTCACATTCGGCGGTGTCGCCGGAGAATACCACCGATCCGGCGTCGGTATCGAAGCGGAATGCCAGCGCGGGCCTTACCGGCGGGTGCTCCACCAGGATGCCCGTGACCTTGACCCGGTCATCTTCGTAGACGTCGAACGGGCGGGCCGCCGCGGGCGTGCCGTGCGTCGGCGTGTTGAGGTCGACGGTGCGCAGCAGGGAGGCCAGATCCGGGCGTGCCTCGTCGTGGACCCTGATGTCGATGTCATAGGAGAACGCCTTCAGCGAGTGCGAGACCAGTTCGCTGGTGCCTGCAAGCCCCGCGCCGCCGTCGCGGGTGTGATCCTTGCCCGGGCCCACCACGGACACCGGTCCGGTGAAGCCCTCCACCGGGTTGCCCCAGTTCCACAGCAGGAAGCCGGGAAGTTCCACCACATGATCCGAGTGCAGGTGGGTGACAAAGCCGGCCGCGAAATCCTTGCCGCGCAGTCCCGCCTCGTGGGCGGCGCGGGAGCAGCCCAAACCGAAGTCCACCATGTAGAAGGCGTCGCCCACCACGAGGGCGCTGGAGATACCGT
The DNA here is from genome assembly GCF_056396245.1 of Arthrobacter sp. 05T423. Classification (NCBI taxonomy): domain Bacteria; kingdom Bacillati; phylum Actinomycetota; class Actinomycetes; order Micrococcales; family Micrococcaceae; genus Arthrobacter; species Arthrobacter sp. 05T423. Next base: position 55,711 of record NZ_JBFTLC010000031.1, read on the forward strand.
TTTCCGGTCCGCGGATGGCTGGCCCGGCGGCGGTGCCAAGGGTGATCAGTTCGACGCTCACTGTAAGTCCTTCACAGGGTTGGTGCGGGATCAGGAATGGGGGCGGGCATTGATGACGCGGGTTTCCAGGTATTCCTCCAGCCCCCAGCGGCCGCGTTCGCGGCCTACGCCGGAGGCCTTCCAGCCGCCGAACGGGGCATCCGGCTCCACCACGGTGTGCTGGTTGACCCAGACTGTTCCGGCCTCGATCCGGGAGGCGGTGGCGTACGCGCGGTCCGGGTCCGGGCTCCAGACGGACGCGCCGAGGCCGAATTCCCCGGCGTTGAGCGCGGCGATGGTGGTGTCGAGGTCGTCGTAGGCAACAATCGGCAGCGCTGCCCCGAACTGTTCCTGCTCCACCAGGTCCATGCCCGGTTCGGCGTCGATCACTACGGTGGGGGAGAGGAAGTATCCGGGCAGGTCGCATCCGGGGGTGCCGCCGGTGATGATGCGGGCGCCACTGCCGACGGCGGAGTCCACCAGGCCCCGGACCAGCTTGAGCTGCGATTCGTTGTGCATGGGGCCCATGGTGGTGCCGTCCGCGATGCCGTGGCCCAGCACGTGGCGGGATGCCTCGGCGGCGATGGCCTCGGCCAGTTCCCTGCTGCGTCTACGCGGGACGTAGACGCGCTTGACCGCCATGCACACCTGACCGGCGTTGCGGAAGGCGCTGCCGACGATCCCGCGGGCCGTCACGGCGAGGTCCGCGTCGTCCAGCACGATGGCAGGATCGTTGCCGCCGAGCTCCATGGTGACGCGCTTGACCGTGGTGGCGGCCTGCTGCGCAATGGAAATGCCCACGTCCGTGGAACCGGTAAAGGAGATCTTCCGGATGCCGGGAGAGGTGCTCAGGGCGACGTTGACGGTGCGCCGCGAGCTGGTCTGGGCCTGCAGCACGCCGGCAGGGAGGACCTCATTGAGCAGGTTGACCAGCGCGATAGTGGACAGCGGCGTGGACGGCGAGGGCTTGGCGATCACGGTGCAGCCCGCCACCAGCGCGGGGGCAACCTTCACACAGAGCAGGGAGATGGGGAAGTTCCAGGGCGTGATGGTGCCCACCACGCCCACCGGCCGGTACTGGACCTCGAGGGTGCGGTCGGCGCGCGGCGCCAGCGGTTCCACCTCGTCCCACGCCAGGTCCGCGTAGTGCTCAAATGGGCCCGCGGCCACGCTGAATTCACCGGCGGCCTCCGCCTTGGGCTTGCCTTGCTCCAGGGAGAGCAGCGTGGCCAGGGAGTCCAGGTCGCGGCGTATCAGGGCGGCGGCCGAACGGAGGGCGACACGGCGGGCTTCGCGGTCAGTAGCCCAGCCGGGTGCGGCGGCGCGGGCGGCTGCAACCGCCAGCTCAACATCCTGCTCGGTGTTCTCAGGGGCCTGTCCCACGACCTCGAGCGTCGCGGGGTCCAGTACCTCGTAATGGGCTGCCGTCATGGTCTGTCCTTTCGGCACGGAGGAGAATTCTTATCCCAGTGTCATGGCAGCCGCCACGCCACCGCAGAACTTTTCCGTCCAACGGAAAGTGGACCAGGGTTCGGTGGCAGGCTTGCCACTATGGAGTGAAGCACATCACGCACATCGAGGAGCGCCCATGACCCACGAGCAACTGCCCATCGTCCTGACCGGGGTTTCCTCCGGCATCGGTGCCCGCACCGCGCAAATCCTGACAGAACGCGGAGTGCCGCTGATCGGCATTGACCGCAACGCACCGGCGGCGTTCACCGGCACCTTTGTACAGGCGGACCTTTCCAGCCAGGACGGCATCGACGCCGCCGCGGCCGCCGTCGCAGCGGCCGCACCGCACGGCATCGCCGGCCTGGCCAACATCGCCGGCGTCCCGGGCACAGCACCCTGGCGTGCGGTACTTTCCGTCAACGTCTTCGGGGTCCGCGGCCTGGTCCGGGCCCTGGCCCCGCTCCTCGGCGAGGGTACCGCCGTCGTGAATCTGGCCTCCAACGTGGCCGTGCAGTGGCGCACCGTCAAGGACCGCTGCGCCGCATTCGCACTCGCCGAGGACCAGGCCGCCGCGCTGGACGCGCTGGCAGGCGACGACGAAATCACCGGGGAGTCCTACCTGTTCTCCAAGCACTGCGTCCGGTTCCTCACCGAGCACCTGGCCGCTGAACTGCTGCCCAAACGCATCCGGGTCAACAGCGTCAGCCCTGGACCGGTGGCCACTCCCATCCTGGAGGACTTCAAGAAGGACCACGGCCGGGACAAGGTTGAGGGTGCCGGTGCACTGCTGGGCCGCTTCGGGGACCCGGACGACATCGCCCCCGTCATCGACTTCCTGCTCCGCCCCGAGTCACGCTGGATCAACGGATCCGACATCCGGGTCGACGGTGGCCTCGCGGCCTACCGTGGTTCAGCCCTCACTTCGCTCACCACGTAGGTTCATAAGGCACGACGTCGGGACCTCACCTTTCACGTAAGGAGGTCCCGGCGTCGGGCCTTAAAATGACAGGAGACGGCGGCCGGCATCTGTTTTTGGGTCCCGGTCAGGAGGGTGGTGCTGCATGGCCAACGCTGCGCCCAACGGGCGCGTCCCGCGGTTGCCCGGCAACGCTGCCGCGCCCGTACGGGTCAAGAAAGGCAGCAGCAGTGCCGCTGACCCGCAGGCCGCGAGCGTGACATCACGCGCGCTGGCCCTGCTGGGCACTTTTGACACCGAGCACTCCGTCCAGACCCTCAGTGCCATGGCCCGCCGGGCCGGCCTGCCGGTGGCCACCGCGCACCGGCTTGCCGGCGACCTTGTTGCCTGGGGTGGACTGGAAAAGGTCCGCGGCGAGTACCGGGTGGGCCAGCGCATCTGGCGCCTTGGCCTGCTGGCCCCGGCACAGCAGAACATCGCCGAAGTAGCGGCCCCGTTCATGCAGGACGTCCTCTTCGTCACCCACAACGTGGTCAACCTGTTCATCCTGGACGGGGAGGACGTCCTGCTGGTGGAGCGGATGTCCGGCACCGGCGCGGGGCAGCCTTTCCGCAGAGTGGGCGCGCGCCTGCCGCTCCACGCCAGTGCAGCGGGCAAGGTCATGCTGGCCTACGGGGCAAAGGAGCTGTTCACCTCCGCCGCCCAGCGCCTTGAACCGCACACACCCCGGACCATCACCAACCCCACGGTGTTGGCGGCCGAAATCGAGCGGGTGCGGACCAACGGATACGCCACCACCGAGGAAGAGGCAGGACCAGATAATTACGGCCTGGCCGTCCCGGTGCTCCTGCCGAACAACCAGGTGGTCGCGTCGCTGGGCATCGTCACCCGCGGCCGGCCCGCTCCGGTGGGCACCGTGGTTCCCGTGCTCAACATCGCCGCACGGGGCATCGCGCGCCGGCTCGGCGTTGAGCACCTGCCGCAGTAGACCGATTTCTTTCCGTTGGATGGAAATTGACCGGCAGGTTGTGTTGCGGAACACCTAACCTCGAATTAAGCCCAAATTTTCAGGTGAAGCCAGGTAGACGGCCGTCGCGGCCCGTTGAGCGGCTGGCGACCCCAAAGGAAGTGAATATCCCCATGAGTGCATCCGCAGGAGCCACCATCGACGCTGTCGTCGACCAGGTGGAAAATGTGGCCGATCAGGTGGTTTCCCTGGTTCTGCGCCGGGCGGACGGCCAGCCGTTCCAGCCCTGGCAGCCCGGCGCGCACATCGACGTACATGTGGGCGACGGCCTGGTGCGGCAGTACTCGCTGTGTTCCTCGCCCGATGAGCTGGACCACCTGCGGATCGGGGTGCTCCACGTGCCGGATTCCCGCGGCGGGTCCAAGGCAGTGCACGCGCTGCTGGCCGGCACCCGGCTCACCATCTCGGAGCCGCGTAACAACTTCCCCCTGCGCGAGTCGCGCCGCTATCTCTTCCTCGCCGGCGGCATCGGGATCACCCCGCTGATTCCGATGCTGGAGGCAGCCGAGCGTGCCGGCAAGGAATGGACCCTGGTCTACGGCGGCCGCAGCCGTGGCACCATGGCCTTTGCCCAGCAACTGGAAGACCGCTACGGCACGGACCGGATCCGCATCCTTGCCGAAGACGAAGTTGGCCGGCTCGATCTGGACGAGATCCTCGGGATGCCGAGGGCGCACATGCTGGTGTATGCCTGCGGTCCCGGCGGTCTACTGAACGTCATGGAGGAACGCTGCATGGGCTGGCCCCCCGGTGCCCTGCACACCGAACGCTTCGTAGCGTCCACGCTGGGTGCCGCTTCTGCCAATGCTCCCTTCGAAGTGGAGCTTGCACGCACCGGGACCACGGTTACCGTGCCGAACGACAAAACCATCCTCGAAGCCGTCGAAGAGATCGGCGTGCGCGTCCTCTCCTCCTGCCGCGGAGGACTGTGCGGCACCTGCGAAACCCAGATCATCTCCGGCGAACCCGAGCACCGCGACGCGGTCCTCAGCGAGGAAGACAAGGAAGCGGGCGAGGTCATGCTGGTCTGCGTTTCCCGCGCGGCCGCTGGCTGCCCCCGTCTCGTCCTCGATCTCTAGCCTTGCCTCCGACCGCGACCTTCCCAGCCGTCCGCCTCAGGCACGCCATCCAATCAGGAGTACTCCAATGACCGCCACCACGCATGAAGCCAACGTCCTGGGTGAGGACCCCTTCGAAACCGCCAACCTCCTTGATCCATACCCCTTCTTGGGGCGGCTCCGCGACGCCGGCGCCGTCTCCTACCTGGAGAGCACCGGCAGCTTCGCCGTGGCGGGCTATCAGGAGGTCTACGAGGTCCTCACCGACTTCGAAACCTACATCTCCTCAGGTGGCCTCGGCCCGCGGGACATCCGGAAAGACTCGGGCTGGCGCCCGCCCAGCATCCTCGAATCGGACCCGCCCGTCCACACCGTGATGCGCCGCGCGTTGACCGGCGTCATCAACCCCGGCACCGTCCGCGCCCTCCGGGAGCCGTTCACCCCGCCTGCCGTGGAACTCACCGAGCAGCTGGCCCGCCGGGACCGCTTCGACGCCATCACGGACCTCGCCGAAAAGTACCCCCTGCGGGTCTTCCCGGACGCCGTGGGGATTCCCGACGTCGGCCGTGAACACCTCCTGCCCTACGGCAACATGGTGTTCAACGCCTTCGGCCCGGAGAACTACATCTTCAAACAGGCCTTCGCCCAAGGCGACGAGCACGCCGCCTCGGTGATGCGGAACTGCCAGCGGGAAAACCTGAACGACACCGGCTTCGGGGCGCAGATCTGGGCCCGCGTCGAGGAAGGCCTGATCACGGAGCAGCAGGCCACCCTGCTGGTCCGGGCACTCCTGTCCGCCGGTGTGGACACCACCATCTTCGGCATCGGCAACACGCTCTCCGTGCTGGCCCGCTACCCGGAGGCCTGGGCCCGGCTGCGGGAGAACCCCAAACTGGCCAAGTTCGCCGTTGACGAGGCGCTGCGCCTTGAATCGCCGTTCCAGAAGTTCCACCGGACCGTTGCCGTGGACACTGTCCTGGGCGGTGTGCGCCTGCCCGCCGGCGCCAAGGTGCTGGTATTCCTCGGAGCCGCGAACCGCGACCCCCGAAAGTGGGGCGACAACGCCGACGAATTCGACCTCGAGCGCAACGCCTCCGGCCACGTCGCCTTCGGGATGGGCCTGCACCAGTGCGTCGGGCAGCCCATCGCCCGGCTTGAAATGGAAATCATACTGCAGCAGTTGGCCGAGCGGGTGGCCGCCATCGAACCCGCCGGCGCCCCGGTCCCGATCCTGCACAACGTGCTCCGCGGGTTCGAGTCCCTGCCCGTACGGGTTACTGCCGGTTAAATCTCCCAAATCGTGTTTCCGGTCCCTGTCCGGAAGGCCGTAAGCCGCCCAAGCCTAATATGTGATTGGTTCTGTCAAGGGGCGGGGGGATGCGTCCCGGGGTTGTGTAGTCCTGGGGTTGCTTGTTTGGTGTTGGCCGTGACCTGGCTGTCGGTGGTCAGTGTTGTTGTGGCCGGGGTGTCTGGCCGGGTGGTCAG
>NZ_JBFTLC010000032.1:0-61334 GCF_056396245.1 Arthrobacter sp. 05T423
CCTTCGGCGGAGCCAAGCAATCCGGCTACGGCCTGGAATTCGGCGTCGAAGGCCTCAAACACCTCGGCGTCCCCCAGATCATCAACGGCTAACCCGCCCCCCGAAACACGAGAGCCGCCGTCGCCACCCGCGACGGCGGCTCTTCCTGTATGCGCCACCGCCAAAGTACGGACCCGGCTAACGTTCTGCTGATCGGCTTGTCGGGACCCCACAAAATCTTGTCCTCGATGGGCAATTAGCGTCAGTTCCGAGGAATATCCGCAGCCATCACACGCAAAGGACCCATCAATGACGATCCAGGCAAACGCGAGCGAAGACACGCGCCACGCGACTATCCCGGGCACCTACACCATCCTGGAAACCGCCAGGCAGCAGGTCCTCGAGGACGGCATCGGGCTCACCCAGGCGCAACTCGAGGAAGTGCTCCGCCTTCCGGACGAGGCCCTTCCCGCGGCCCTTCAGCTGGCCCACGAGGTCCGGCTCAGGCACTGCGGCGAGGACGTAGAGGTGGAAGGCATCGTCTCGATCAAGACCGGAGGCTGCCCGGAGGACTGCCACTTCTGCAGCCAGTCCGGCTTGTTCGACTCCCCGGTCCGCGGCGTCTGGCTGGACATCCCCGAACTGGTCAAGGCCGCGAAGGAAACCGCCGCCACCGGGGCCACCGAATTCTGCATCGTCGCCGCCGTCCGCGGCCCTGACATCAAGCTCATGAACCAGATCAAGTTCGCGATCGATCGCATCAACGAGGAGGTGGACATCAACATCGCCTGCTCGCTTGGGATGCTCACCCAGCGCCAGGTGGACCAGCTCGCCGAGTGGGGTGTGCACCGTTACAACCACAACCTGGAAACGGCCCGCAGCTACTTCCCCGAAGTGGTCACCACGCACAGCTACGAGGAACGCCTCGACACCTGCAACATGGTCAAGGAAGCCGGCATGGAACTGTGCTGCGGCGCCCTCATCGGCATGGGCGAAACCCTCGAACAGCGCGCAGAACTCGCAGCCCAGCTCGCAGCCCTCGAACCCCACGAGGTGCCGCTGAACTTCCTCAACCCCCGCCCCGGAACCCCGCTGGAAAACCAGGGCATCATGGACGGCAAGGATGCCCTCCGCGCCATCGCCGCGTTCCGCCTCGCCATGCCCCGCACCGTACTGCGCTACGCCGGCGGCCGGGAACTGACCCTCGGCGATCTCGGCACCCGTGACGGGTTGATGGGCGGGATCAACGCGGTCATCGTCGGCAACTACCTCACCACGCTCGGCCGCCCGGCGACGGAGGACCTGAACCTGCTGGTCGAGCTGAACATGCCCATCAAGGAACTCCAGAAGACGCTGTGACCGGGGTGTCAACAAGGTCAACCAGCGGAGGTTCAACCAGCGGGGCTGCCTTTTGCGGGCACTGCGGTGAGCCGTACGACGGCGGCAACCGCCCGCCGTCGTACGCCCACCGTGAGTGCGGCGAACGCCTGGCAATGGAACCGCCGCGCTACTGCACCGCCTGCCGCCGCCGGATGAAGGTGCAGGTCACGCCGCTGGGCTGGTCAGCGGAATGTTCCCGCCACGGGGTGCTGGTCCCGTGACGCGAAATTCAGCAGATGCAAGCCTGATCCAGCGGGACCGCGCGCGGCTGTGGCACCCTTACGCTCCGGCGTCACCGGACCTTCCGCTGTGGGAGGTGGAGGCGGCCGACGGCGTGCGGCTGCGGCTCCGCGGTGAAGACGGCAACCGCCACGAGGTGATCGACGCGATGTCCTCGTGGTGGTCGGTGATCCACGGCTACCGCAACCCGGTCCTGGATGCCGCTGCCAAAGCGCAGGTGGAAAAGTTCAGCCACGTGATGTTCGGCGGGCTCACCCACGCCCCGGCGGTGGAACTGGCCGAGCGGCTGGTGGACATGGCCCCTGCGGCACCGGGCCGGCCGGGGCTGGAGCGGGTGTTCCTCGCGGACTCGGGCTCGGTTGCCGTCGAGGTGGCGCTGAAGCTGGCGGTGCAGTTCCAGACCGCGTCCGGGCGTCCACGGCGACAACGGTTCCTGAGCCTCCGCGGCGGTTACCACGGCGACACTTTCGCGGCAATGGGGGTCTGCGATCCTGTGGACGGCATGCACTCGGCCTTCCCCGGACTGCTCGCGGGCAACGTCTTTGCGCCGCGTCCGCCGGCGGCGGCGTCGGCAACCCCGGAAACCGTCCAGGCGTGGGCATCGGACGTGGCGGAGCTCGCGGCCCGGCACTCCGGGGAACTGGCGGCGATCGTCGTCGAGCCTGTGCTCCAGGGCGCCGGCGGCATGCACGCGTACCCGGCCGAATGCCTGACGGCGCTCAGGGAGGCGGCGGACCGGCACGGGCTGCTGCTCATCTTCGACGAGATCGCCACCGGCTTTGGCCGCACCGGCGAGCTGTTCGCGGCCGATCATGCCGGCGTGGTGCCGGACATCATGTGCGTGGGCAAGGCCCTGACCGGTGGGTACATGACTCTCGCCGCGATGCTCTGCACCGCTGAGGTGGCCGCGGCTGTTTCCGCCGGCCGGGCCGGTGCCCTGCTGCACGGGCCCACGTTCATGGGCAACCCGCTGGCATGCGCCGTGGCCAACGCCAGCCTCGGCATCATCGAAACCGGGAGCTGGCGGGCCGACGTCGCCCGGATCGGCACCGGCCTCGCGTCCGGGCTGGCTCCTGCCCTGGACCTCGCGGCCGTCCGCGACGTCCGCACCATCGGCGCCGTCGGGGTCATTGAGCTGCACGACGCCGTCGACGTCACCGCCGTCACGGCGGCAGCCATCCGGCACGACGTCTGGGTCCGGCCGTTCCGGAACCTCCTCTATACCATGCCGCCGTACATCAGCACTGAGTCGGACATCGAACAGATCACCGCCGGGATGACCGCGGCCGTCGCCGAGGTCCACGAAACACGGACGCACGAAGCCGGGGTTTACGAAGGGGTCCCGGCCCACTCCGGAAGTGCGTCATGAGCGGCTCAATGACCCAGTGGCTCGGGCGGCAGGCCGCCGTCCGGGAACGCCGGGGCCAGGTCCGCCGCCCGGTCCCCCGCGTCGCGCATGAATGGTTCATCGACTTGGCCAGCAACGACTATCTGGGCCTTTCAACGGACCCGCGGGTTGCCGGGGCAGCCTCGGAAGCAGCGTCGCGGTGGGGCGCAGGCGCCACCTCCTCGCGGCTGGTGGCCGGTACCACGCAGCTTCATCTGGACCTCGAACAGGAACTGGCCACGCTGGCCGGGATGGAATCTGCGCTGGTCTTCTCCTCCGGCTACCTGGCCAACATCGGAGTGATCACAGCGCTGGGCGGTCCCGGAACCCTGATCGTCGCGGACGAGCACTGCCACGCCTCGATGATTGACGGGTTCCGACTCAGCCGTTCCCGCACCGAGTCCTTTGCCCACAACAGCGTGGCGGAAGCCGTCCGGCTGCTGGCCAGCCGTCAAGAACCGAGGGCGATGATCGCCGTCGAATCCGTCTACAGCGTCCTCGGCGACGAAGCGCCGCTCGCGGACCTCCTGGCACTGGCCGTGCAGCACGACGCCATGCTGCTCATCGACGAGGCCCACAGCCTCGGCGTCACCGGCGCAGGCAGCTTTCAGGGCCGCGGCTCGGTGGCCGGGACCGCCCTTGCCGGGCATCCGAACGTGATCGCCACCGCCACGCTGTCCAAGGCGCTGGGCAGCCAGGGCGGGGCCGTGCTCGGATCCGCGCTGCTGCGGGAACACCTCCTTAACCGTGCCCGCAGCTTCATTTTCGATACCGGCCTGGCGCCGGCGTCTGCCGCAGCGGCCCTCGCCGCGGTGCGGATCATCAGGGACGAACCGTGGCGGGCGGGATCCGTCCATGCCAACGCGGCGGCGCTTGCCGCCGGACTTGCCCCGGCCCTTGCCAGCCGCGGCACTGTTGGCCAAAACGGCACCACCCCCGACCGGGCAGCCGGGGCCGTCCAGTCCATCCCCATGCCGTCAGCGGAATCGGCACTGGCTGCCGCCGAGTCCGCGCGCCGCGCCGGCGTCCGGATCGGCTGCTTCCGGCCGCCGTCCGTTCCGGACGGGATCCCGCGGCTGCGGCTCACCGCCCGCGCCACCCTCACGCCCGAAGAAATCGACGACAGCTGCGCAGTGCTGCGCACCATTTTGGAGGAACTTCCATGAACCTGTCCCCCGTCATTCTGGTCACCGGAACGGACACCGGCGTCGGCAAAACCATAACGACGGCGGCCTTCGCCGCCGTCCTGCACGGAATGGGACGAAGCGTCGCGGTTTACAAGCCGTGCCAGTCGGGTGCCGCCGACGGCGATTCCGACGCAGCCGAAATTGTCCGGCTCGCCGGCGCCGTGACCGCTGAAACCGGCATCGTCCTCCAGGAACCCATGGCACCCGTCGCGGCTGCCGCCGTCGACGGGATGCCGCTGCCCGCGCTGGTTGCGCACGCACGGCGGATCCGTGAACTCGCCGCTTCCCACGACCACGTCCTGGTGGAGGGCGCCGGCGGGCTGCTGGTGGAACTGGATTCCGACGGCGGCACCCTGGCGGACCTCGGATCGCTGCTCGCGGCGGGCTTTATGCTGGTCGCCCGGCCGGCCCTCGGCACTCTCAACCACACAGCCCTGACCCTCGAGGCGCTGTCCGGCCGCGGGCTCGAGGTCCTCGGCGTCGTGCTGGGGACCTGGCCAGCCCGCCCCGACGCCGTGCACCACAGCAACCGGCAAGCGCTCGGATCGCTGCGGGTGCCCTTCCTCGGCGTGCTTCCCGAGCGGGCCTCGGAACTGTCCCCGGCTGATTTCCGCGCCGGCGCCGCCGCCTGGCTCAACGGGGTGCCCGCATGATGCCTGCACCCAGTGCGACACTGGCGCCGGCCCCAGCGGAAACTGCCGACGCGGCCAGCTGCCCCTACCTCGTGGTCCGGGACCCGAACTCGGTCCGGGATGTTTTGCACCGGCCCGCCGACTTCAGTCCGGCGAATGCGCTGGTGGCGGTGACGCCGCTGGAGGGACCCGCCCTGCGCGCGCTGCAGAGCGTGGGCTTCGCCTTGCCTCCGGTCCTGGCCAGCAACGATACCGATTCGCACGGCGGAATCCGCAAGGTGGTGGCCGGCTTTTTCACGCCCGCCACGGTGGCCGCCATGGAGCCGCGCATCCGGGAACTGGCCCGGGAAGCGGCGGGAAATGCCGCGGATCATCTCGCCCGGTCCGGTCACACGGACCTCGTGCAGACGGTGGCAGCATTTCCCCCGGCGGTCGTGATGCTTGAACTCCTCGGGCTGCCCGTGCGCGATCTTGCCGACCTCAAACGCTGGGGCCTGGACTCAATGGAACTCTTCTGGGGCTGGGCCGACGGAGAGCGGCAGCTTGACCTGGCCCGCAGCGCCGCCGAGTTCTATGGCTGGCTGCGCGCACTCGTGGCAGAATCCGTGGCGGCGCCGGGACACAACCTGTTCAAGTCGCTGGCCGAGCACGGCCTCTCGAGGACCGAGATGTGCTCGCTGGGCTACTTCCTGTTGATTGCCGGCCAGGAAACCACCACCCAGCTGATCAGCACCACGCTGTTCCGGCTGCTGGAGGGTTCCGCGCCCGTGGGCTGGAAGGAAGCGGCCTCGGAAGCCGGCGCCGAGTCTGTGGTCCGGCATGTGCTCGAGACCGAATCATCCGTCCCCACCTGGCGCCGCGTGGCAGCCCACGACACCGACCTCGGCGGCGACCGGATCCCGGCCGGTACCGAGATACTCCTTGAGCTGTCGGGCAACCGGATCACCTCGGGCGGTACAGCTGCGAGCCCGGGCAGCCCGTCCCAGCAGGTTGGGCGCGGATCCTCAACAGGCCTCATCTTCGGTTCTGGCATCCACCGCTGCCTCGGGGCCAAACTCGCAGAACTGGAGGCCGCCGTCATCATTCAGGAAGCCGCGGCCGCTCTGCCCCAGATCCAGTTGCGCAACCACAACCCGGACTGGATCCGGCACCTGTCCTTCCAGGCGCCACGGAGCGTCAGCGTCACAGGCCGGCCAGGCTGACCTGACCGCGTGCGGACAAGGTGTTGGTTAGAAGGACGACACCGTGAACCCAAGGCCCAGCAGGCCCCGGCCCGCCTGCTCCAGGATCGGGTCCAGGCTCAGCGTCGGATGGTTAAGGAGGACATTCACGTCGCGCTGGATCCGCTGCAGGGGATGCGAAAGCCGGTGGGCACTCCCTCCGGAGCCGGAGACGATGAGCCGGACAGCTTCTTCCGCTGCCTCACCGCTGAGGGCCAGGGAGAGCCGGTACTTGGCCCGCTCATCTTCCGGCAGGGCGGAAGGCCGGTGCCCGAGTGACGAAGAAACGATGCCGACGGCCTCCCGCCAGTGCAGCCGCGCCGTGGCCACCAGTCCGTAGGCCTGCGAGAAGCGGGCTTGCGCAAGGGGTGAATCCGCCTGGCGGTTCTCAACGGTGTTCTTCACCTTGCGCAGCAGCATCTTTTCCCGGAAGACGTCGACGGCGTACTCGGCCACTCCCAGCGCCGCGGCGGGTGCCACCAGGTTCAGCAGCGTGGCCATGGGCGTGTGGATCATCGGGCCCTGGTGGATGCGACTGCCAGGGTTGTCCTCGGCGCTCAGCACCGCCCAGTCCATGGCCCGATGCTCCGGAACAAACAGGCTGTCGGCCCGAAGGTCGTTACTGCCGGTCCCCCGCAGCCCGGCCGTGTGCCAAGCATCCAGCAGCTCCAGCTCGTCCACCGGGACAAGGCACTGCAGGCGGACGCCGTCAGACTGAACCGCCAGCAGGGCCCACTCCGAATGCATCACCCCGGACGCGAAGCTCCAGTGGCCGGAGACCGAGAATCCTCCCGGGACCTTCCTGGCCGTGCCCACAGGCGCACTGGTGGCGGCAGCCAGCGGCGCAGGCCCGTTGGCGAAGACCTCGTCCTGGACCCGTTGGGGCCAACGGGCCAGCATCCAGACGTGCTCGATCAGGTGCCCGGCGGTCCAGGCCGTGGACGCGCAGCCCTGGGCCAACCGCCGGATGACCTCGGCATAGGTATCCGCCCCCATGCCGTATCCGCCCAGACTCTTCGGAGCCAGGATCCGGAAGACGCCGGCGTCCTTCAGTTCGGTCATGGTGGATTCCGGGAGGCGGCGCAGCCGCTCCGTTTCCTCCGCCCGCTCCCGCAGCCGCGGAACCAGCGCGTCAACGCGGCTGAGCATCTCGTCGTGGCTGGAAACGGTGCCGCCCGGCACCGGCGGCACGTGCCCGACGTCGGCCCTGGACAGTTCCAGCGTATGCGCGGTACGGTCTCGCTTGGCCGCCAGATAGCCGTGGTTGGCGGGCGAGAGGTAAACCCCGGTGGGAACCTGTTCGGTGACGCTGATGCCCAGGGCCGTCAGCTGCCCGGCCTTGTCCGGGTTGTTGCTGAGCAGCCGGATGCTGGTGGCGCCGAGGGCATCCAGCATCTGGGCCGCGGCTGTGTAGTCGCGCTCGTCCTCGCCGTGGCCCAGGGCCAGGTTGGCGTCGTAGGTATCGAGGCCCGTGTCCTGCAGGGCGTAGGCGTCGAGCTTGGAATACAGCCCGATGCCGCGGCCCTCCTGGCGGAGGTAAAGCAGGAATCCGCCTGCCGCCGCGATCTCTTCGACAGCCTCGCGCAGCTGCGGTCCGCAGTCACATCGCTCGCTGCCGAACACGTCACCGGTCATGCATTCGCTGTGCAGCCGGACCAGCGGCACGTCATGCGTCAGGAGCTGCTGCTCCCACTGACCCAGGGCGAGCAGCAGGTGCTCCTTGCCGTCAGAGAGGCCACGGAACGTCAGCACCTCGGCCGTGGTGCTGAATCCGTCAGGAAAGCGGAGCGGCACAGTAACCTGGCTGCGCACAGTAACTTGGCTGCGCGCGGCGTCAGCGGGCAGGGCCGGCGCCTGCAGGGCAGTTTCAACACAAGCGGTCATCCGAGGTCCTCGACATTCCATGAGAAATAACTTGAAGCTTGAACTAACCGTAGCCGTATTTAGTTCAAGCTTCAAGTAATTGTTTCCCTGGAATGAAACGCCAGAGCCTGCAGCTCAGACCGCTTTTCTGTCCTGGCCACCGGAACGACCTCAGCGGGGTGTCCCACTCCCCCGAAGAACACGTAGTGGACGAGGACGCCGAAACCGGGGCTCAGACCCTGGCCGGTGCGTTGCAGGGGCTGATGGTCTAATAACAATCGAGACGGAGGGCCGGGTTTCCCGGCCCTCCTCTTACGCATTTAACCGCACACCACCATACGTGTGGAGTACGTCAACCCATGCGGACGGAGCTCGACAGTACGTATTCCGACAGCAAGCAGTGGCGCCAGTATCGGCAACCCGGTTCTAGTGAATGTCATCTAAACGCTCTGCTGCAGCACGGGCACGGGATGTGAAGGAAGCCACTAAGCTGACCAAGCAGTCCCTGGCCAGCGCCCGGCAGCGGCTCGAGAAGCGCCTCGTTCCGCAGTAGGTTTTTGGTGGCCTGTGTGGCCTGTGTGGCCTGTGTGGCCTGTGTGGCCTGTGGCCGCCTACGCCAAGCGGCTGCTCTCCCGGATGACGAGCTCGGGCGTGAACACGATCTGCTGGTGCTTATGCCCCTTGGGATTTTCAATCTCGTCGAACAGCAACTGCCCCGCCCGCTCCCCGATCAGCTGCCGCGGCTGCCGCACCGAGGACAGCGGGATGCTCGACTGCGAGGCGAAGTCGATGTCGTCAAAGCCGACGATGGAGATCTCCTCGGGCACCCGTATTCCGGTGGCCGCGAAGGACTGCAGGAGACCCAGGGCGAGCTGGTCGTTGGCGGCAAAAACCGCATCTGGGCGCTTAGACTGGCGCAGGTCGCCGATGAGGTCACCGATCTGCCGTCCGCGGTCGAACTTCAGGTTCGGGGTTTCAAAAACCTGCAGCGTGAGGCCGGCGGCTTCGACGGCGGCGAGTGCACCGCGGTGGCGGTCCGAAACCTGCTGCAGCGTGAAGGGCCCGCCCACGAACGCCGGCCGCTGGGCTCCGCCCGCAATGAGATGCTCTGCAGCGGCCCGTCCACCGGCTACATCGTCCACCGACACCGAGCAAAAGTCTTTCGACCCGGCCAGCCGGTCCACTAAAACAGACGGAATCCCCCGCGAATGCATCGCCTCCAGCCGTGGGAGAACG
Organism: Arthrobacter sp. 05T423; assembly: GCF_056396245.1. Classification (NCBI taxonomy): domain Bacteria; kingdom Bacillati; phylum Actinomycetota; class Actinomycetes; order Micrococcales; family Micrococcaceae; genus Arthrobacter; species Arthrobacter sp. 05T423. The sequence goes on from NZ_JBFTLC010000032.1 coordinate 9,125, forward strand.
TCCGAAAACGGCGTGATCAGGATGCCCTGCACGCGCTGTTCCTCGAACAGGTCCAGGTAGGCCTGCTCCCGCCGTGCATCCTCGCTGCTGTTGGCCAGGATAAACGAGTGCCGGTGGCTCTCGGCAACGTCTTCGGCCCCGAGGGCGACGTCGGTGAAGAACGGGTTTCGCACATCCAGAACGAGCATTCCCACGCTTCGGCTCGACCCTGATCGAAGCGACCTCGCCGATTCGTTGCGCACGAAACCGAGTTGGGTGATAGCCGCCTGCACCCGCTTCCGCTTCTCCGGCGTGACCTGCTCGGGCCGGTTCAGCACGTTGGAGACCGTCCCGACAGAGACCTGCGCCAGCGCAGCGACGTCTTTGACGCTGGGTCCGGTCGTCATCGACACGCCTCCTTATGAATCGAATCAAGTCTGAGGACCATACTACGCATGGGCAATCGCTTTCCTGCTAGCTCCGGGAAAAACCGGCTTATCTAGTCTGCATCCGGCCGCTATTGACAGACGCCGGACAGGTGCCCTAGCGTGTGAGGAGATTCACAGATGAATCGATTCATAAAAAGGAGTAGCGGCTATGGACGACAGCTACGACGTCGAGCTCCGAAGCAGCCCAAACACCGCAGCTACAGGAACCCCCGTCCTGGAACTGCGTGACATCCACAAGTCATTTGGCGCAGTGAAAGCGCTGCGCGGTGCGAATCTCAGCCTGCACAAGGGACAGGTCACGGCGCTGGTCGGCGAAAACGGGGCCGGCAAATCCACCATGGTTAAGACGCTCGCCGGGCTGCATCAGCAGGACCGCGGCCAGGTCTACCTGGACGGTGAAGAGGTGTCCTTCCGCGACCCCCTTCATGCCCGCGAGGCGGGGATTGCGGTGATCTACCAGGAACCGACGATGTTCCCCGATCTGACGGTGGCAGAAAACATCTTCATGGGCCGCCAGCCCGTCCGGTCCCTGCGGCGCATCGACCGGAAAGCCATGCGCCAGCAGGCGCTGGAGCTCTTCCGCCAGCTCGGCGTCAAGATCGATCCCGACCGGGCAGCGCAGGGCCTGTCCATCGCAGACCAGCAGGTGGTGGAAATCGCCAAGGCCATCAGCCTCAACGCCCGGGTCCTCATTATGGATGAGCCGACGGCGGCGCTTAGCGGAGTGGAGGTGGACCGGCTCTTTGCCGTCACCCGCACCCTGCAGGAGCGCGGCGCGGCCGTGCTGTTCATTTCGCACCGCTTCGAGGAAGTTTTCGCCCTCGCGGACTGGATCACCGTGATGCGTGACGGCGCGCACGTGGCAACCTCACGCGCCGCCGGCCTCGCCGTCGACGACGTGATCCGGCAGATGGTGGGCCGCGACGTGGCGTCGCTCTTCCCCAAACAGGACACAATCATCGGCGACATCGCACTCGACGTCAAAGGCCTCAGCCGCAAAGGCGTGTTCTCTGACATCTCCTTCAACGTCAAGGCCGGTGAAATCGTGGGGCTCAGCGGCCTCGTCGGGGCCGGACGCTCCGAGGTCGCACGCGCTATCTTCGGCATCGACAAGTACGATTCGGGAGCCATCCAGGTCCGCGGCGAGGCCCTGAAACCGCTCTCCCCCCGCGACTCCATGGCAGCAGGCCTGGGCTTCGTCCCGGAAGACCGGCGGAAGCAGGGCCTGGTGATGGAACTCAACGTCAGCCGCAACCTGACACTGACGCTGCGCAAGAAGCTGAGCCGCTTCGGGCTGCTGACCAACCAGGCGGAGGCCCAGTCCACCAAGGAATGGGCCAAGAAACTGCAGATCAAGGCCGGCGCACCGACGTCGCCGATTTCCACCCTGTCCGGCGGCAACCAGCAGAAGGTGGTCCTCGGGAAATGGCTGGCCACCGGCCCTAAGGTCCTGATCATCGACGAGCCCACCCGCGGCATCGACGTCGGCACGAAGTCCGAGGTGCACCGGCTCATCTCCGAGCTGGCTGGAACGGGCCTCGCCGTGCTCATGATCTCCTCCGAGCTGCCGGAGATCCTCGGCATGTCCGACCGCGTGCTGGTCATGCACGAAGGCCGGATCACTGCGGAGCTCAGCCGCGACGAGGCGACAGAGGAAACCGTGATGACGGCAGCCACCGGAGCCGATGCATCCACCAAGGAGACCCCAGCGTGACAACATTAGCCCTCAACCGCCAGCCGTCGACGGCGTGGCTGGGAACGCTGACCCGTTCGCGCGAGTTCAGCGTCTTCCTCGCGCTGGCGATCCTCGTCGCCGCCACGGTGGCAGCCAACCCGCGATTCCTCAGTGCCCAAAGCACCAAGGACCTGCTCCTGAACTCCTCGATCCTGGTGATCCTCGCCGTCGGCCAGGCGGTAGTCATCGTCACCAAGAACGTGGACCTGTCCGTCGGGTCCGTCCTCGGGCTGACCGCCTTCGCCACCGGCAAGATCTTCATCGCACTGCCTGACTTGCCGGTCATCGCCATGCTGGTTATCGGCGTCGGAATCGGTGCTGCCCTCGGAGCCGTCAACGGCGCCCTCATCGCGGTGGCCAAGGTCCCCTCGCTCGTGGTCACCCTCGGAACCCTGTACATCTTCCGCGGCGTGGACTTCGCCTGGGCGCAGGGCCAGCAAATCAATCCTTCCAACCTGCCGGAGTCCTTCCTGGCGCTCGGCAGCGGCGCCCTGCTCGGCCTCCCCTACCTGGCCCTTATTGCCTTGGCCGTGGTCATCGCATTCGGGCTCTACCTGCGGAATTACCGCTCAGGGCGGGAGTTTTACGCCATCGGCTCGGACGTCATGGCCGCACGGCTGTACGGAATCGGCGTTGGCCGGAAGGTCTTCACCGCGTTCGCCATCTCCGGTGCCCTCGCCGGACTGGCCGGAGTCATCTACGCAGCCAAGTACGGCAACCTGGACGCGACGGCGGGCCAGGGGCTGGAGCTTAACGTCGTGGCGGCGGCCGTCGTCGGCGGTGTAGCCATCGCCGGCGGGGTGGGCACGGTCTACGGGGCAGCGATCGGTGCCGTCCTTCTGACCACCATCACCTCGGCACTGCCCGTCCTGGGGGTCTCACCGTTCTGGCAGCGGGCCATGATCGGCGCACTGATCCTGGCGTCCATCGCCCTCGACCGTTACTTGGCCCTGCGCACCGAGCGCCGCCTGAGAGGACACGACAAACATGCTGGTTGAAACAACACGGCCCGCGGCCGTCCGTGACACAGCCCCGCGCCTTGGCTTCCTTCGCAGCTGGGACACCGCGATCATCATCGCCGTCCTCCTCAGCATCGCGGTCGCCGCAGCAACGGTGACGGGTTTCGCCTCGCCCCGCAACACCGGGTTCCTCTTGATCGATCTAATCCCCATCCTCCTGCTCGCCCTTCCCGTGACCCTGATCATCCTCACCGGGGAGATCGACCTGTCCGTGGCCAGCGTCGCGGGATTCGTCAGCTGCGTCTTCGGATCCCTTTGGAGCGCCGGCCTGCCGCTGGAGCTGATCATTCCCCTGTGCCTCGTCCTGGGCGCGGTTTCGGGTGCCGTCAACGGCATCCTCGTCTCCGTGCTGGGGCTGCCTTCCCTCGCCGTTACCATCGGCACCCTGGCGCTGTACCGCGGCCTGGCGTTTGTGGTGCTCGGCGACCAGGCGGTCACCAGCTTCCCGCGGGCCATCACCACCGGCCTGCAGACCAAGATCGGCGCCTCGGGCATCCCGGTGTGGATCATTCCGGTCATCATCCTCGCCGTTGTCTTCGGCGTCGTCCTGCACTTCACCGGGTTCGGACGGTCACTGTTCGCCATCGGCTACAGCGAAGAAGCGGCCCGGTTCGCCGGCATCCGCGTGGCGCAGACCAAGTTCTGGCTCTTCATCATCTCCGGTGCGGTGGCCGCACTGGTGGGCGTCTGGTGGACCCTGCGCTACGGCAGTGCCCGCGGCGACAACGCCACAGGACTGGAGCTGTCCGTCATCGCAGCCGTTCTGCTGGGCGGCGTGTCAATCTTCGGCGGCAAGGGCAACCTGCCCGGCGTCATCGCGGGTGTGGTGCTTCTCGGCATCCTCCGCAACGCGCTCCAGCTCGCCCGCGTCCCGGAGGACACTCTGTCCATGCTCACCGGAGGCCTGCTGATCCTCGCGGTGGTGGCCCCCAACGCCATTGCGTGGAGCCGGACCCTCTCCCGCAGGACAAGCACTTCCTAGCCAGTGGTTCCCATGACAACAACAACGATGTTCAGTTGAAAGGCAAAACAATGAAACTCAGCTCCAAGCCGGGGGCCCGCCGGGCCACGCCGATCGTCGTCGCCCTCGTGACGGGACTGTCCCTGGCGCTCACGGCCTGCGGCGGCACGACGGTCAACTCAGGATCCAGCGGCGGTGGTGGCGGAAGCACCGCGACCGCGTCCGCGAACCCGGACGCGCCCCTGAAGGAGGGCCTGAAGGTCGCGTTCCTGCCCAAGCAGCTGAACAACTCCTACTTCACCGTCACGGACCGCGGCGGCAAAACGGCGGTCGGAGAGTTCAAGGGCGCCTTCTCCGAAGTTGGGCCGTCCGAGGCCAGCGCCTCCAGCCAGGTCAGCTACATCAACACCCTCACGCAGCAGGGAACGGACGTCATCGCCACGTCTGCCAACGACCCCAAGGCCATCTGCTCGGCCCTGGACGAGGCGCGCAGTGGCGGAGCCAAGGTGGTGACCTTCGACTCCGACACCGACCCGGAATGCCGTGACATCTACATCAACCAGGCCACGGCAGAAGGCATCGCCGCCACCCAGATCAAGCTCATCTCCGAAGCCATCGGAGCCGACGGCGGCGACATCGGCATCCTGTCCGCCACGGCCAACGCGACCAACCAGAACGCCTGGATCGCGCTCATGAAGAAGGAACTCGAAAAGCCCGAGTACTCCAAGCTGAAGCTGGTAGCCACGGTTTATGGTGATGACAACGCCCAGAAGTCCCAGCAGGAAGTCCAGGCGCTGCTGCAGCAGCACCCCACGCTCAAGGGCATCATCTCCCCCACCACCGTTGGTGTGGCGGCCGCCGCGCAGTACCTGTCAGGCTCTGAATACAAGGGCAAGGTCCAGCTCACCGGGCTTGGATTCCCCAGCCAGCTCAAGGAGTTCGTGAAGAACGGCACCATGAAGTCGTTCGCGCTGTGGGATGTCGAGAAGCTCGGCTACCTCACCGCCTACGCCGGTGCCGCCCTCGCCTCCGGCCAGATCACCGGCGCCGAAGGCGAGAAGTTCAAGGCCGGCGACCTGGGCGAATTCACGGTGGGAGCCAATGGCGTAGTACTCCTCGGTGACCCCACCGTCTTTACCGCGGACAACGTGGATAAGTTCAACTTCTAGGTGACGGATGGCCCGGTCGGGTGCCCGAACAGGCGCCCGCCCGGGCATTGCCGTGGGCCGGCTTAGCTCGGGCCGCCGCCGGGCGAGCCGCTGTCCGGCGGCCCGTTGAGCGGCGGCCCGTTGAGAACGGTGGGGACGTACTCGAGCAGCTGGAGCCTGCCGTCGAAGGTCCGGCTGTCCACCATTTCCAGCGAGACGTCAGGATAGCCATCGTAGATGCGCTCCCGCCCCGTGCGGCCCGTGATCACCGGGAAGACGACCAGCCGGAACCGGTCCACGAGGCCGGCGCTCAGCAGGGACCGGCAGAGGCTGAGGCTGCCGAGCGTGCTGAGGGGCCGGGGCCCGGTCCGTTTCATCTCCCTCACGGCCTCGACGGCGTCGCCGGTAACCAGCTCGGAGTTGGGCCAGGTGAGGGGCGCCTGCAGGGTGGAGGAGAAGATGACCTTCGGGACGCTGTCAAGGCCGGTCAGGGCGGCTCCTTCGTCCTGCGAGAAGCCCGATCCGTTGGCCGCGGCCTCCTTGGACATGCTGGACATCACCCTGTAAGTATTCGCCCCCATGAGGAAGGTGTAGTTCTTCTTGCCCTCCTGCTCGAGCCAGCCCAGGTATTCCGGCCCTTCCAGTCCCCACCAGCCGGGCCACCCCTCGGCCGAGGCATACCCATCCAAGGAGATGATCAGGTCAACCAACAGATCCGCTGATGGTGTTTCTGCATTCGCTGCGCTCATTGCCATCTCCTCGATCTAATCCGCTTCACGACTGCACGCGGTAGGTGACGTGCGTGACCAGGCTCGCTGCCCGGGACTTCACCTGCTCGAGCTTCAGCGGCGGGACGCCGTCGAACAGTCGTGTGCCGGAGCCGAACGTGAGCGGCGCGATGTGCACGCGCAGCTCGTCGATCAGGCCCGCCGTGAGGTACTGGTTAATCGTCGTGGCGCCACCGCCGATCGCGACATCGCCGTCCCCGGCAGCCGCGCGTGCCTGTACCAGCGCCGACTCGATGCCGTCGGTGACGAAGTGGTAGGTGGTGCCGCCGTCCATCGGCTGTGCCTCGCGGGCGTGGTGTGTCAGCACGAAGACCGGACCGTGAAACGGCGGATCGTCGCCCCACCACCCGTTCCATTGCCGATCCCACTCACCACGCACCGGGCCAAACATGTTGCGCCCCATGATGAACGCTTTGGCGGCGACAATCTGGTCGATCTCCGCCCGGTTCTCTTCGGGAGTTCTGAACATCCATGCGTGCAGCCCGTCGCCGGAGCCGTCGCCGCCGTCGTCTCCGAACGGGCGCTGCTCGGTCTGGTTGAGCCCGGCAGAGTAGCCGTCAGCCGTGACCGTGATGTCGCAGACTACCCTGCCCTTAGGTTCTGCCATTGCCCTAGCCTCCTCACGGCGACCTCCATCGCCTCGCGGTGAGCTTGCTTGCAAGCATCAGCATAGACATCCGCCGAACCACGTCCAACGGCAAAGCGCGCATGAGAAGACCCTCACAGGCTTCTCATCGCTGTCTCAGGTCCGCGGGTCAGCATGAAGCTGTCGGAGACGATGAAATCTCCGGGCCTTCGGTGGGCCCGGGCATCGGGAGAGTCGGGACACGAAAATGCTGAAAGCTCTGGAGAGAACCCACCATCAAGCCGAGCCGGTCGCATCATCCTTCCTTTACGATCAGGTCGCCGCGCTGCTCTGTTACGACCCCAGTGTGCGGTCCGGCGAACAGGGTGCCTCAAGCGCCATGAGTGCTGCCGCGGGACGGGTCTGGTCAGTGCTCGGGGACCGCAAGCTCTTCGACCGGACTGCAGTGGATGAGCTCCGCACAGAGCTAACCTGGCTCACCGAAGCACTGGGGCCACTCAGCCACTCCGCACCCGTGCACGAACAGACTCCATGGAACCACCAGGACTCGGGCAGCGCACAGGGAAGCGCCTATGAAGTGGCTTACGACACTGCACTCGCCGCCCTGGAATCAGACCGGTACTTCCGGCTGGTCGCCGACCTCCAGGAGTTCTGTTCCGCTCCCCCGGTGAGGCAACCGCGGCGCAGGCACCTCTACGGCCGGCAGCTCTACTGGGGATGACCTCATCTCCGGCAGAGCACCAAATCCTGCCGGCCAGGACGTATGATTTCTCCCCGGTGGGTTTCTCCTTCCCGGAACGGCCCGGAGCAGGGCCGGCCGAGGGAAGGAAAACAGTGATGAGCAAATGACCCCGAAGCTTCCGCCGGGCAGAATGACGGGGCGCAGCGATCTCCTGCTCCGCATCGGACGCTGGCTCGGTGATGAGTCCGGGGACCGCACCCGGCCGGTCATTCTGGCGGTCGTGCTGGTTCTGGCAGCACTCGGCCTGATCGAGGTTGCCTCGGCGTCCTCAGTGGAGTCGGTGGCGGCCGGAAGGAATCCGTACGACCTTCCGCTGAAGCAGGCCACGTGGACGGCAGCCGGGATAGCCATCATGTTCGTTTTGGCGCGCCTGCAGACCCGGCACATCCGCAAGCTCGCCTGGCCGCTTCTGGGTGCCGCCGTCGTAGCCCTTGGCCTGGTGTTCACGCCCTTGGGCATGACCGTGAACGGCAATCGGAACTGGCTGGGCCTCGGTGGGTTCACCGTGCAGCCATCCGAGTTCGCCAAGCTCGCGCTTATCGTCTGGGCAGCGGCCGTCCTGTCCCGCAAGCAGGCCCTGCTCCACCAGTGGAGGCACGCCGTCGTCCCGTTGCTCGTGCCGGCCGGCGTCCTCATCATCGGGCTTGTTGCACTCGGGCATGACCTGGGTACGGCGATGATCATCATGATGATCATCGCCGCGACGATGTTTTACGGCGGCGTACGGATGAAGGTTTTCGGTGTCGCCGGCATTCTCGGCGCCCTGGCAGCCCTCATCCTGGTGGCCACGAGCGGCAACCGTGTCGGGCGAATTTCGTCCTGGCTTGGGGCGGGTGCAGAGGATGATTCCCAGGGAGTCGGCTACCAGGCACTGCACGGCCAGTATGCCCTGGCCTCGGGCGGCTGGTTCGGCGTGGGCCTGGGGCAGAGCCGGCAAAAATGGAACTGGATCCCCGAAGCCCACAACGACTTCATCTTCACAATCCTCGGCGAAGAACTCGGCCTGGCTGGAACACTCTTGGTGCTCGTGCTGTTTACGGTCCTGGCCATCGCTGTTTTCAAGGTCATTGCCCGGACCCAGGACACGTTCGCCCGCATTGTCTCCTCCAGCGTGATCACCTGGATTATCGGTCAGGCCGTGGTGAACATCGCCATGGTCACCGGCTTACTCCCGGTCATTGGCGTGCCCCTGCCGTTCATCTCCTACGGCGGCTCCGCCATGGTCTCATCGATGGCCGGCGTCGGAATGATCCTGGCCGTCACACGCCCTCGGCCTGTTCAGACCGCTCGATTCAAGAAGCCGCTGCCGGCGCCCGCCCGCATGCTGTGGGTGCGGTCCTAATCCTGTGAGGATGCCGTCCTGGCCTTGGCGGCGGCGTCGGGGCTGCTTCCCTTGCCATCGGTGGCAGGCATCGCGATAACGGCGAACACGGTGAGTACCGCACCGACCAGTACGGCCAGGAATACGGCGGTCGACGCCGATACGATCGTCTGCGGATCGGCAACACCGCCGGGGGCGCTGGCGTAAATCGCGTTGGCCGCTGCTCCGAAAACGGCCACGCCGATGGAGCTGCCGATCGAACGTGCAAAAAGGTTGGTGCCGGTGACCACACCGCGCTCATTCCATTCGACGCTTGACTGGGCGGCAATGAGGCTCGGGGTTGCAACCAGCCCGAGTCCGAGCCCGACGACGAAGCAACCTGCCGCTGCCAACAGAATGTTGGGTGCGGGGGCAGTAAAGGCAAGAACGGCGGTTCCGATGACCGTTACCGTGACGCCGATCAGGGCGGTCCTCCGGAACCCAATCCGAAGATAGAAGCGGCCCGCTTGGGACGCGCTGATCGGCCAGCCGATGGTCAATGCCGCCAACGCGAGCCCGGCAAGAATCGGGGAGGTCTTCAGTGCTCCTTCGAGGAAGGTGGGCACGTAGGAGGTGAGACCCAGCATGACTGCACCGACGCCGAAGGAGATCATGGCCGTCGTCGCCAGCAGCCGGCGGGACACGACCCACGGCGGCAGCACCGGTTCGGCTGCCCTCCTCTCGACGAGGAGGAACGCCGCGAACATCAGCGCTCCGACGGCAAAGACAGCAATGCTGATGGACGAGTTCCAGGCCCACGCCTGGCCACCCTCGAGGGCGCCAAGGATGAGCAGGCTGAGCGAAATGGTCAGCAGTCCGGCCCCCAGGTAGTCGACCCGGTGCTTGGTGTGCTCGACATTCTCGTGGAATGTTCGGATCAGCATCCACCCTGCCAGCAGGCAAAGTGGGATGTTCACGAGGAAGATTCCACGCCAGATGCCCAGCGAGGAGAACACGCCCCCGAGCGTCGGGCCAACGACGGAGGATATCGCCCACACGCTGGCAAGGTAGCCTTGCACCTTTGACCGTTCGGCGAGCGTGTAGATATCGCCGGCGATGGTGATGGCCACCGGCTGTACTGCTCCCGCGCCAAGACCCTGCAGCACACGGAACGCGATGAGGGCCGGCATGCTCCAGGCCAGTCCGCAGAGGATCGAACCGAGCAGGAATAGGCCTATGCCGCTGAGAATGATTGGCTTGCGGCCGACGACGTCAGAGAGCTTAGCGTAGACGGGCACCGAGACAGCCTGTGCCAACAAATAGGCCGAGAAAAGCCACGGGAACGAGGTGAACCCGCCGACATCTGCCACGATCGACGGCACCGCCGTCGCAACGATGGTCGAATCGATCGCCACCAGACCGGTCGAGAGCATCAGGGCTATCAGGATGGGCCCCCGCCGGGAACGGAAGCCGACTCCCTCGGCAGTTGTCGTCGTCATTAAAGCTCATTCCCGTTGTCATCAAAGCGAGGTGCGTGCGCAGCCATGTTTGGCCCCAAGGGCATAACTGTGCCAACCGGCGGATTAGTCCCGCCACGAACGGAGACGGATCCCACATCCAGCGCAGGCCCGCCAGGACGTGGTCCGCAGCGGAGTTAGGGCTTGAGGAAAACTTGGTCAAAACCTGTTGAAATCTGGCTCGCTGCCTGCCCCATTCTTGAGCCCAGACGGGCAAAGTCGTTTATGGCAAAGCCAATGCACATGCGAAGGAAGGGCAGGGCCATGAACACCAGGACTGTACTCACCAGTCAGCATTCCGACAGCCACTGGACCGCCGATGACGTTCGGTTAAAGCTCGGACGTGAGCTGGAAGCTGATGCGGGCCTGGCCGAATTTCTTGCCGCAGCCCCCAATATGGCGCGCGCCCTCAAAGCCGTCCTGAACCTGGACCTTGGCGAACTGGCCGAGCGGCTGGTCCGGGCGGAGATCAGCGCTATTTTGCATTAGCGCCGTAGGGGGACAACTCTCCCCCTACGGAATCCACTGTTCAGCACTACCTGGCGGCCATCTACTGCGGCGAGCCGGCGCCGCCCGGCATGCCGGCCTTGATCAGGTCCATGACTGACGAGTCCGCCAGGGTGGTGACATCCCCGATCGGCCTGTCCTGCGCCACGTCTTTGAGGAGCCGTCGCATGATCTTGCCGGACCGGGTTTTGGGCAGCTCCGCGACCACCATGATCTGCCGGGGCCGGGCGATTTTGCCGATTTCCTTGGCAACATGTTCCCGCAGCTCCTGCACGACCTCGGGTCCGCCGTCCCCTGCCCCGCTGCGCAGGATGACGAAGGCGACGATGGCCTGCCCGGTGGTGTCGTCGAGGGCGCCGACGACGGCGGCTTCGGCGACTTTCGGATGGGCGACGAGCGCCGATTCGATTTCCGTCGTCGAAAGCCGGTGTCCTGCCACGTTCATCACGTCGTCCACCCGGCCGAGAAGCCAAATGTCCCCGTCCTCGTCCTTCTTCGCGCCGTCCCCGGCAAAGTAGAGCCCCGGGAACCGTGACCAGTACGTCTCAACGTAGCGGTCGTTGTCGCCCCAGATGGTGCGCACCATGGATGGCCAAGGTTCCCTCAGTACCAGATAGCCGCCGGAGCCGTTAGCAACCGGTGCGCCCGCGTCATTCACGACGTCGGCCACGACCCCGGGGAGTGCCTTCATGGCGGCGCCGGGTTTACCTGCTGTAACTCCCGGGAGCGGGCTGATCATGATGGCCCCGGTCTCGGTCTGCCACCAGGTGTCCACAACGGGCGTTTGGTTGTGCCCGATGTTCTCCCGGTACCAGATGTAGGCAGCCGGGTTGATCGGTTCGCCCACGGTGCCGATCACACGCAGGCTCCCGAGGCTGTACTTGGCCGGTATCTGGGCGCCCCATTTCATGAACGTCCGGATGGCGGTCGGGGCACAGTAGAGAATCGTGACCTTGTACTTGTCGATGATTTCCCACCATCGGCCCTGGTGCGGGGTGTCCGGCGTGCCCTCGTACAGCACGGAGGTAGCACCGTTGGCCAAGGGACCATACACGATGTAGCTATGCCCGGTAACCCAGCCAATGTCAGCGGCTGTCCAGAAAATATCGGACTCAGTCTTTATGTCGAACACCGCCCAGTGGGTGTAGGCGCAGGCCGTGAGATAGCCACCGGTGGTGTGCAGGATGCCCTTGGGCTTGCCCGTGGTGCCCGAGGTGTACATCACGTACAGGGGATGTTCGGCGTCGAAGGCCTCGGCGTCGTGATCGGCGGAAGCCAGCTCAACCGATTCGTGCCACCAAATATCGCGGCCCGGTGTCCAATCGACCTCCTGGCCCGTCCGGCGGACCACCAGGACGTTGCGAACGTCCGGGCAGTCCAGCAGGGCCTCGTCGACGGCGGACTTCAACCCGCTGGCCTTGCCGCGGCGGTAGGCGCCGTCGGACGTTATGACGATCCGCGCATCGCAGTCGTGGATCCGCGTCCGGAGCGCGTCCGCAGAGAACCCGCCGAACACGACTGTGTGCGGTGCTCCAATTCGCGCACAGGCCAGCATCGCCACGACGGTTTCCGGAATCATCGGCATGTAAATGGCCACCCGGTCACCGGACATGACGCCCAAATCGGTCAGCGTGTTCGCTGCCTGGCAGACCAGATCGGTGAGCTGGGCATAGGTGATCGTGCGGCTGTCCCCGGCTTCGCCTTCAAAGTAGTAAGCGACCTTGTCTCCGCGGCCGGCAGCTACATGCCGGTCAAGGCAGTTGTAGGCGGCATTGAGCCTGCCCCCGACGAACCATTTGGCGAATGGCGGAGTGGACCAGTCCAGTACATCACTCCATTTTTGGGACCAGTCCAGCCGACCCGCCTGCCGTGCCCAGAACGCCAGCCTGTCGGCGTCGGCGTCGTCATAGTCCGACGACGTCGCGTTGGCCTGGGCGGAGAAGCCGGCTTCCGGAGGAAAGCGCCGCTGTTCGTGCAACAGGTTTGCGAGGGTCTCGTCCGATTCTGTTGGGTCTGCCGCCATAGCCTCTCACCGTCGTCCCACCGGAAGCACGGTCCGTTTGTAGGTGGCGTTCGCGACCACCGCGAGGGAGCAGTACCAGGCAATAAGCGCCGTGACGATGCCAAGCCATCCACCCAACACCGTCAATCCGGTTGCCCCGGCGAAGGCACCGAGAAACAGCGCGATGAACGTCAGTGTCAGGAAGACGAAAACGGCAAAGACGCCCATGCTGACACGCCACGCGGAAATGGTCATGTAGGCGGTAAAAATTGCCCAGGCCAGAAGGTAGAGGCCGACTGCTTTCCCGGCGTCCGCTGCCGGGAGACTGGCCGCGTTGAACTGGCTCAAGAACCAGAAGGACAGCCAGAAGGCTCCGTACGAGCAGAAAGCCGTCGCACCAAAGACGTTGCGGTTGGCAAATTCCCAGATTCCCGCGGCGAACTGCGCGATGCCGCCGTAGAACAGTGCAAGCCCCAGGACTACCGGTTCGTCCGCTTTGGGGATCAGGCCTGCATTGATCACACTGAGGACAAAGGTGGTCATTGCGAAAGCGCCCAGACCTAAAGCGGCCGGATCGGCAAAGGGTGGGCCGATGGTCGCCTGCGGAGACACAACCGTGCCCTGGGCCGGTAAGGGATTTTCGGGCCTGCGGGCACTTCCCGCTGGGACCGTCCCTGCCGCGGAGCTTGATTCGATACTCATGGTACGACTCCTTGGTCAGCACCAGCACCATTGCTGGTGACGTATATCAGGCTACACCCGAATATGCAAGCTAATTATCGACTCCTGTGTGGCTCGCATCACAACCTGATGTTAGGTAAATCACATCATCCCGTCGCCCGCGCGGCTTGGTCCGGCGTCTGGCGTGTGGCCGAGCCAGGCGCAGGCGGCTACGACGATGGCCGCGGTGCCGGTCTGCAGTGTGGGGGTGATTACCGGAGCAAACTTCGGTGAATGGTTACCGGGAACGTCGGTCAAGACGGTGCCGGCGGCCTCGGCCCTCGCGTAGAGCTGCGGATCGGTCCCGCCGATTCCCCAGTAGGTGTAGGGAGAACCCAAGGCGTCCGGGATCTCACTGAAGTCCTCGCTGGCCGGCTGCGGGCCGATCGTAAACGCCCGATCGCCGAAGTACTTCCGCAAAGCCGAGGAAACCTTCTCCGTCGCGCCTGGGTCGTTCTCCGTCAGCGGGTAGTGGTCATAGAGCTCGAATTCGGGATCCTTCGGCGACCCCGCTGCCACGCATTCACCGGTCACGATGCGCTTGACCGCGTTCAATATCAAGTCACGCGTGCCCGTGTTGAAGGTGCGGATATTCAGTTCAAGCACCGCACGGTCCGAGATGATATTGCTCTTGGACCCGGAGCTGATCCGTCCGACCGTGAGGACGGCAAACTCCCCCGGCGTGACCTCACGCGACACGATCTGCTGCAGGCGGATGACAATCATCGACGCGAGCACCACGGGATCGACCGACAGCTGCGGCATCGAGCCGTGGCTGCCGCGCCCGTACACGGTGATCCTCATGCTGTCAGCGCTGGACAGGACCGCCCCCTGGCGGGTTCCGACACGCCCGGAGGGAAACGCGAGCACATGCTGGGCCAGGGCCACGTCCGGCTTTGGAATCACGTCGGCAAGCCCGCTCCCGACCATCCGGCGCGCCCCATCAGCCAGTTCCTCGGCTGGCTGGAAGAGTGCCACGAAAGTTCCCCTCCAGGCCGTGCGTTCGGCTGCCAGCAGCCGTGCAGCACCCAGGAGGCACGCGATGTGCACGTCATGTCCGCAGGCGTGGGCAACGGGGACGGTGTTTCCGGCGTCGTCGGTCGCGGTGTCGGTGCTGGCATAGTCCAGTCCTGTGTCCTCGGCCATGGGCAGGGCATCCATGTCCGCACGCACCAGCACAGTCGGGCCGTCCCCATTGTTCAGGATGCCAACGACGCCGGTGGAGCCAATCTTCTCCCGGACGCCGAAACCGAACCCGGTCAGAAGCCGGGCAGCGGTCGCGGACGTTTCAACCTCCTGATGACCCAGTTCCGGATGCTGGTGAAATGCCCGGTACAGGTCTTCCTGCCAGGCCGCAATGCCCTTCTGCCCGGAAAGCACCAGGGATGCCGGATCCCGGCCGGCGGCGCCGTCACCTGCCTCCATTTCCGTTCCTCCATTGTTTGATGCGGTGGCCGATGGCCGGTCAGGACGTGAAGATCACAAAGAACTTTCTGATCCGTTGCTGGATCTCCCAGGTTCCTCGCCACCCGATTGGAAAGAAGCCTGCAGTTCCAGCCTCCAGTGTGACCGGTTCACCGCCGTCCTCAGTGACCACCATGCGGCCTGCAAGGACGTGAATCACCTCACCGCGTTCCAAAAACTCCCACCGTGAGAGGCCCGGGTCGGCTTCCCAGACCCCAGAGAGGATGCGGGAGTCGTCGCTGGTAAAAGGAATGGAAATCCTCGTTGGAATCTCGTCGCCAAGCACCTCGGCCAAGGGAGGGCCGAGCAGGGATTCATCTAGTTTGCCCTCGAACAGCTCGGCGGGCTGGAAGGTTTTGCTCATTGGATGTGCCTTTCTGCTGTGCTCGCCGTAACGCGCCGGCGGGGTGGTCGCAAGGCCGCGGCTGGAGTCAAGCGGCGGTTGAATCTTCAGCCGCCGTGGGAGGACTGAGCGATGCAGTCACATCCACTCCCACTCCCACGGGTAGGCCTGATATCCATCGTCCCGCCTATTTGCCTCAGAGAAAACACTCATTCGGAATGGTTTAAACTACCCGTTGGGGTGGCTTCCGCGGCCATGCTCAGTAGGTCTACGCCATGCATGGCGTCCGCCGCCCGCACGAGTGCCAGATGCGAGAACGCCTGCGGAAAATTGCCGGCCATCCGCCCCTCCTTAGTGGCGTACTCCTCACTTAGGAGGCCGAGTTCATTGGCGAATCCCACCAGTTTGTCCATCAGGTTCTTTGCCTCGAACCTGCGGCCCGTGCGGGCGTACTGCTCAACCAGCCAAAAGGAGCACGCAAGGAAGGGATGCTCCCCTGGGTCCAGCCCATCAACGCCGGTCTCGGTGCGGTACCGCAACAGCAGGCCGTCGTCGGTGAGGAGTTCCTCCTCCAGTCGTGCAACGGTTCCCAGCATGCGGTCATCGTTGTAGGGAAGGAACCCGACCTGCGGCATGACGAGCAAGGCCGCGTCGGTCTGCCCTCCGCCGTAGGTCTGGGTGAAGGAATTGAGATTCCGGTCGAATCCTTCGTGCAGGATTTCCGTCCGCAGCCGCCCGCGCAGGTGTTCCCAGTGATCAGCAGGTCCATCCAGACCGTGGTTGCGGACCGCGCGTATTCCGCAGTCGAAAGCGGCCCACATCATGACTCGTGAGTGTGTAAAGAATTGCGGGTTTCCCCGCATTTCCCACAGGCCGAAGTCTTTGTCCTCGATGTGTTTCTCCACGAAGCCCAGCAGGATCTGCTGAAGCGTCCAGGAGAAGTGGTCTTCCTTGCCCCCGGCCAAGCGGAGTCTTTCAAGCGCCACCATCACTTCGCCCACGACGTCGGCCTGGAACTGGGCGACCGCCGCATTTCCAACTCGCACCGGCTGTGAGTTCTGGTAACCGGGCAGATGGTCCAGGACCCGCTCCGGCAAGTCCCGTTCCCCGCCGATGCCATACATGATCTGCAGATCTTCGGGCTCGCCGGCGAGGGCCCGGAGCAACCAGTTGCGCCACTGGAGGGCCTCAGTTTCATAGCCGTGGGTAAGCATGGACTCCAGCGTCAAAGCAGCGTCACGCAGCCAGCAGTACCGGTAGTCCCAGTTCCGCGGCCCGCCGAACTCCTCCGGTAGGGAGGTGGTGGGGGCGGCAACTATGCCACCGGTCTCATAATGCGTCAGCGCCCTCAGCACTAACAGGGAACGCTTCACCGCGCCCCCGTAAGGACCGTCTGAACGGCAATGGCTGCCCCATCGGGTCCAATAATCGATGGACTGTTCGAGTGCAGCGTCGACGTCGATCGCCGGAGGGACAGGCCGGTGTGATGGAAACCAGGTCAGTTCAAAGTCGGCAACTTCTCCCCTTGCCACGTGGAATTCCCCCGAGTGTCCATGTGCGTGGGCCTCAGGCAGATACGGTCCCCGCAGCGCAACGGCGTCCGGGCCTGCCATGGCTAAAAGCACCATTCCGCGGGGAGCCGCGCCGTCCTGGATTCGCCTGGCCCAAGGCACCACCGTGCCGTATCGCGGACGGATGATCAGTTCCTGACACATCTCGACCCGTCCCTCCAGCCCGGTGACCCGGCGCAAAATCGACGAACCCGTATGCCCCACCGGCATGAAGTCCGTGACCCGGGCCAGTCCCGTGGGCGTCTTCCAGACTGTTTCCAACACAAAGGTTGAATCGACATAATGCCGCTTCACCACCGCTGCTTCGGAATGGCGGGGAGTAAGGAGCCAGCGGCCATGACTCTCGACGCCAACCAGGGAACTGAACAACGACGGGGAGTCAAACCGCGGGAAGCAAAGCCAGTCAATGCTCCCGTTCCTGGAGATCAGGGGCCCTGTCTGGAGATCCGACAGCAGCGCGTAGTCCTCGATGGGAGCAGCCATGGCTTTACTAAAGCACACCTGGCTTGTCCACGTTAGGCTGCCAGCAGAAAATCGTCCTGGCAAGAAGAGGACGACGAGGAACACAGACGAGGAACATATTTCTGCCGTGCAAACCGCATCGGCGCCTCGCATTGCAGCCGCTCAAAAAGGCGCACGTTCGGGGCCTGTACGCCCCGTCGTACGGGCTGATTCTGTTGCTTGCCAGCGATTCCGACCCCGGAAAAGAAACTCACGCGCCTCGTCGCATATCTGCAGGTCGGCGACTAGCATGATCATGCCGGTCACCCGTCAATTTCGAGGAATTTATGGAACCCCTTCTCCTTCCGGCTGCAGTGGAGCCGTGGAACGGACACGATACCCAGCTCGTGGTGGTGGCCGCCATTGGCATCGCACTGATCGTGGTCCTGATCGTTAAACTCAAGCTCCACCCGTTCCTGGCGCTGGTCCTCGGTTCGGCGTTCGTTGGGCTCGCGTCCGGCGTTGACTTCGGCAAGGTCATCAGCAACTTTGAGGACGGTGTGGGGGCCACCCTAAAGGAAGTGGGGCTGCTGATCGCGTTGGGTGCCATGCTGGGGAAGTTGCTGGCCGATTCCGGGGGTGCCAACCGTGTGGTGGACACCCTGCTCGGCAAAGTTTCTCCGAGACTGCTCCCGTGGGCTATGGCGCTCGTCGCCGTGATCATCGGGTTGCCGATGTTCTTCGAGATCGGCCTCGTGCTGCTGCTGCCCGTCATCGTGCTGGTGGCACTGCGCTCCGGCGGGAGGCTCATGCGGGTGGCGATTCCCGCTCTCGCCGGCCTGTCAGTTCTGCACGGCCTCGTCCCCCCGCATCCGGGGCCGCTCGTCGCCATTGCCAGCCTGAACGCACCGTTGGGCATCACCCTGGCACTCGGCTTGCTGGTGGCAATACCCACTGTCATCATCTGTGGACCGCTGTTTTCGACTCTCGCCGCACGCTGGGTGCCCGTGGACGCACCGAAGCTTGCAGGCGGCGTGGACACCGAGCACGCCCAGGCGGATCCCGACGCGAAGCGCCAGCCGACCTTCCTCGTCACCCTGCTGACGATCGTCTTCCCCGTGGTGCTGATGCTCCTCAAGGCCATCGTCGACATTATCGATCCGGACGCCAAGAACCCCAGCGGTGCACGCGTCTTTTTCGACTTCATCGGCGAACCCCTGGTGGCCATGACCTTGGCAGTGCTGCTGGCCCTGGTGACGTTCGGCTATGGGGTCGGATTCAATGGCGGCAAAATCGGCAGCAAGATCGGTGCTTCGGTGGGACCCATCGCGGCAGTGATCCTTATCGTCGGTGCCGGCGGTGGATTCAAACAGACCCTCATCGGTGCGGGCGTCGGCGATTCCGTTGCCAAGTGGGCCACGGGAGCCAACATCTCAGTGCTCGTCCTGGGGTTCCTGATCGCCGTCGCCATGCGCCTGGCCACCGGCTCCGCCACCGTGGCCACAGTGACTGCGGCAGGCATCGTGGCGCCATTGGCTAGCTCCCTCTCTCCCGTCCACGCTGGCCTGCTCGCCCTCGCCGTGGGCGCCGGATCGCTGTTCCTTTCCCACGTGAACGACGCCGGTTTCTGGTTGGTCAAGGAACTCTTTGGCCTGACGGTTGGGGAAACGTTCAAAACCTGGTCCGTCATGGAAACGCTGATCTCCGTTGTGGGCTTCGGGCTGGTCATGCTTCTTTCCCTGGTGATCGCATGACCACGCCGGGAGACACACCGACCCCCGCGTCGGTCCAGCAACCCGTCCTCGTGATCATGGGCGTGTCCGGGTCGGGCAAGTCGACGGTCGCGGGCATCCTTGCCGGCCAGCTGGGCTGGGACCTCGAGGAGGGAGACGATCTGCACCCAGCGGAAAACGTCGCGAAGATGGCCTCCGGCGTTCCGCTGACGGACGAGGACCGCTGGCCGTGGCTTGATACCATCGCCTCCTGGATCATTGAGCACACCATGGCCGGGATACCAGGCATCATCACGTGCTCAGCGCTGAAAAGGGTATACCGGGACCGCCTGCGCGAAAAGAACGTCGTTTTCGTGCACCTGTCGGGCTCCAAGGAACAGATTGCCCGCCGCCTGACGGCGCGCATGGACCACTACATGCCGGCCACGCTACTGGATTCACAGATCGCGACGCTGGAGCCGCCCGGACCCGATGAGAACACAATCGTCGTGGACGTGGGCCGGACTCCTGCCGAGGAGGCGGCTGAGGTGGTCCGGCGGCTCGGCCTCTCCCCCGCATCCGGATCCACGGCCCTGGGCCATCCCTCCCCGGGCAGCTCCTCAGCCGGGACCGCAGGCCTAGCCGAGGATTCTCCTACAGGGTAGATCCAACGACAGGTCCGGGGCTGTCCGAGATTACCGATGGATGCTGACGACGAGATCCAGATGGATGTCCTTATCGGCCACAAGGCGGTCCTGGAGGTAGCGGGCAAGACTCGCGTCGCTGGCGGTGTGATCGCCTTGCGGGATCGCTCCCCGCAGAAGTGCCTTGGTGTTGGTCGACCTGACCACGTCCAACGGCGCCCAACCGCGGTGGCCGGAGGTGAGGCGTTCTATGTCGGTACGGAAGGAGCGCGAAAGGTCGTCGCGGACTGTGGCGCACATGGTGAACGGGATGAAAGCTGTAGGCAAAAGTGGTCCTTTCACGGGGCAACCGATGGTCGGAGCCCGTCTGCAACAAGGTCCTTGAGGCCTCTGTTATTCCTGTGCGGGCGGATACGAGTCCAATGTCACGGCGCGGATTCGGCGGCCTTTTGCCCCGATGCTGCGTTGCCGCTGCCAGTGGCGCCGAGGAGGAGCACGGTCGGGGACGTTCCGTCACTGCTTCTACTTGACGGGAATCTCCGTCGCGTTTCGCTGGGTGGCGGCCCAGCTGGCAAGGACTTTGAGCGCATCCTCGGACGGTGTCCCGGGCTCGGCCGTGTACACGTTGATCCGCAGCCCCGGTCAGAGGGCAGCTCCAAGGCTTCAAAGCTCAGATCCAGGCCGCCGACGATCGGATGGTGGAGCCGTTTGCGGCCTGTGCGGTGGTATTTCACATCGTGCCGGGCCCACCGTGCGCGGAACTCCTCGCTACGGGTTGAGAGCTCACCGATCAGGTCGGTGAGGTCCTTGTCGTAGGGGTTTTTCCCCGCGGTGGAGCGCAGGACAGCGACGATGTCGTCCGCGCTGCGTTCCCAATCGGCGAAAAACTCCCGCGCTTTTGGGTTCAGGAAGGTGAACCGTGCGCTGTTCGGCGGGGTGGTTGCTTCGGCCATCAGATCCAGATAGAGGGCCCGGCCAAGCTCATTGGCGGCGAGGACATCGCCGCGGTCGTTGCGGACCCAGGCCGGCACCGTCGTAATCGCGTCGATAACGCGCAGCACGCTCGGCCGTACCGTCTGCGGGCTGCGCTTGCGCGGGACCCGGGGAGCGGATGTCGCGGCGCGGGCCAGATCAAAGAGGTGGGCCGTCCCGGCGTTGTCGAGCTTCAGTGCACGCCCAAGAGCCTCAAGGACGCTGTCCGAAGCACCCGAGAGGTTCCCCCGCTCCAGGCGGATATAGTAGTCAATACTCATCCCGGCCAACATCGCGACTTCCTCACGGCGCAGGCCAGCGACGCGTCGGTTGCCCCCGAAGACCGGCAGACCGGCTTCCTCGGGCGTGATCCTGGCTCGGCGGGAGGTCAGGAACTTCAGCACGTCGTCGCTGTCTGTCATGGCATCCACGTTACGCGGCGGCCGCTGGCTGCAGGCTACCGGCACATCGACACCGCCGCCGCGTACGGTAACGAACGGGAGGTCGGCGAGGGCATCCGGCGTTCCGGCGTCGACCGGGCGGACGTATTTATCGAGACCAAAGTCTGGGTCAGCGACTACGGCTACGACGAGACACTGCACGCCTGGAACAAGGCGGTCGCCAAGCTAGGCACCGACTGCCTCGACCTGCTCATCCTGCACCAGCCCGCCCCCGACCGGTTCGAAAAGACCATCGCAGCGTACAAGGCGCTGGAAACCCTGCTCGCCGACGGACGCGTGCGGGCGATCGGCGTCAGCAACTTCATGCCGCACCACCTGGAGCAGCTGCTCGGTGCGACCGACATCGTCCCGGCCGTGAACCAGATCGAGCTGCACCCCTATTTCACCCAGACCGCCGTCCAGGCCGCCGACGCCGCCAACCGCATCCTCCCCCCAAGCCTGGTCACCCATCGGCGGCATCACCTTCTACCCCGGCTGGGGTGAGAACCGCCGGAACGTGATGGAAGACCCCGCAATCGCCGCCATCGGACAGGCGCATGGCAAGAGCGCCGCCCAAGTCATGCTGCGCTGGCACCTGCAGCAGGGCCGCTCAGCCATCCCGAAGTCGACGAACCCGGAACGCATCACGGAGAACTTCGACGTCTTCGACTTCGAGCTCAGCCCCGACGAGCTCTCATCCATCGACGCCCTCGACGCCGGCGTGCGCAACGGACCCGACCCGGACGAAGCCCGCGAGGAGCGCTTCGCCATGGTCATTCCTGAAGCCTGAAACAGAGAGGAGAAACCATCAAGGCTACCGCCCCCTTGGCCGCACCGGTGTGAGGTCAGCCCCCTGTGTCTCGGCGCGATGATGTTCGGCCCCTGGGGCAACGGAGACCGCGCCGACAACATCCGCATCATCCACCGCGCCCTCGACGCGGGCATCCCGCCGCTGGATCATGCGGGCGGTCGAAAACTCCCTCCGCCGCCTGAACACCGAGCAGCCGCCGTACTCGATTTTAGTCCGCGGCATCGAAGAGGACGTCCTCCCCACGGTGCAGCGCCATGGGATGGGCACCCTCACATACAGCCCGCTCGGCGGCGGCAGCAGACATCACCCTGTCCGCCGACGTCCTGGACCGCATCGACAAGCTCACCACACCCGGCGTCACCGCCAACCCTGACGACAACAGCTACGGCGCGCACGAACTCACCGCACAGGCACGACGGCGGAAACAGTCATGACGGACGCGCATGACGGACGCGGCCGGGAGCGAAGGTCACCTGGGCCACGTGATGCCGGCCCGCCCTCCGTAAGCTGTCGTAGACAGCGTTCCCGGCTCGATCCATCGCGTCGTAGATCGCTGCTTCCACTGTAGGAGCCGTCATGCGGCAATCCAGTACTGAAAACACGCACTGTTGCACCGTTGCTTGGCAGGGTATGTTGCACAAATGGACGATACATTTCAGGTGATCGTGGTCGGCGGCGGGTTTGCCGGCATGACAGCAGCTGAGCAACTCGGACGGAAAGGCATCCGGGTGCTCCTTATCGACGCGAACAACTACCACCAGTTCCAGCCCCTCCTCTACCAGGTTGCTGCCTCGCAGATCGGCGTGTCAGCTGTGGCCCGGCCGCTGCGGTCCATGTTCCGCCGCGCCAAAAGTGTCCGGGTCCTCACCGCGGAGGTGACGGCAATCGAATCCGCTACCCGTACTGTCACCACTGTCGACGGCTCCCGCTACCAGGCGAAAATCCTGGTCATTGCCGCAGGCGCGGTACCCAACTTCTTCAACACCCCCGGCGCCGAAGAACATGCCTTCCCGCTGTACTCAGTGTCCGACGCCACGCGCCTGAGCACTGCCCTCACTACAGCCCTGGACCATGCGGACCGTGTGACGGCCGGCCGCGCAGAAGTGGTCGTGGTCGGCGGAGGCCCCACCGGAGTGGAGACAGCCGGCGCCCTCGCCGAGAACATCAAGTACCTGGTCCCCAAGTATTTCTCGCCCGGGCTGGCAGACCGGTGCCGCGTCCATCTTGTGGATATGGTGCCGAACGTGCTCATGCCCTTCTCTGCCAAGTCGCAGGCGTACACCCGTGACCGGCTGATAAAACTTGGGGTCCAGCTGCACATGGGCCAGGGTGTTACCGAAGTCCGGGCCGACGGCGTGACGCTGGCGGATGGGACCATCATTCCCGCGCAGACAGTCGTGTGGGCCGGGGGCCTGAAAGCCGGAAAAATCATTGCCGAATCGGGCCTGCCGCAGGGGAAAGGCGGACGCATCGACGTGCTGCCGGACCTCACCGCACCCGGCGCCGAAGGCGTCTACGTCCTGGGTGACTCCGCCAACATCACCGACGCCACCGGCGCCAAACTGCCCCAGCTCGGGTCCGTTGCCGAGCAGTCCGGGAAATGGGCCGCCCGCAATATCCACGCTGACCTGACCGGCGGCGCACGGCAGCCCTTCGCCTACTGGGACAAGGGTTACATGGCCATGGTCGGCCGCGGCGCAGCGGTCGCCGAACTGGGCCGCAAACGCATCCAACTCCAGGGATCACTGGCATTCCTCTCCTGGCTGGGGGTTCACCTCGCCTTGCTCCCCGGCACCCAACAGAAGGTCCGCGCCCTCTCCTCCTGGCTGACCGGGTACGTCATCCACAGCCCATCACACGTCGTCGTAGGAAGGTCCGACTAAGAGCCAGCACCATGTGGGCTCGGTCCAGACGCTCCCTCTTGTTTCCGCGCTGCCCTGTCGAGAGTTTCCAATACCTGCGCGTTGTTCGCCGCGTCCGTGAGATCGTAGCGGAGCGGTGTACCGTTCAGGACGCTGTCGGCGAAGTGTTCGCCCATCCGCACGAAATGGTTTCCGCCCTTGACCTGGTGAAAGATGGTGTCCTGTCCGAAGTGATGCTCCTCCAGGACCGAATCCTCCTCCAGGAGCCCAAAAGGATTGTCGAGGTAGAGCCGGCCCTCGGTACCCGTGAGTTCTAAAAAGTTTCGCCGCTCGAGGTTCACTCCGGTATCAAAAAGCGCTGTTGCGCCGCCGGGGAAGCGCAACATGCCCGCAATGCTGGTGTCAATGCGACCGCCGTCGTTGGCGTCGCGGTAGTTGCCGAAGGCGGCGACTCCAGTCGGCTCCTGCGCCGTGACCATCCGGCTCACGTTGACGCAGTAGCACCCCGTATCGAAAAGTGCGCCGCCCCCGAGCGCTGTATACCAGCGGATGTTGTCGTCCCCGCCCGCATCGAAGGAGTGACCAACGTGGACGAATGTCAATTTGCCCACCGCATGAGCCGCGAGCAGTTCTTGCAGCTTCTCGAAACGCGGGTGAAAACGGTACATGAAGCCTTCTAAGACTTTGAGCCCGGCCTCGTCGGCCTTGCGTGCAATCTCCCCGCACTCAGCGGCGGTCATCGCCAAAGGTTTTTCACAGAGGACGTGCTTACCTGCATCCAATGACTTCAGAATCCACTCGAGATGCAGCGCGTTCGGCAGCGGAATGTAGACAGCGTCGATGTCCGGGGAAGCGAGCAGCGCCTCATAAGAGCCGAAGGCCTGTGGGACGCCGTACCTGTCAGCGTACTCCCTCGCCTTCTCCTCGGTGCGGGAAGCGATGCCTGCGACCTCACCGTTTCTCGTTGCCTGCAACGCGGGAATTGTCTTTCGGACAATGCGGGCGCTGCCCAGGACGCCCCAACGCAATTTCTCGCTCATTCAAGTCTCCTTTTTACGACGTACCCCGCCAGAGAAGGGTATGTCGCGTCCCGGCACTTGAAGGACTCGGACCGCGCATCCCCGGCGACGTTGTTCGTGATCGGCATGCCGCCGAGTCTATGCCACCCGAAGGGCGAGGATAGTTCGGCGTGGGCGAAAAGAGGTTACCGGGCTGAGGCAAAGGGGTGTGCACAATGTGCACACCCCTTGACCGTTCATTAAGTGCACTGATCAGCCCAACAGGGCACGCGTATGGTCATTGAGGAAAAGTCCACGGGGATCGAACTCGCGCCGCACCTGGAGGAAAGTGTCCAACTCCGGGTAGAGAAGTTCGAGGCGACTCCTGGTCATGAAATGGATCTTCCCCCAGTGGGCGCGCGGCTCGAACTCCTGCAGCACCGCATCGGCGTCGCGGAAGAACTCCCAGTAGTCGGTTCCCGGTTCGGTGGTCAGGGTGATGACGGTGCTGTCGCGGCCCTGGAACTGTGACATGTAGCCTTCATCGGCTTTCACCCAGCGGACCTCCACGGGGTATTTCTGCTCGGGATACTTGGTGCGGATCAGGGCCTGGACGGCCTCGACGGCGGCCAAACCGTCCTCGCTGCGAACGAAGTACTCGAGTTCGTGGAACTGCGTGGTGAAGCCGCCCGGGTAAATGCGGTACGAGCGGTCCAACCGGGCACCCTCCGTCCCCGAAATCTGGCTCTCATCCTGGATCTGCGCGATGTTGTACCGCTTGGTGTAGCTGCGGTTGGCCATGCTCTGGCCCGGCGAACCGGGCAGGTCCAGCAGTTCGCAAGAGTCATCGTCCGGGCACCAGAGGAAGGAGTAATGCCTGTTTGAATCGATGTCCGGCTGCCAGGTTGCGCGGGTCTCCGCCCACGTGGGGTACGTAATCTCCTCTTGCAGGTAGTAACGGTCCTCCACCGCAAGCTCCACCTCCAGGAAGATCCCGAGCGTGCCCAGGGCCACCTGGGCAGCCCTGAGTTCGCGGATTTGCCCCTCGCCGATTTCGACGATTTCGCCGTACCCGTTGATCAGTTTCACCCAGCGGAGATTGGAGGAGAAGCTGCCCAGGTCCTTCCCGGAGCCGTGGGTGCTGGTAGCAAGCGCCCCGGCGATCTGCTGCTTGTCGATGTCGCCCTGGTTACCGAGTGCCAGGCCCTGGTCCCACAATGGATCGCCAAAGGCGTTGACGGTGGTGCCGGCCAGCGCTCTGGCTCGACGCCGGACGGGGTCGGTTCCGGTGATCGCCGAGAGAGCAGACATGTCCATCAGGACACCGCCCGTCTGGACCAGCGGCGAGGACGAGTGTCCCGAGCCGACTGCCCGCACGGGCAGGCCTTCGCGGATGGCGAAGCGAACGGCGTCGAGCGCTTCTTGTTCAGTGCGCGGCCGGACGGTGAAGGCAGGCGTCGTACTCTGGTTTCCGCCCCAGTTGGTCCACGTGACGTCCGTCCCGAACGGAGCGGACGGTGTGGCGGCGCGTGCCCCGGCACGGGGAACGTTGGTGGTGGTCATTTCTCAGCTCCGTTGTCGGTCAGAAGGCTCATGCGCCGTGGTTGATCATGACGTGCTTGGTGCGCGAGTAATCGTCCAGGGCGTAGAGCGAGAGGTCGCGGCCGTAGCCGGATCCCTTGAATCCGCCCCACGGTACCTCGCAGGCCAACACCAGGTGGGAATTGACCCAGACGGTGCCGAAGTCAAGCTGCTTGGGAACCCGGAGTGAGAGGCTTGAATCCCGGGTCCAGACGGAGGCGGAGAGGCCGTACGGGCTTTCGTTTGCCCTGGTGATGGCCTCGTCGACGGAACTGAAAGTCTCAACAGTGACCACGGGGCCAAAGATCTCGTGCGTGGCGATGGGTGCTCCAGCCGGCACGTTGCTGATCACAGTGGGCTCGATGAAGTACCCGGGCCCTTCCAGGGCCGATCCGCCGATTGCAACATTGAGGCCCGCGGCTTTGGCCTCGGCAAGTGATTCCTTGACGCGCTCAAAATGCGGGCGCGAAATCATGGGACCGACTTCCACGTCGTTGCCTGCCTCGGGCGCACCGACCACCAGGGTGCTGACCTCACGCACCAGGTGTGCGGTGAACTCCTCCGCCACCGATTCGTGCACGAGCACGCGGCAGGCAGCGCCACAGTCCTGGCCCGCGTTCCAGAAGCCGGCGTTCCGGACGCCTGCAGCGGCGGCGCGGAGGTCGGCGTCGGGAAAGACAACAACCGGAGCCTTGCCGCCGAGTTCCAAGTGGACGCGCTTGACCGATTTCGCGGCGGTTTCCGCAACGGCTTGTCCGCTGAGGACGCTGCCCGTCAGGGCGACCAGGGCAATGTCCGGGTGTTCGGACAGCCGCTGGCCGACGGTTCGGCCCTGTCCTGTCACGACGTTGAGGATGCCATCGGGAATATGTCCGGCCACGAGTTCGGCTAGCTTCAGCGTGGTTAACGGTGTCTGCTCGGAAGGCTTCAGGACGATGCTGTTTCCTGCGGCCAGGATGGGTGCGATTTTCCAGGCGGCCATCAGCAGCGGGTAGTTCCACGGGGTGATGACGCCGACCACGCCCACGGGCTCCCGGAGGATCACCGAGGTGTGCCCGGTTGCGTAGTCGCCGCCGGCCATGGACGTCAGAGTGCGGGAAGCTCCGGCCATGAAGCGGAAGGTGTCAACGGTGCTGGAGACATCGTCCTCTGCCACGGTTCGCGGTTTGCCGGTGTTGGCGGACTCGATGACCTCGAAGGCCTCACGGTTGGCCTCGATGATGTTAGCGATCAGGTTCAGCACCTCGGAGCGCTCCTTGGGGGTGGTGGCTCCCCAGGACTTTTGGGCTGCCATGGCGGCCTCAACCGCAACATCAACATCGGCCGCTGTGCCTGCTTGGACCGAGGCGATGACCTGCTCGTTGGTGGGGTCCACGACGTCGATCAGCTGGTTTGAGGAACCTGGAACGAAGGATCCTCCAATGAAGTGCCCGCCGGGAGGCAGCGGCAGTACGCCTCCAAGGCTGGAATGCGCGGGGCTCTGAGCTTCGGAGGAGCGTCGGACGGTGAACTGTTCGGTGTTGGTGATAGTCATGGTGTTTCGCTTTCAGATGAGGTCAGTCGCGAGGACAGGGGCTTGAAAGGGGGCAGCGTCCGTTTTCTTACGGAAGACGCGGGCCGCAAAGTAGTAAAGCGGGGCTACGACGACCAGGCCGACGATCCATGAAATGTCCACGCCGCCCATTGCCGCGGCCAGCGGTCCGGTATAGACCGCAGTTGCCGAGAAGGGAACCTGGATCAGGGCGCCTGCTACGTAGGAGCCGATGGCGACCCAATTGAACCGCCCGTAGACACCGCCGTCGCGCTTGAAGAAGTCTTCAACCTTGTAGTCACCGTGGCGGAGGAGGTAGTAGTCCACCAGGTTGATGGCCGTCCAGGGAACCAGGACGTACATCAGGAAGGAGAGGAAGTTCGTGTAGAAGAGGATGAAATTGTCGCGGGCGAACAGTGCGATCATCAGCGCGACTGCGAAGAGGACTACCGCCGCGATGCTTCGTGTCTTGGCATGCGGCAACCAGTTCGGCCTGAACGTCTGCCCGATGGTGAGGGTGCACAGGACGCCGCAGTATAGGTTCATGGCGTTCGACGCCGCAACGCCCAGGCAGAAGATCCCGACCACCACCAGGGTCCACGGATGGAGCAACGCACCCAGGCTGCCGACGATCTCGACGTCCCCGGCTGCGCTGCTCATGGTCACGGCGAGCGTTCCCACCAACGCACCCAGGATCATGGGGAACAGCGTTCCGAGAACGCAGCCTGAGTAGGATGCCCAGAACGCCGGGGCTGAGCCCGTGCCTTGGGGCATGTAGCGGGAGTAGTCGGACACGTAGGGTGCGTAGGCGAGCTGCCACAAGGCGGCGACGGAAACGGTCGCCATGAAGCCAACCCAGTTGAAGTTTCCCTGGTCCAGGAAGCTGGCCGGCAGGCCGTGGACCAACAGGATCCAGGCGAAAGCCAGCAGCAGCGCCACACCGGCTACGATGCTCAGGAACCTGGCGTAGGCGTGAATGAGCCGGTAGCCGAAAATCGTGGCGATGACGCTGACGACCCCGATGATAATGATGCCCGCGTCAACACTGATCCCTGGGCTGACTGCGGCCATTGCTTCGCCGCCAAAGACAAGGTTTGCCGCGAAGAACCCGACGTACATGATTACTACTATCACCACGATCAGCAGGGCCCCGAATGAACCGAACTGGCCGCGGGTCTGGATCATCTGAGCCACGCCCAGTTGCGGGCCTTGGGCGGAGTGCAGCGCCATGAAGATGCCGCCAACCACGTTCCCGATAATGATGCCGACGACCGCAGGGACAAACCCGAGGCCGAACACCGTGGTGGCGAGACCGCCGGTCACGATGGTCATAATCATGATGTTGGAGCCGAACCAGATGGTGAACAGGTCCCGGGCTTTTCCGTGGCGTTCGTTTGCCGGGATCGGCTGGATGGTTTTGTCTTCGAGCCGCGGCACCTCGGCCGTGGCCACGGGCGTGGTCCGGGCGCTCATGATGCGCTCGAAGAGGCCGCTTGCAGTTCGCGGACGGTCATCGTCCCGACCTTGCCGCGGTTCACCATCAGCGCGAGAAGGTCGAAGACGAGGGTGGCCGCGGCCACTGTAGTGATGTCTGCATGGTCGTAGGCCGGAGCGACTTCCACGACGTCGGCACCCACGATGTTGATTCCGTTGAGTCCGCGCAGCAGCGCCAGGAGCTCACGGGAGTGGAGCCCGCCCATCTCGGGGGTGCCCGTGCCGGGAGCGTAGGCCGGGTCCAGGACGTCGATGTCGATGGACACGTAGACAGGGGTGTCGCCAAGCCTGTCCTTGACCCGCTGGATGGCTGCCGGAACGCCGATGACGTCCAGGTCAGAGCAGCGAATGATTTGGAACCCAAACTCGTGGTCCCGGAGGAAGTCGTTGCGGTCATACACCGGTCCGCGGATGCCCACGTGCATGGACCTGTCTTCCACCAGGAGGCCTTCCTCGAACGCCCGCCGGAAGATGGTCCCGTGGGTGATCGGCTGGCCGAAGTAGGTGTCCCATGTGTCCAGGTGGGCGTCGAAGTGCAGCAATGCGACGGGGCCGTGGACCTTGTTCAAGGCCCGCAGCATCGGGAGGGCGATGGTGTGGTCGCCGCCAATTGAAATGAGCTTCTTGTCCGCACTGATCAGGGGCAGTGCCTGCTCTTCGATTTCGCGGACTGCCCGGGTGATGTCGTAGGGCGTGCACGCGATGTCGCCGGCGTCCACAACCTGGGCCTCGTAGACAGGCTCGACGTCCAGTTCGGGGTGGTACCCGGGACGCAGGAGCCGGGAGGCCTCGCGGACTGCGGCAGGACCGAAACGGGCGCCTGGGCGGAAGGAGGTCCCGCCGTCGAACGGTACGCCGACAATAGCAATGTCATAATCCGGAACGCGGTCGATTTGGGGCAGTCTGGCGAAGGTGCCGAGGCCTGCATACCGGGGAACTTTTGTAGCGTCGACGGGGCCGATGGGCTTGTGCGTTGTCATGCCGGGATCCTTCGGTTGCTGAGGGTGCTCGCCGTTGGGCGGGAAGTAAGTAACTCAATTCTTGGTGACGCGCATCACGGCGGATAGGGGTAGATTGGCTACAAATGGCCGAGGCGTATATACATTCGTCTAAATGCCCGCGCCGCGGCCGCCCCAACGACTACGGAACAGGTTCCATGGCAATTACTGTGGCCGAGCTCATCGCAGAGCCCCAGCTTGGGCTCAGGCTCCTGGCCGGATCCGCAGGCACCGGCAACCGCATTACGTGGGCCCACACCTCCGATTTGCCGAGGCTGTGGGAATGGGTCACCGGCGGCGAACTCATGATGACCAACGGGCTGTCCATCCCCTCAGATGCTGCCGGGCAGGTGGCGCTCGCCGAGGCGCTGGTGGATGCAGGCGCCAGCGCGCTGGCCATCGGCGAGAAGATGCACGCCCCGGAGTTGTTGCCGGAGCTCCTGGCGGCCTGCGAGCAGTTGCCGCTTCCACTGATCAATATCCCGTACCCGCTGCCCTTCATCGCCATTGCCCGTTCGGTGGCTGAGTCTTCCTTGCTCGAAGAGTCCCGGCGGCTGCGCCAGACGGCCCGCGTCTACGATTTGCTCCGGACGGCGGGAACATCCGAGGACCACTGGCGGGGACTTCTCCAGGGGCTCGCGGCTGAACTCGACGCGGATTTATTCGTCGTGGACCGGCGATGCCTGCATCCGTGGCATCCGGATGGCGCCCCGCTGCCAGACTTCCTGCAAAAGGAATGGGACCCCCTCTCCGGGGAGGTGTCCCTGACCGGGAAGAACTTCCAGTGGCATCGTGTGAGGGGGAGGCACGTGTTGATGATGGATATCCCCACACACGCCAATGCACTCCTTGTGGTGCTGCCCAAAGTCGAACCGCACCCCGACGCCGTCGTGCTTCTTCACGCGGCAACCGTGCTGGGGCTGGAACTGTCGCGGACGGTGCTTGCCTTGGAAAGCCAGCGCCGGCTGGGTGCGGAAGTGCTGCTGCAGGCTATCGACGGGCGGCTTGGGGTCGCGGAGTTGGAGAGCCGACTCTTGTCCTTTGGCGTTCCGGCGCAGCATTTCGTGATGGTCTCGATCGCGGCGGACGGCGAGCAGTTGGCGAATGTCCACATCGACCTTTGGCGCCACGGTCTACCGGCGGCTTGCCTCCGGCGCATCAACACCCTGCATGTGGCGGTCGACGCCGGGTTGGCCGACGGCATCTTGCTCCACTGTGCCGGGCCCGGGATCCGGATCGGCATCAGCTCACCTGCGTCCGCCATCGGCATCCAGCGGGCCCTCCAGGAATCTCTGTGGGCGCTCGGCACAGCCAAAGGCAACGCCATGAACCTGGCCCGTTATGCCGAGGGGCCTTCATGGCTGGGACTCACGAGCTTCGAGGAAGGGACGGCCTTGGTTCAGCGCCTGCTGGGCCCGATCTTCGCGTACGAGCAGAGCCAGCAGGGCGATCTCATCGTGACTTTGCGGACTTTCCTGGATACGCAGAGGTCGTGGCAAAAGACGGCTGCGGCGCTTTTCGCCCACCGGCAAACCGTTATTTACCGCATCCGGAAGGTCAGCGAATTAACCGGGCTGGATATGACTGAAACGTCCACGCTGGCCCAGCTGTGGTTTGCGCTGCAGATCCACGAAGCCATGCACAATTAGGCGGTGGCCGCGGTGCCATCCCGTCGCCGCGCACATATTGTGCAAGGCTGGTTCCATGGATCTGGAGGTGTCGCCCACGCTCACGATTCCCGCGTCGGAACTCCGCTGGCGGTTCTCGCGTTCGTCCGGGCCAGGCGGTCAACACGTCAACACCTCGGACAGCCGCGTGGAGCTCTCTTGGAACGTCAGAGACTCCGCCGCCCTCTCCGACAGCCAACGGCTGATTCTGCTCACCAGACTCGGCCGACGGATCATCGCCGGGGTGATCACCGTAACCGCCTCCGAGAGGCGTTCTCAGCTACGCAACCGCGAGATCGCCCTCACCAAACTCGCCGACCTCCTGGCAGAAAGTCTTGCTCCCGAAGCTGCCCGCCGCCGGGAGACCAAACCCACCCGCGGCTCTAACCGTCGGCGCCTCGCCGCGAAGGAACAACGGGCGGCCACTAAACGGCAACGACAACGACCTTCCGCCGAGTAGCACCGTCCAGTCCGCAACGATGTTCCGCCCGGAGCAGGGGCACCGTGCAGCTTGACGCCGGAGTTCTCGTGTTCGCCTCCGGGCGTTTCCTTGACCGGCAGGATTCCTTCACCGGCAGGATCACTGGTTAGCTCAGATGCTCACTCGCCAGCCCAACCAGCTCGTGACGATTATTGGAGCGAGGAGTTCTGCGGCACGCCGGCCCGTGACCAGAATGCCTAGTCACCGGCGGTCGAGATATTAGGAGGCTTAGTCGTGTGCCCGGCGCGCCCCTACCGATCCCCGCCGGACCAGCGTCGCGGTGAACTTGGGTGCGGGAGCCAGAGGAGGCAGGCCCTCGATTTGGCGGATAAGTGCTTTCGCAGCAGCCACGCCCATGTTGTACACGGGTTGGGCAACCACGGTCAGTGGCGGAGTGGTCAGGCGCGTCCAGGCGAAGTCGTCGTACATGAGGAACGAGACGTCCGTCGGGATGGTGAGGCCCAGTTCCTGGATGGCCTCGACGCTGCTGAGGGCGACGAGCCCATCCGAAGCGACGACGGCGGTGGCGGGATCGGGCATGCTGAGCACATCGCGGGTAATGCGGCGGATCGAATCCGCGTCGCCGGCGTTGAGCCGTATGAGGTCTTCCGGAA
The DNA here is from genome assembly GCF_056396245.1 of Arthrobacter sp. 05T423. NCBI lineage: Bacteria > Bacillati > Actinomycetota > Actinomycetes > Micrococcales > Micrococcaceae > Arthrobacter > Arthrobacter sp. 05T423. The sequence continues at coordinate 42,202 of NZ_JBFTLC010000032.1, forward strand.
GGGGAATCCCACGTTCCTGGAAGGCCTGCTGCATGCCGTCGAGGCGGTCGGCGATCTGGGATGAGTCAAGCTGCATTCCGGGGAGGTACGGGGTTTCCGTCTTGAGTGTGGAGATGAAAGCGACCCGGGTGTGTCCGGCCTGCAGCAGGTACCGGGTGGACTCGTAGGAAATGTCAGCCATGTTCACTGCCATGGTCTCTACGTCCAGGCTCCCGGCCGTCCGGTCCAGCAGGACCAGGGGGCGGCCGGAATCGTGAACGCGTTGCAGGTGTTGCGATTCCAGCGAGGATGCGGGGGCCACGATCAGGCCGTCCACCCTTTTATCGAGCAGCACGCGGACGGCGTCCATTTCGGCTGCCGCGTCCTCGTCGGTATTGACCAGGATGACGTTGAAGCCGCTCTTTTTGGCGGTGTCCGTGATGCCCCTGGTGGCCAGGCCGAAGTGGGGGTTTTCGATATCTCCCACGACCACGCCGATGGTGTGTGACTTTCCGGTGTTCATGCTGCGGGCCAGTTCGTTGGGTCGGTAGGACAGCTCCTCCGCCGCGGCCAGGACGCGCTCCCGGACGTCGTCACTGACAGCGCCGTAGTTGCCCAGGGCACGGGCGGCCTGGGCCTTGGACACCTGTGCTGCCTTGGCGACATCCGCGACCGTGACGTCCCGTCGTCGTGAACCGTTGCTGCTCATGTGTGGCCTTTCGGTGGGCCTTGACGGCCGTTGTGGCTTGGGTTACATTTTTTAGCAAGCCCGATGTGAGTCCGGTCTCAATCCTAGCGGTTGAGACCGGACTCAGCAAGGGAATCCAGACCTCAGGGCCAATGGCGGCCTTGCTCCAATGATGGGAATGATGAAGTGACTAAACGAATGAACCGGCGCCCCGGGGTGATCGTTGCGGCCGCCGTCGCAGCACTCATGGCGCTGTCGGGCTGTGGCGGTTCGACCCCTGCGTCCTCGACGGCCGATAACCCGTACGGGCTGATCCAGCCGGGCACCATCCGGGTGGCGAGCCTGGGGGACGCGAAGCCTTACACCTTCGCCGACGCGCAGGGCAACTTCACCGGCTTCGACGTGGAACTGTTCAAGGACGTGGCCCACCGGGCCGGGGTGGACAACGTGGTCTTCACCGGCCAGGACTTCTCCGGTCTGCTCGCCGCCGTGGCCAACGGCCAGTTCGACGTCGGTGTGGCCGCGATTGGCATCACGGACAAGCGCAGGGAAACGGTTGACTTCTCCGACGGCTACCTCGCAGGCTACCTGACCGTCATCACCACCAAGACCTCGGGCATCAGGGACGTGAACGGCCTGGCCGGCAAGCGCCTGGGCGTGGTGCAGGGAACGCTGCAGGAAGCCTATGCCGTGAAGAACTTCACCTCGGCCAACCTGGTGCGCTTCCCGGACAACAACACCGCTATCGCCGCGGTCAACAGCGGCTCGGTGGACGCGCACTTCCTGGACTTTGAGGCTGCCAAGGCGTACGAGAAGCAGCACGGCCTGGTCAGCGCGGCCGACATCCCCTCCTTCGACGCCCCCGCAGGATTCGCAGTGGCCAAGGGCAAGACAGCGTTCAAGGAGGCCCTGAACAAGGGCCTGGCCGCAGCGATGGAGGACGGCACCTGGAAGAAGCTCTACCAGAAGTGGTTCCCGGGCTCCCCGATGCCCAAGCAGTACCTTCCCAAGGCCGAGCAGACGGCAAGCCCGGCACCGAGCAAGTAAAGCCACCCGGCTTGCGGCGGGGCGGGCCACCACCGGCGGTCCGCCCGGCGCTTGCGAAACAACTAACGTCTGAGAGCAACCATGGACTGGCTCAACACCATCATCCGTACCTTTTTCGATTTCGGCGCTATGGCCGAAGTCCTGCCCCAACTCCTTGGAGTCGGGCTCCTGAACACCCTGATTATTTCCGTCGCGGCCACCATCATCGGCGTCGCGCTCGGCATGGTCGTCGCGGTCATGGGCATCTCACCGTCCAAATGGCTGCGGGTCCCGGCCCGGATCTACACCGACCTCTTCCGCGGCCTGCCCGCGATCCTCACGATCCTTCTGATCGGGCAGGGCTTCGCCCGGCTCAGCCAGTCAATCTTCGGGCCCTCCCCCTACCCGCTGGGCATCATCGCGCTGAGCCTGATCGCCAGCGCCTACATCGGGGAAATCTTCCGTGCCGGCATCCAAAGCGTCGACAAGGGCCAGGGTGAGGCCTGCCGGGCCCTAGGCATGAGCTACGCAAAATCCATGCGGCTCGTGGTGGTGCCCCAGGGCGTCCGCCGCGTCCTGCCGGCCCTGGTGAACCAGTTCATCGCCATCGTCAAAGACTCCTCCCTGGTCTACTTCCTCGGCCTGCTGGTCAGCGAACGCGAACTGTTCCGGGTGGGCCAGGACGCCGCCGTGCTCTCCGGAAACCTTTCACCACTGGTCATGGCCGGTGTCTTTTACCTCGTCATCACCGTGCCCCTGACCCACCTGGTCAATTACTTCGACAGCCGCTTCCGCACCGGCCGCCGCCGGCCCACCGCGCCGACCAGCGGACTGAAGGAAGTCACAGAACTGGATGCGGCCTCGCCGCTGATCACCGGGAGCAACACATGAGCCTCGCAAGCAACACCACCGCAGCCGGTGTCCACACCTTCCACGGCTCGTCCCTGGAGCTTAAGAACCTCACCATGGCCTACGGCGACGTCGAGGTGCTCCGCAACGTCAGCCTGGACGTGGCCCCCGGCACCACCACCTGCATCATCGGGCCCTCGGGCTCGGGTAAGTCCACGCTCCTGCGCGGCGTCAACCGGCTGCACGAACCCAAGAGCGGGGACGTGCTGTTGGCCGGCGAAAGCGCCCTGCAGGTCAAACCGGACATCCTGCGCGCCCGGATCGGCATGGTATTCCAGCACTTCAATCTCTTCCCGGACCACACCGCACTCGAGAACGTGGCCCTGGCCCTTTGGAGCGTCAAAGGCATGTCCAAGGCCGCAGCCAGGGAACGCGCCCGCCGGAGCCTCGCCGAAGTGGGCCTGGCCGAGCGGGCCGACCACCGGCCCCGCGACCTTTCCGGCGGCCAGCAGCAGCGTGTGGCCATCGCCCGGGCCCTGGCCATGGAACCGGAAGTGATGCTCTTCGACGAAGCCACCAGCGCCCTGGACCCGGAACTGGTCAAAGGCGTCCTGAACCTCATGGCCGGGCTCGGCCGCCGCGGCATGACCATGCTCGTGGTCACCCACGAAATGGCCTTCGCCCGCAAGGTCGCGGACCAGGTCGTCTTCATGGACGAAGGCGAAGTCGTCGAAGCCGGCACACCCACCGACCTCTTCGACAACCCCCAAAGCAAACGCCTGCAGCGCTTTCTCTCGGAGGTGCTCTAATGGGTGCGTCCATAGCGGCACCCGTCCGGACCGCCGTCGTCGGCTTCGGAATTTCCGGCAAAGTCTTCCACGCCCCGCTGATCGCTGCGGATCCCCGCTACTCACTGGACGTCATCGTCACGGCGGACCCGGCACGGGCCGCCGAAGCAGCCCGGCTCTACCCACGGGCCCGGATTGTCCCGACGCCCGAAGCGCTGTTCGCCCAGGCCGGTGAACTGGACCTCGCCGTCCTCGGCACTCCCCCACTCACCCACTTCGACCTCGCGGCCACCGCCATCGCGCACGGCCTCCACGTGGTGGCGGACAAACCCTTCGTGCCAACCTCCGCCCAGGGCGAGAAGCTCATCGCCCTTGCATCCGAGGCCGGGGTGCAGCTCACGGTGTTCCAGAACCGCCGGTGGGACGCCGACTTCCTGACCCTTCAAAAGCTCGTGCGGGACGGTGCCCTGGGTGAAACCCGAACTTTCGAGTCGCGCTTTGAGTGGTGGCGGCCAGAAGGCTTCGGAAACTGGCGCGACACTGCCTCCCTGGCCGAAGGCGGCGGCATCCTCCACGACCTCGGCGCCCACCTGATCGACCAGGCCATCCAACTCTTCGGCCCGGTAGCGGAAAGCTACGGGGAAACTGCGAACCACGGCCCGGCCCCCGAAGGCGCCGACACCGAGGCCTTCGTGTCCCTGCTCCACGACTCCGGGGTCCGCTCCAGATTGTGGATGAACGGCATGGCCGCCCAGGCGGGTCCGCGCTTCCACGTCCTGGGCTCGAAGGCCGGCTATACGAAGTGGGGCCTGGACAGCCAGGAACCCGCCCTCGCGGCCGGCATGACGCCGTCCGATCCCGCCTACGGCGTCGACCCCCAGGACTCGTGGGGGGTCCTGGGAGTGGACGGCTCCAACGCCCCCGTCCCTGCCGAGCGCGGGGCCTATCCGCGGTTCTACACCGAACTCGCCACAGCCCTTCACGGCCAGGGAACCGTCCCTGTTGATCCGGCCCAGTCGCTGAAGGTCCTCAGGATCATCGAAAAAATCCACGCCTTCGCCTAGCCGGCACGCCTCCAACGGGCCCGCACCGGACACAGCCACAAACACAAACTCTTAGAAAGGGAGAACCCATGTCCTCCACCACACCAGCCAAGCGCGTCGCCGTCATCGGCGGCGGCATCCTCGGAGTCTCCACCGCCGTCCACCTGCTCCGCGAAGGCGCCTCCGTGATCCTGCTGACCGAGCGCGGCCTCGCCAGCGAGGCCACCGGCCGTTCGCTGTCCTGGCTGAACTCCGCCGGAGAACGCTCCACTCCCTACCACCAACTGCGCCTCGCCGGCGTGGACCGATACCGCACGCTCTTCGCATCCGACCCCAACCGCGAGTGGCTGCAGTTCGGCGGCGGGCTCATGTGGAACGCCGAAGGCCAGCAGGCGGCCACCGAAGCCCGGCACGCCTACGAAAAGTCCATCGGCTACGACTCAAAACTGCTTGCCCCGGAGCACATTGACGCCTTCACGCCCGGCATCGATTCGGGCGCCGTTCCGGAAAATGCCATCTTCAACCCCGGCGAAGGCTGGGTCAGCCTGCCCGACCTGGTGGACTTCCTCATGGAGGAATTCCACGCCCGCGGCGGTGAACTCGTCCTCAACGCCGGCAAAGCCTCCGTCACGGTCGACGGGGGCCGCACCACCGGCGTCGAGACCGCAGCAGGCGGGACCTACGAGGCGGACGCCGTACTGGTCGCCTGCGGAGCCGCAACGCCCGCCGTCGTGGCCCCCCTCGGCGTGCACATCCCCAACGGCTCCCCCATCTCCATGCTGGTGCTGACCAAGCCCGTGGACCACAAGGTCAAGGCCGTCATGAACACCCCCCGGGCCGCCGTACGCCCCAACCCCGGGAACACCTTTGCCCTGGACCACGACTGGTACGAAGAACACATCACCGAACACGGCGACGGGTCCTTCAGCATCCCCGACGACGTGGTCCAGGAACTCGCCGACGAAGCATCCAAGCTCATCGCCGGCAACCCCGAACTCAAACCCGCCTCCTGGAAAATCGGCCACAAGCCCATCCCCGGCGACGGCGAACCCGTCCTCGGCGAACTCGACCAGGTGCCCGGCTGCTACATCGCCTTCACACACTCCGGAGCCACCCTCGGGCTCATCACCGGCGAACTCCTCGCCGACGAGATCCTGACCGGAACAAAGCACCCGATGCTGGCCACCTTCCGCCCCGGACGCTTCTCCTAACGCCCCCAGCCAGGCAGGAGCCCCCACCACGGCTCCTGCCTGACTTTCCGGGGTCATTTCCGAAGCACCCCCTGTGGGCTCGAACCCACGACCCGAGGATTAAAAGTCCCCTGCTCATGTCAGATTCGGACGCACACCGGATCACGGACCGATGCAGCGGAAGGCCACCCAGATGCTACGAGACGGTGAACAAACTTTTTTGGCTCGTCCGCACCGAGCATGTCGTAGCAGGTCCACTCCCGGAGCACGTCACGGACAACATTCCACAATTGCAGTTCCGCACGCCTCCCCTGCCATCCCCTTAAACCTCGTGACAGTTGCTCAAGGCTCTTTTTTCACTTTATTGGGACAATAGAACAAGGACACTCGTCACGGCGCCGGTCCGGCATCGGCGAGTCCCGCTCAAGTAAACCAAGGAGGGGATCCTGATGGACCCCACCGCCGCTGTCATTTTCATCGTCCTGGCCGTACTGGTGCTTATCGTCGCGAAAATGTCCATCCGGATCGTGCGCCAATACGAGAAGGGTGTACTCTTCCGGCTCGGCCGGGTCGTGGGAGTCAGGGAACCGGGCCTGCAACTCATCATTCCGGTCATCGACCGGCTACCGCTGGTGAGCCTGCGGATCGTGACCATGCCCATCCAGTCCCAGGGCATCATCACCCAGGATAACGTGAGCGTTGACGTTTCAGCGGTCGCCTATTACCGGGTGGTCGATGCCGTGAAATCTGTTGTCGCTATCGAAAACGTGGCCGCAGCCATCGACCAGATCGCCCAGACGACCCTGCGCAAAGTCGTGGGGCGCCACACCCTGGACCAGACCCTGGCCGAAACCGAACGGATCAACGTCGACATCCGCGAAATCCTCGACGTACTCACCGTCGAATGGGGCGTCGAAGTGACACTGGTAGAACTGAAGGACATCCAGCTGCCCGAAAGCATGAAACGCGCCATGGCCCGGCAGGCCGAAGCCGAACGCGAAAAGAGAGCGAAGATCATCGCCGCCGAAGGGGAAGCCATCGCAGCAGCAGCCCTCGGGGACGCCTCCGACACCATGATGGCCCACCCCTTGGCCCTGCAGCTAAGGAATCTGCAGTCCCTGGTCGAAATCGGCGTCGACAAGAACACCACCGTCGTATTCCCCGCCCCGCTGATGACCACGATCGGAGAACTCTCCGCCTTCCTCGCCCGCGAAACTCAGGCCGCCGCAGCCCCGACCGGTAAGACACCCATCAAAGCGGCATAAGCCTCCAGTAGATAGTCCGCCCCGCGGTCGACGGCGCGGGAGGTACCTGAATGAGCCGCCCACTTTGAGCCGTCTTCCCCTCTTGGGCGTAAACGTGAATATTTGCAGAGGAACACTAGCGGGGCGATCCTCCAGGGGTGAGCAGGGCCAACGCAGCAGCCGTTAATTGGAAGGAGTACATTGTTCGGCATGGGACGTGTCTCCTACGAGCGCCGCGGCGTGCTCACAGGCCGGTTATTGCGTGGTGCGGAGTTCAGGGTCCATGCGCTCAGGCTCGCAGCCAGGGCGGTAACAGTGGCCGCCCTCGACCACGCATGGACAGGCAGACCAGAAACCGCCCCGGAGGGCGTCGCGCCCGGGTCCTCCGCGAATCGGAAAGCACGATGACCGGCGCCGAGCGCCTCGACGGAAAGGTCGCGCTGGTCACGGGCGCCAGCCAGGGGATCGGTGCGGCGATCGCCGCCACCTTGGCGGCGGCTGGCGCACACGTCGTACTCGCCTCGCGCAATGAGGCGGCGCTGTCCCGGCAGGTGAAGGCCATTACCGGCGACGGTGGACTCGCCGTTGCGATGCCAACCGACGTAACCAGCGAACTTTCGGTCCGGGCGCTGCTGGCGGGCATCCGGTCACGGTTCGGGCGTCTCGACGCCGCCGTCAACAACGCTGCCGGCGGAGGCCGGCCGCCTGCCCCGATGGCCGAGTGGAGCAGCGAGCAGTTCGACAGCGCGATCGCGGTCAATCTGCGTGGGACGTTTCTCTGCCTCAAATACGAGGTGGAACTCATGAAGGAGACAGCCAACGGCGGGGCAATCGTGAACATGTCCTCCACCGCTGGCGAGCAGGGAGTTGCCGGGCTAAGCGGTTACGTGGCCAGCAAGTTCGGCATAGGTGGCCTAACCCGCGTGGCAGCCCTCGACTACGCGGCTTCGGGTATCCGGGTCAATGCGATTGCGCCGGGCCCTATCCTCACCGGCCGGCTTGCCGCGGCGGGTGAGGCCGCGCAGGCCGGCGCCTCGGCGGCCGTGCCGCTCGGCCGGGTCGGCCGCGTCGAGGAGATCGCGGCAGCCGCGTTGTGGTTGTGCACCGATGCCTCCTCATTTGTCACCGGTACCGTGCTCGCCGTCGACGGCGGACGGCTCGCAGGCACGCCGGTCTTCGGCCGCAAACCCTGACCGTCGCACTGCGCTTGGTAGGAAACGGACTCCTGCCTTGCCCGGCCGTGCGCTGCAGGTCGTGTTCCTATGCGCGTGGTGGTGCTGTCCGAGGTCGAGCCAGGCTGCCGTCGACTCTTCCTGACTCTGGTCGGCGTAGTGCCTGGCAGTTGGGGTCGAAGTTGATTGTGACGCGGGTCGTGCTGCCTTGATTAGTCCGCGTACGAATGTGTTGCCTGGACTTACAAGGCAGCAGAACCTCGAGATGACTCTCGCCGAAGCCGGGCGGCGCAGGGTTAGCGAGCGTCGGGTCTTCCATGGCCCGGACAAGGAGCAACTAGGAGCTCGTGGCTCGTCCTGAGTTTCCTCCATAATTCAGCAGCACCCAAGCATCCGAATATCCAAACTGCTACGCCCCGAGTGTTCCTCGCGGACGGGGCGTGGTGATCAGCATCTTCGTTGCGTCAGCGGAGGGAAGCCATCTTTTGCACGGCTTGGCGGCTGGCACCCACCTCTCGCGCGATGTCGGATTGTGAGTAACCGAGATCGATCAGTTCCGTGATGAGGCCACGTCGCTCGGCAGACAACTGCTGTGCCCGGCGGGCGTGCTCAACGGCTGCGCCGCGCACCTCGCACAACCGCTGGAACTTCCCGCGATCCTGTTCTGAAATAGCCTTCGGTGTCATGCGCACCCGTGTGACAACAGGGGGTTGTCATGTCAACGCCCTGCTAGCATCTCGGGGCCCTGGACCAGGCCCAGTGACGTTAAGTCCACCCCGAGCCCGGCAGACTGGGTCAGGGTCAGCTGAAGTTCCAACAGTTTTTGCCGGTACCGGTCATGCGGCCCCCCGGACATCGAAGAGTTGCTGGGCCAGCCGGATTAGGTGCTCGGGCACTTCCGTTTCCACACCGTGGTCGCCGTTGCCGAGGAAGACGGCGGTGCCTCGTGCCAGCCCAGCCAGATCCAAGCCGGAGTCGTACATCAGCTGGGCGGCCCGCAGATTTGAGGGAAGGTCAGTGATCATGCCCTCGGCGTTCAGGCAGACCTGCCAGTCGCCGCGGGTGATGGTCTCGAGCGGGCCGCCAACGAGGAGCTGCAGTGCGTCGGGCGAGGTGTTGATCCGCTCGATCCGGATGGTCTGGCTGGTTCTGGCTGGGATTATCAGCGCGGTGTGTGTGGTGCTCATTTTTCGTCCTTCATAAGGAACGACGGTCCGGTCCGGCAGGTTCCGGTCCGGGAGTGCGGATACGCTCCGCAGTGCAGCAGGAAGAGGAAGGAGTGCGCGTTTTGGGGCCTCCAGCGCCGGGGGGCGTCGCCAATGATCTGTGGCGACTTAGCCGCTCACGGCCGTTCGTCCTGTCTGACCCCGTACAGGCGATGGGCAGTGATGACCACCGCCAGCCAGGCTCCGCCGAGCGACCACCCCACGAGAACATCGGTGAGCCAGTGGTGGCCAAGGTAGACGCCGGTAAGGCTCATGCCCAAGGCGGCGACGGCCGCGCTGAAGGAGGCGAGCACACGCCTGCGCATTCTCGCTCCTCGGCGCGCGAACACGTAGGCGACCGTGCCGGCCAGGACCACCGCGGTCAACGCATGCCCGCTGGGAAACGAGCTTGAAAAATCAAAGGGCGGGACTGCGTCAGAAAGGGCAGGCCTGGCGCGGGGGGCGAGCCGTTTGCCCGCGATCGTGACCAGCAACGAACCGGTCCAGGCGACGACAATGAGGATGACTGGCGCCCTGGATCGCAACGTGGCAGCGACGACCGCAGCGGTGACCAGCACAACAAGCGGCATGCCCACGTTGCCTCCGAAAAAGGCGAGCCCCGTGACCAGGGCATCCAGCTCGGGCGAGCGGATCTTCTTGCCCGCGACCAGTGCCGGATGGTCGATCCCGGCGATGCCCCCAGCTGTAGTAACAGACCAGAACAGCATGACGGACACGGCAACCAGCACCACGGCTGTCGCCATGCCCGGCAGCAGGAGCCGAAACAGCGACATGCGCTGGATTCGGGGGGAGGGCGACGGCGACACTCCCGGGACTGGCGGCTCCTCAACCGGAGGTCCGGGACGCCTTTCGACCCTGAACCTGCTTCGCACAAGACTCACCGTCTTGCTCCTCCCATCCAGCGGACTGTTGAAAACCATCCTCGATGCGATTTGCCTCCCTTTGGCGCGCCAAAGGGCATGGCCAACCCCCTTCACGATGACAGCGCCGCCTTGGAAAAAGTAAGGGACCGCATCCAAGAAGTTGCTCCAAGCCACTAATTTTAGGGGGTGGGTGCTGCCAGCGTCTCCGAACCGGACATCTGCGGCCACGGGTCGCACAGGCACAGTACGGCGACCTCGTGGGCCACGTGGAGGGCGAAGTGACGAATTTCGTGTTAGTGCTACGCTAGCCGACGGCTTGGGAGGTACATGTCGAACTCGCGAACTATTGACGTTCCGAAGGTCTCGCGGCCGCCTGGAGGTGGAACCCGAGGCTAAGGACTTCTATGCGGCATTGAATTACAGCAGCCAGCGGCGTTACGTGGAGCCGATCGCGGACGCCACGACCGGGTGCAGTGAAGCCTGGATGAACCTTATCGACGTGAGGGCCAACTACCCCTTCTCATTGCCATCGTGGCCGAAGGATCCAGTCCATCTCTTCAAGGCGCTCCGCGCGTTCGTGGCCTGGTCAGGCGCCGAGCTGGCCGGTGAGGCGACGGTGGAACCCAGTGCTGCGCTCGTCGAGACCCTCGATGGTCACTGTGGCGCCATGGTTGCGGTATTTCGTCTCGATGGAGTCGAGGGCGGCAACGGTTGAGGCGTCCCAAATCTGGGCCCGGCTGAGATCGATGGTCACAGAGGTCGGGTCGTCGGGGTAGGCGAAATGGTCGACGAGGTCGTTGCTGCTGCCGAAGAACAGCGGCCCGATCACCTCGTACCGGACGGTCGCGCCATCGGCTGCCGGGGTTCGGTTGACGCTGATAACGTGGGCGACCCGGCGGGCGAAGAGCACCATCGCGAGGATGACACCGGCGATGACGCCGTAGGCGAGGTTCCCTGTGGTGACCACCACCGCGACGGTGAGGCCCATGACGATCGTTTCCGGGACGGGCATCCGTTTCAGGGTGGATGGTTTGACGCTGTGCCAGTCGACTGTGGTGACAGCGACGACCATCATGACCGCGGCGAGGGCGACCATGGGGATCTGCCCCATGACCGAACTGAGCCCCGTCACCAGGGCAAGAAGGAAGACCCCGGCGACAAACGTGGAGATGCGGGTTCGGGCCTGGCCGGTCTTGACGTTAAGGACGGTCTGGCCGATCATTGCGCAGCCGGCGATGCCGCCGTAGAACCCGGCGAAGATGTTCGCGAGGCCCAGGGCCCAGGACTCACGGCCTTTGTGCGAGGGGGTGTCGGTGATCTCATCGACGAGTTTTGCGGTGAGGAGGGTTTCCATGAGGCCAACGAACGCCACACTCAGCGCAGTCGGCAAAATCAGCTTGAGCGTTGCCAGGTCCAGCGGAACGAGGAACGGGGTGAACCCGGGCAGCCTCCCCGTGATGGGTCCCTCGTCCGCGACGTCCGGAACGACGAGGTGGGCAATGATCACGATCGCCGTGACGACGACGATCGCAACCAGCGGCGATGGGATGGCCTTGGTGAAACGCGGAAGGATGAAAATGATCGCGAATGTGAGAGCGAACAGGACGTAGGCGAGCCAGGGGACGTTCAGCACGTGGGGCACCTGTGCCGTGAAAATGAGCACACCCAGGGCGTTGACGAACCCGATCATCACCGAGCGCGGGATGAACCGCATCAGACGTGCAAGACCGGCAAAGCCGAAGACTATCTGGATGATACCGGCCAGGATCACCGTCGGCAGAACATACTGGACACCGTGCTCGTGCACGAGCGGGGCGATGACGAGGGCGACGGATCCGGCCGCGGCGGTGATCACGCCCGGCCGTCCGCCAAGGATCGACATGGTCAAAGCCAGGACGATGGAGGCAATGAGGCTGACCCTAGGATCGACCCCGGCGACGATCGAGAACGAAATGACCTCAGGGACCAGGGCGAGAGTGGTGACCATGCCCGCGAGGACCTCGCGGGTAAGCTGCCGCGGAGAGCGCAGAGCGCTCAGTACGGTGACCGACTGGCGGACCAGGCGTGGGCGATCGGCGGTGGCCAAGGAGCGGCTCCAGGGGCTTGGCTCTCTCCCGAGAGCGTGTGGGTAACATGTCTGCGCGCCACGATGCGCACGAGTCCAGCCCTGTCATGGAAGACAATGGGGTATGGAAAAGAGCAGACCGGTGACTTTTCGGCCGCGACTGCAACATTACCGTAACGTGAGGGTTGAGTCGGACGGGTGAAGCGATGATGAAGGACATGACGGCCGAAGAAGTCGTGACCACAATGCACATCGGCGAGCTGGCAGACCGCTCGCAGATGTCGTTAAGGACCATCCGCCACTACGACGAGGTCGGCCTGCTCAAACCGTCCGGCCGCACGGAGGGCGGATTCCGCCTGTACACCGAACGCGACTTCACACGCCTGCTCCTGATCCGCAGGATGAAGCCGCTAGGGTTCACGCTGGAAGCCATGGCTGACCTCCTCCGGCTTATCGACGCACTGGAGACCTCCGAACCCGGCGAAGGCGACACCGATGTTCGCTCCGAGTTGAACGGATTCATTGAAGAGGCAGCGAAGCGCCGTGCCAAATTGGAGGAACAACTCGCCATGGCAGACGAGTTCCTGGCACTACTGCACGCTCAGTAGACGGCCTCCAACGAGCCCTCTTGCGGCACCTTCGGGACACGCCGTTCAGCGCTGTAAAAGGAAGGGCCCGGGCAGGGGGTACCGTTTTCGGCTGCAAAGGGGTCACCGGAACGTGTCGCGGTAGAGGTGGTGTAGACGAACCGGACGGCCAGCCTCTTTCCGTACTGTTCCGGTTTGTTCCGGAGTCGGCCCTGAGGGGGCTCCATGTCACTGCTGCATCCCGCTTTGCTGGTGCGGGTTCCGGTCTTGGAACTGCTCGTTGGTCTCCAGCAGGGACGCGAGGGCGGCCAGGGCCGGAACGGCGCTTTCTATTGCATCCTGGTAGGACTCCGGGAGCCGTTCCAGGGCTTGCCGGAGTCTTTTGTCGTTGGCGGCCTGCCACGCTGCGAGTATGTCCTTCCCGGTCACTGTCAAGCTTAGGCTCACGGCCCTGCGGTCGCCCGGACGGGGCCTGCGTTTCACGAGCCCTGAGCTCACCATCTGGTGGACCAGTCCGCTGACTGTATTGGTCGCAAGTCGTTGACGGTCCGCGAGTTCACTGACCCCCATGCCTGGTTMATCGGCAAGACGCTGAAGGACTTCCACCTGGGCCATGGGAAGGGATTCCCATGGAAACTCCTGCCTCACGCTTGAGCGCAGGACCCGCCGCAAACGCGTGATCACGCCCGTCAGCGTCCAGACGTCCGCGCCCGCGCAGTCACTGACCGTCGGGACGACGTCCGGGACGGCCCCGCCTGCCGTATTCATGAGCATTAGCCTATCTCGGTGTTCGCAATATAAATTAGTTCTGTAACCGAACAACTCTTATTTTGTGCCGAGGGCGGCCTAGGCGCATAGAGCAGTGCGGAGTTTGGCTCATGAGTAGTCAGATGAGGATTCCTTGGCCGCCGTAACGTGGGGGCCAACTGACTAGGCACTTCATGTGCACTGCGCAAAGGGCCGGGATTGCAGTGGCCCTCTGACGACCTAAGGAACATCCTGATGCTCACGAAAGACACCTTCTGGGGGAAGATCCTTGCCTTCATTGCCGCCGGCACCGTCTGTGGTCTTTTGGTCGCAGGCCTTTTCGTCCCGGCCACAGCGCTCGGCGCAACCGCAGCGAGCGGTTCCATCGGTCTCTTTGATCAGCTGCCAGGGGAACTGGACGTCAACGCGCCGGCACAAAGCTCGAAGGTACTGGCCGCTGACGGGTCACTGATCGCTAGATTCTATTCAGAAAACCGGGTCCCGGTGGAACTGGAACAGATGTCACCGTTCATCCGGGACGGCATCGTTTCCATTGAAGATGAACGTTTTTACCAGCACGGCGGAATCGATGCCACCGGCATCCTCCGTGCACTGGCAGTGACAGCCCAAGGCGGCCGTCAAGGCGCTTCGACGATCACCCAGCAGTACGTGAACAACGTCATCATTGAATCGCTGGTGGCTGAAGGAAAGGCCGGCCAGGTCAGGCTGGGAGCGGCCAAAACCGTTGGCGACAAGCTCCGGGAAATGAAACTCGCCATAGCGCTGGAAAAGAAATACTCAAAGGACCAGATCCTCAAGGGCTACCTGAACATCGTCTATTTCGGCAACGGCGCGTACGGCATCCAGGCTGCTGCCAAGCACTACTTCAGTGTCCCGGCCAGTGCACTGAACCTGCCAGAGGCAGCGGCCCTGGCCGGCGTCGTCAACAGCCCTGTCTATTATGATCCGCTCACCGAACCCGGCCACGTGGTGGCCCGCAGGAATGAGGTCCTGGACAAGATGCTTCGGCAGGGGCGTATTACGCCCTCGCAGCATGATGCAGCGGTGAAGGCACCGATCGGGCTCAACGTCCACCGGAGCGCACAGGGCTGCGTCGCGGCGGCCACCGCGCCGTACTTCTGTGACTACGTGCAGAGGCTGATACTCAACGATCCTGCTTTCGGTGCCGACGAGGCGGCCCGGAAGAAGCTCCTGTACACAGGCGGGCTGACCATCCGCACCACCCTGGACGCCAGGCTCCAGAAAGTCGCCCAGGACCAGGTCAATGCCTCCATGCCCGCGGCCGACCCGCTGCAGCGCGGCGCGGCGCTTGTCAGCGTCCAACCGGGCACCGGCAAGGTCCTGACTATGGCGCAAAACACCGTATATGATCCGGCGGCGGCGCCGGGGAATTACACCGGGAACTTTGCCCTCCCCGAAAAGGACAGCAAAGGCCTGCCGCTCGACGGGGCCGGCGGATTCCAGATCGGCTCCACCATGAAGCCGTTCGTCTTCGCCGAGTGGCTGAACTCCGGCCGATCGATGGCCACCGTGCTGGACGGATCAGTCCGCGTTTACCCGGCAGGCTACCCCTGGCAAAATACGTGCGGAACCACCACCGGATCATATGACCCTGCCCTGGGGCAAACCCCCTTGCCCAACGACGACCCCGACCACTACTACCCGATGAGCGTCCTCCAGGGCCTCTACCAATCCATCAATACCATCACCTTCCAGTCCGCGGCACAGCTGGACTTCTGCAACATCCAGAAATTAGCGACGGCGGCCGGCGTCGCCAACGGTCACACCAACCAACCCTACGACCTCTCCAGCATCGCCAACCTGATCGGCACCCAGGACGTTGCACCACTGGACATGGCCAACGCGTACGCCACCTTTGCCGCCGGCGGAGTCCACTGCAACCCAGTCGCCCTGGACTCCATCACGGACGCCCACAGCCACACTTACCCGGTGCCCGGCGCGGGCTGCAAACAGACCATCAACCCGGACGTGGCAGCCGGTGTCACCTATGCGCTCAAGAACGTCCTGACCAAGGGCTCCGGCTACAACATCCCGGTCAATAAGGACCAGGACATTTTCGCCAAAACCGGCACCACCGATGGAAACACCATGACCTGGACCGTCGGCGCCACCAGCAGCATCGCGACCGCTTCCTGGTTCGGCAGCTACAAGGGCATCGGACCACGATGGGCGAACCAGGACATCACAATCAACGGAAAGTACTATGACGGAGTCGACGGGGCCGACATCGCCGGTGGCCAGTGGGGCCACCTGATGGACGCCGCCGACTCCGAACTCCCCGGCAGCCTTTTCCCGTCGCCGCCGGCTTCCATGCTCTATTGAACAAACCTGACACCCGGGAGTTCCTGCCCCGAGAAAGACGGCCGTGGCGACCACGTCACATCGCGGCGGGCCAAACCGGGCTGACCCTTCGCGTCCGCAAATTGAAGCCAGGAATACGCCTTCTGTCACCTGTCCCAACGCCCTCAGTGGGCAGCGAACTCTCGGCCCTTCTGCGCCTGCTCATGTGACCAGCCCCTGCATCCGGAAACTCATTGTGGTCCCGGTTTCGGCAGATGGAGCCTGCGTGAATCGGATAGGACGGGCGATGGAGCGCCGTTCGCGATCAGATCCGCCCGCCGGTAATCTCGGCCGAGTCTCAGCCGGCTCGCACCAACAATCCAGACTCCGAGCTCAGGATGGGGCTAATGCAACAAGGCAGATCGAGGATAGGACCCTGGCATGTTGATTGAGTTTCGGGCCCTGGCTGAGGCTGACCACGGGCGGATACGGAAGCTGCCCTTACCGGGTGGAGATGTGCGGGGACTTGAGGCCGCGCCCGAATTTCACGAACAGATCATCGACGTCATCCTCGATGTCCTCTCGGCCTCAGCAGCGGTGCGTCCTGAAGTCCGGGCGGGGCTCCTGAAGCACCTTGCGGAAAATCCTGGTCATCCGGAGAGGGCTCTGCTGGACCATCTTCAGACCCAGGGCCAATCGCAGGCCGCCCGCCGGTGTGAGGCACTGCCGCTGTTGGCCTTGACGACGCCGCGGTTGCGCTGCCCCGGTGACTGATATGGCTTGAACCCTTCCAAAGCCACGGCCGCTTCCGCGAAGCCGCGCCTTCTGCGAGAGCCACCAACGCGTCCTCACGGTGAGCGAGTCGTTCCGCGGCCTGTTGGACGAGCTCGCTGATTGCCGCCGTGGCGTCGACTTGAAATCCCGGTTCTGCGTCTGTGAGGGGCTCCAGAGTGGCCAACTGGCTGTCCATAAGGCTGGCGGGCATGTACTCATGGGCGCGGCTTGCGACCCTGTCGGCGATCTGTTGCCGGCCGGCATCCAGGTGGACGAAGACTCCACCAGGGAGGAGCGACAGCAGGTATTCGCGGTAAACGCGCCGCAGCGAAGAACAGGCAACGACCGAGCTTTGACGACTGGAGGCAAGGGCGACTGCTTCGAGCCAGGGCCACCGGTCTTCGTCGGTGAGCGGCGTCCCGGCGGCCATCTTCGCCTTGTTTGTGGGCGGGTGCAGGCCGTCCGCGTCTATGAAGGAATTCCCAGATGAGACGCCAGCGCCATTCCGAAGGTTGTCTTCCCCGCCCCTGAAACTCCCATCACGAAGATGGTTTCGGCTTGCTTCACAGGAGGCCCTGAGCGTCAGTGCCCGCGTCGATCGGCGTCATGGTCGTCACGGTTGTTGCGGACTCAATAAGGGGGCCGACGGCCGCATCGAGTGCCGCCACCGCAGGGCCTTTGGCGTGGGTTTCGAGCAACTCTGGGCTTGTCGATTTCTCGATCATCGTGATCGTTCCGTCGGCGGCGTCGTGGATGGCATACAGGATGCATCCTTTCTCTTCGTGGACGGCGGGAATGGTGGCTTGAAGGGCGCTGGCGAGCTGTTACTTTTTACCTTCGTCAGGGTGAAAAACGGCCGTGACTACTACGCTCATTCGAAAACTTCCTTCTGTTGCGTGGGGTGAAGTTCTCAGGTGGTGGAGGTGGTTTGGGTTGCGGGTGCGCTGCTCGACCGCCGGACGAATTCGGCCTCGACCTGGATGCGCCGGGGTGCTCCGGAGAGTGTCCCCTTGGCACGTCCCACCGCGAGCTCTACGGAGTGGACCGCGAGCATGTCGATGGGCTGGCGGATGACGGTCAGCGGCGGGGAGACAAGTTCAGTCCAGGGGTTGTCGTCAAAGACGACCAGGCTCAGCTCGGTCGGGACGGCGATGTCGGACTGCTTGATTCGGCGGAGTGCGGAGCGAACCTGTGCGGTGTTGCCGACGACGATCGCAGTGACCGGTTCTGCCAGGCCCAGGAGCGCCCCAATAGCGTCGCTCCCCACGTCGCCTCGGAAGGGTATGTGGTGGATCAGCTCTTCGTCCACCGGCAGATCGGCTCTTTCCATGGCCCGGCGGAAACCAGCCACCCGAACCCGTCCGGTCGAGGTTTCCGCAGGGCCCGAGATGAAGCCGATCCTTGTGTGGCCGAGGCCGATGAGGTGGTTGACCGCAGTCTCGGCCGACACATCGTTGCGGATGGTGACGACGTCGAATTCCGGCAGCTCCGGAATCTCCCGGTCGACAAAGACGACGTTAATGCCCAAATCTGCCAGCCGGCTCCACTTGTCGACGTTGCCGCCGGCAGGAGTAGCGATGACGGAGGCAACGGAACGCTCAACGAGGGTGTCGATTGACTCCGCCTCCAGGTGGGGGTCCTCCTGGGTGGTAAGCAGGATAACGTGGACGCCCCGGGCCCTGGCCTCCCACACGACCCTGTCCGCAAGTCGGGCGAAAAAGGGGTTCGTCAGATCGGCCAGCACGAGGCCGATAGTCGAGGTGGATCGTTGCTGCAGGTCGCGGGCCGCTGCCATGGGCCGGTAGCCGAGGCTTGCAATGGCCTCGACCACCTTGGCTCGCGTCAGCGCGGCGACCGGCCCTGTGCCCTCATTGAGCACCCGCGAGACGACAGCGACGGATACGCCCGCCTCACGGGCCACATCGCGGATGGTAGGTGGCTTCTTCATCACCACTTCCCTCCTTTCCTTCCAGACTGGGGAAGATCAGTTAATCACCGCCGGTGATTGACGTCACAATGGAACTGCTGGTACAAAAGTGTAACCGTTACCACCAAGGTTGGCGAGCGACGAGGCAGCCGGGCCGGCAGAGCCCTCGACCCTCCATAAAAGCCACGAAAAGGAAGTCCATTGTGAATCTCCATTCCCTTCTTGAGCAGCGTGAAAGCGAAGGCCGCCCGATCCGGGTCGGTCTGATCGGAGCCGGGCGCTTCGGCACCATGTACCTCGCCCAGGCACGCAACATCCCGGGCATCCATGTTGTGGCCATCGCTGACATCAATGTGAAGCGGGCGGAAGGCGCATTCGAGCTGGTCGGCTGGCCCCAGAACCAGATCGCGCCGGACATCGCGACCGCACTGGCGAACCGTTCCACCACCATCGTGGCTAACGCCGATGAACTGTTTGACGTGGACATCGACGTGATCGTTGAAGCGACCGGCAACCCGATCGTGGGCGTGAAGCACGCACTCCGCGCGATCGAAACCAAGAAGCACATCATTATGGTCACGGTCGAGGCCGACGCCCTGGCCGGACCGGCCCTCGCCAAGCGCGCGGAAGAGGCCGGCGTCGT
>NZ_JBFTLC010000033.1:0-60238 GCF_056396245.1 Arthrobacter sp. 05T423
GCATGATCATCACCCTCGGCGGCTGGAAGCGGCACACGGCCGAGGCCATCCCCGACGAAGACTTCCGGGAGCGGTGCCACGACCTGCTCGGCGTGCGCGCGGTAAACGTGCGCGACATGTACGGGATGATCGAGACGAACATGCTCGCAGTCGAATGCCACCTGCATCGCAAGCACGTCCCGCCCTGGTGCTACATCTCCATCCGGGACCCCGCCCAGAACGGCAAGGAACTCGCCCCCGGGGAAACCGGCACCATCGCCATACTGGACGCCCTCAGCACCAGCTACCCCGGATTCCTCCTCACCGACGACATAGGCGAGGTCGAGACCGGCACCTGCGCGTGCGGCAGAACCGGCCAGATCATCAACTTCCGCCGCCGGGGACCGGGCAGCGGGCCTGGCCACTGCCCCGTCAGCATCGAGCGCTACCTCCGCTCGGGCACAACCGCCGAGGCTGAGGTGGCGGCACCGCAGGGCCGTGGCACGACGATGGAAGGGACAGGCTCATGGAAGTGGCACCTTCCATCGCCGGAACCCGCCCGTTCCTGAGTACGGCCACCGCCAAGCATCAGGAACCGGTACCGACGGTGGTCAGTCAGATGCATGAGATGACGACGGGCAGCAGCCGCATGCCGCCCGCGGTTCAGACGGATCCCGCTGCGAATGTACAGGCGGGCGTCACTGTCTATTTTCTGGGCGGGGAGCAGAACCTGCTTTACGTTGAGGTCGACGGGCAGTGGGTGGAATACGTCAAGTCCGCCCCGCCGTCGGAGGATCCCAGGCTGGAGCTTCCTGCGGCGGCGCCCACCCCGCCAGTCCCGCTCACCCAAACGGACCAGAACACCCAAACAGGCCAGGACACCCGGCCCGGCCCCGATGCCCAGTCCGGCCCAGACACCCAAGCAGGCCCAGTCCACTGGGCCGGTTACACATGCCACAGCCCCGACGAAATTACCCCTGAACGCAGGCGCCGGGTCTACTGCGACCCCGCCGCCATGCCGGACCTGTTGTTCACCGGGAACGGGGAGGCCCCCGCGCTGCCCTTGCCGGTGCTTGACCTTGCCGGACACACGGCGGACCCGGAGCCTTGGCTCGATCCAGAATCAGGGGACAGGTTCTCATCCGTCGAGGCCAGTCTGGTCCTGAAACTGCTGAGGTACGCCCCGCGTTTAACGTTTAAGGCTTCGGCTGGTTGCTAATACACTGCTCGTTCACACAGAGGTTTCAGTTTGGCGCAATAGCCTGAAGGGGTCAGCCAGCCTCACCTTAGGAGAACCCAATGGCCGATGACACAAGCACCATGGAGTTCGTCGGGAGCGTGGCCATGAAGTGGCTCGAAGACTTTGCGGACAACCCCAAGCGTGGCAGCTACATGGAAGCCGTGGCCGACCTGAGCACCCTGATCCTGGGCGGCGCCATTGAGGCCGCCGGACTCGTGGATGAGGAAGGTGCCGGAGCCCTGAGCCGTCAGGAAGAGCTGGAAAAAGAGGCCCAGGCCGGCTAATAGAGCCGGTGCCGCCCTATTAAAGCCGGTTCGCTCCGGTCACCCGGACCACCGCAGTGCCGGTCTCGTCCGAGGCGGCCAGATTCACCTCTGCGGAGATTCCCCAGTCATGGTTGCCCGCCGGGTCGTCGAAGATCTGCCGGACCTTCCAGACGCCGGGCTCCTCGGTGATGATGAGCAGACCGGGTCCGCGGGCATCAGGGCCTGTGCCGATGTCGTCGTGCTCGTCGAAGTAGTCGTCCAGGACGTCTTCCCAGCGGTCCGCGTCCCAGCCCGCATCGCCGTCGAGCTCGCCAAGTGCTTTGGCGTCCTCATCTGCAAAGAGTTCGACGCGCCGGAACATCTCGTTCCGGACCATGACCCGGAAGGCCCGGATGTTGGACGTGAGCGACGGCGGCGGGGGCGGCGGCGCGTCGTGCGGGGTCGGGGCAGCACCGGAGGTCAGTTCCTCCCACTCGTCCAGCAGGCTGGAATCCACTTGGCGCACGAGCTCGCCGAGCCATGCGATCAGATCCTCGAGGTCCTCCCGCAGCGCATCCTGCGGCACGGTCTGCCGGAGCGCCTTGAAGCCGTCCGCAAGGTACCGCAGCACGATGCCCTCTGAGCGGGCAAGACCGTAGAACTGGACGAACTCGCCAAAGTTCATCGCGCGCTCGTACATGTCCCGGATGACCGACTTGGGTGCCAGCTCAAAGTCGCCCACCCACGGCGCCGCCTTGCGGTACACCTCGAAGGCCTCGCCCAGGATCTCGGCGAGCGGCTGGGGATAGGTGACCTCGTCGAGCATGGCCATCCGCTGCTCATATTCGATGCCGTCGGCCTTCATGGCAGCCACAGCTTCACCGCGAGCCTTCTTCTGCTGCGCGGACAGGATCTGCCGCGGCTTCTCCAGCGTGGCTTCAATTACGGAGACCACGTCGGAGGCGTAGGACGGGGACTCGGGATCCATGAGGTCCAGCGCGGCCAGGGCAAACGGGGACAGCGGCTGGTTAAGGGCAAAGTTCGGCTGCAGGTGGACGGTCAGGCGCACCGTGCGGCCGTCTGCCCCCTGCTCGGCGGCCGGGATGCGCTCCACCACCTCGGCCGCCAGCAGCTCCCGGTAGATCCCGAGTGCCTTCTTCATGAGCCGCAGCTGGGAAGTGCGGCTTTCATGGTTTTCAGTGAGGAGCCGCCGCGCCGCCGCGAACGGGTCGCCGGGGCGCTCCATGAGGTTCATGAGCATCGCATGGGTCACGGTGAAGCTGGAGTTCAGCGGCTCCGGAACGGACTCCACAAGCCGGTTGTAAGTAGGCTGGCCCCAGGACACGAAGCCCTCCGGCGGCTTTTTCTTCACCACCTGGCGCAGCTTCCGCTGGTCGTCGCCGAACTTCGCGGTGGCCTTGGCCATCGCCTTGACGTTCTCCACCACGTGCTCAGGCGCCTGGACCACCACCGTGCCGGCCGTATCGTAGCCGGCCCGGCCGGCCCTTCCGGCAATCTGGTGAAACTCCCGTGAGTTGAGCAGGCGGGTGCGTACGCCGTCGTACTTGCTCAGTGCGGTGAGCACGACGGTACGGATGGGCACGTTGATTCCCACGCCCAGCGTATCCGTGCCGCAGATGACCTTCAGCAGCCCGGCCTGGGCCAGCTGCTCCACGAGCCTGCGGTACTTGGGCAGCATGCCCGCATGGTGGACGCCGATGCCGTGCCGGACTAGGCGGTTCAGGGTCTTGCCGAAGCCGGCGGCGAAGCGGAAGTTCGCGATCAGCTCGGCGATCTTGTCCTTCTCCTCGCGCGTGCAGACGTTGATGCTCATCAGCGTCTGGGCGCGCTCGATCGCTTCAGCCTGGCTGAAATGCACCACGTAGACCGGCACTTCTCGGGTGCCCAGCAGTTCCTCGAGGGTCTCGTGGACCGGCGTCTCGCGGTAGTAGTAGTGAAGCGGAATCGGGCGCTCGGCCGAGCTGACGGTGGTGGTGGACCGTCTCGTCAGATCGGTCATGCCCGCCTCGAAACGGCTGACGTCGCCCAGCGTGGCGGACATGAGGAGGAACTGTGCCTGCGGCAGCTCCAGCAGCGGAACCTGCCAGGCCCAGCCCCGCTGCGGATCGGAATAGAAATGGAACTCATCCATGATGACGGCGCCCAGATCCGCCGCCGCACCCTCGCGCAGCGCAGTATTGGCCAGGATCTCGGCCGTGCAGCAGATGATCGGGGCGTCCTGGTTCACCCCGGAGTCGCCGGTGATCATGCCGACGTTCTCCGCTCCGAAGATCTCGCAGAGGGCGAAGAACTTTTCCGAGACCAGGGCCTTGATGGGGGCCGTGTAGTAACTCCGCTCGCCACGGGCCATCGCCTGGAAGTGGGCCGCAATCGCCACGAGCGACTTGCCCGAGCCGGTGGGCGTCGCGAGGATCACGTTGGCTCCGGAGGCCAGCTCCATGATGGCCTCGTCCTGGGCCGGGTACAGCTGGAGGCCGCGGCTTTCGGTCCACTCGACGAACCGTTCGTACAGCGTGTCCGGGTCCGCACCGGTTCCCGTGCTGATCCGTGCGGACGGGGCGGGGAGCTGTTCAACGAGTTTCATTGCCTTCCAGCTTAGTGCCAGCGCGTCCCGCAACGTTTTCAGGCTGGCCCGGCGCTAGGCTCGCCCTGCCAGGACAATACTTCAGCGACCATGTTTCAACGAACAACCGGAGGCCATGTGTGGGATCCCGCCAAATACGTCCAGTTCGGGGACTACCGGCAGCGCCCGTTCTTTGACCTGACCGGCCGCGTCCTGGCCGACGCTCCGGGTGAGGTGGTGGACCTGGGCTGCGGCCCCGGCAACCTGACCGCCACGCTCGCGGCCCGCTGGCCCTCCGCCCGGGTGGTTGGCCTGGATTCGTCCGCCGAGATGCTTGCCACCGCGGAACAGCACCGGCAGTCCGCGCCCGGGCTGGAGTTTGCGCTCGGGGACTTCGCGTCCTGGCTCCCGTCCGCGGATACCGATGTGGTGGTGAGCAACGCGGCCCTGCAATGGGTTCCGGGGCACCCGGACCTGCTGGCCGGCTGGCTGAAGGCGCTGAAACCGGGCGCGTGGTTCGCCCTCCAGGTGCCTGGCAACTTCACGTCCGCGTCGCACACCCTGATGCGCGACGTCGCCGAGTCGCCAAAGTGGGCCGGCAGGCTCGCCGGCGTGCTGCGCCACGACGAGGTGGTTGCGCCACCCGCACATTACCTGCAGATCATGCTCGACGCCGGATGCGCCGCCGACGCGTGGGAAACCACCTACCAGCAGGTGCTCACCGGTGAGAATCCGGTGCTGGACTGGGTGCGCGGCGCCGGCCTGCGGCCCGTGCTGGCCGCGCTGTCGCCGGACGACGCCGTCGAGTTTGAGGCCGAATACGGCGCCCGGCTGGCCGAGGCATACCCGGCAAGGCCGCACGGCACGGTGTACCCGTTCCGCAGGATCTTCGCGGTTGCCCGCAAGCTGTAGGACGGCATGATTCCGACCCGGCCGCAGCCGCCCGCGCAACACCCCGCACGGTCTGATGTGATGTGGCTTACAATGGCCAAGCGGCTATTGGGGGCCGTCCCAGGCTCCAGTACGCCCAGGCGATGAAGGAGGCGCGGTGCTGTTTGGCCTGATGCTCCGCCTCCTCGGCGACCACCGGGCGGCCGTCTGGGCGATCATTGCGCTCCAGGTGGTGCAGACGGCCGGAAACCTTCTGCTGCCCACGCTGAACGCCAGCATCATCGACGACGGAATCCTTGCCAACCAGCCCGGCGTGATCCTGGCACTGGGCGGCTGGATGATGGTGCTCACCGCGGTGCAGGCAGCCGCGGCCCTGGGTGCCGGGTACCTTGGGGCCGACGTCGCCATGAACATTGGCCACCGGCTCAGACGGGAGCTGTTCGCCCAGGTGCAGGCCATGTCCTCCCAGGAAATCGGCGCCTTCGGCACTCCCAGCCTCGTCACCCGGGCCACCAATGACGTCCAGCAGATCCAGACCTTCGCGGTCCTGGTGTTCACCATGCTCGCAGCGGCGCCGGTCATGGGCATCGGCGGAGTCGTCCTGGCCGTCCAGCAGAACGCGGCCCTGTCCGCCGTCGTGATAGTCATCGTCCCGCTGCTGGTGCTCATCATGTACCTGATCGTGCGGCGCCTCATCCCGCTCTACCGGCAGGGGCAGGCACTCATCGACGGCATCACCCGGATCCTGCGCGAACAGATCATCGGCGCCAACGTCATCCGCGGCTTCGTCCGGCAGAAGCATGAGGTTGCCCGTTTCGCGGAAGCCAACCGGCGGCTGACCAGGAACAACCTGCAGTCCGCGCTCCTGGTCGCTGGAATGCTTCCGATGATCATGATCGTGGTGAACCTTTCCTCGGTGGCCGTGGTCTGGTTCGGCGGGCACCTGATCAGCAGCGGCACCATGAAGGTGGGCGCCCTCACGGCCCTCATCGCCTACATCCTGCAGATCCTGCTGGCCATCATGATGGCCATGTACGTCTTCAGCACAGCACCGCGCGCGGCCGTCTGCGCCGAACGGATCCAGGACGTGCTGGACGTGACCCCGGCACTGGGTGTGCATGCCGGGAAGGCATCTGCTGGCCCGGCGGAAGGCGGGGCCGGCCATGACGCTGGGGGAGTGGAGTTCAGCCATGTCTGGTTCGCCTATCCCGGGGCGGAGTCGCCGGTCCTGGCCGACGTCTCCTTTGCCGCCGCCCCCGGGACCACCACGGCCATCATCGGCGCCACCGGCAGCGGCAAAACCACACTGCTGAATCTCCTGCCCCGGTTCCTGAACGCCACTTCCGGTGAGGTCCGGTTCGCCGGTACCGACGTCCGGACAATGTCCGCCGGTGGCCTGCGGGAACGCATTTCGGTAGTCCCGCAGCACTCGTACCTGTTCTCCGGCACCGTGGCGAGCAACCTGCGGATGGCAGCGCCGGAGGCCACCGAGGACGAGCTGTGGCAGGCCCTGCGGCTCGCGCAGGCCGAGGACTTCGTCCGCCAGCTCCCGGACGGACTCCATGCCGCCGTCGCCCAGGGCGGCGCCGGGCTGTCGGGCGGGCAGCGGCAGCGGTTGTGCATCGCCCGCGCCATGCTCCGCGCCGCGGACCTGTACGTCTTCGATGACAGTTTTTCCGCCCTGGACTACGCCACCGAGGCGGCGGTCCGGCAGGCGTTGGCGCCTGTGCTGGAAGCCGCCACGGTGCTCATGGTGGCCGAACGCATTCCCACCATCATGGGTGCGGACCGGATCCTGGTGCTCGAGGAGGGCCGGCTGGTGGCCTGGGGAACCCACGCTGAACTGCTGGAAACGTCGCCCATCTACCGGGAGATTGCCGAGTCCCAGCTGGCCCTGGATGAGCAGCCGTGAGAAGCCGGCAGCCATGAGGGGCACGCACGCAGCCGGACGCAAGACCGGCACTTTCCTGCCGGCGGCGTCACGCCTCCTGGGGCTGCTGCGCCCGTCGAGGGGACGGATGGCCCTGGCCATCGCGGCGACCTGCGGCTTCGCCGCCCTCAATGTGGCGGCTCCCAAGCTCCTCGGTGACGCCACCGACGTCGTCGTCGACGGTTTCATGCATGGCACGTTCGACGCCGGCAGGCTGGCTATGCTGCTCGGCGTGGTGTCGCTGATGTACGTCGGGACGTCCATCTTCAACTGGGTCCAGGGGGCCCTGACCGCCCAGGCGGTGCAGCGGCTGGTCTTCGGCCTCCGCGCCGCCGTCGAGGACAAACTGCACCGCCTGCCGTCGTCGCACTTCCAGGAGCAGGCCAGGGGAGATGTCCTGAGCCGGGCCACCAACGACGTCGACAACATCTCACAGGCGCTCAACCAGTTGCTCACGCAGCTGATCATGTCCGTTCTGATGCTGTGCGGTTCGCTGGCCATGATGCTGGTGATCTCGCCGCTGCTGGCGGCCATCGCCCTGGTATCCGTTCCCGTCTCCACGCTGATCACGGTGTTCATGGCGCGCCAGTCGCAGGCCTATTTTGCGGCCCAGTGGGCATCCACCGGGGAGCTTAACGCCCACGTCGAGGAGTTCATCACCGGACACGAGGTGATCAAGGCGTTCGGGCAGCAGGACACGGCGGCGGCCATCTTCGGCCGCGGAAACGACAGGCTGGCCCGCACCAGTGCGCGGGCCCAGTTCGTGTCCGGGGCCGTGCAGCCGCTCATGGTGTTCGTCGCCAACCTCAATTATGTGGCGGTGGCGGTGGTTGGTGCCCTGCAGGTGGCCGCGGGCGCCATGACGATCGGCGGCATCCAGGCGTTCATCCAGTTCAGCCGCCTGTTCACCCAGCCGATGGGACAGATTGGCGGCATGCTGAGCCTCATGCAGTCCTGCGCGGCCTCGGCGGAGCGGGTCTTCGTCCTCCTGGACGACCCGGAGATCCCCCGGGAGGACGGCGTTCCGGCCCGGCAGGAAAACCTGCGCGGCCGGATCGATTTCGAGGACGTCACGTTCGCCTACACCCCCGGGGCGCCGGCCGTCAGCGGGCTGTCCTTCTCCGTCCTCCCGGGCCAGACAGTGGCCATCGTGGGCCACACCGGGGCCGGCAAGACCACCGCGGTGAACCTCCTCATGCGCTTCTACGAACTGGACTCAGGCCGCATCACGATCGACGGCACGGACATCTCCACCGTGCCCGTGGATTCGCTGCGCTCCAACTTCGCCGTGGTCATGCAGGACGTCTGGCTGTTCAGCGGCACCGTCCGCGAGAACATCGACTACGGCTCCCCGGGGTCCTCTGATGACCGGATCCTGGCAGCGGCCGAAGCCAGCCACGTGGACCACTTCGTGCGGTCGCTGCCGGCCGGATATGCCACGGTTTTGGGGGACGACGGCGATTCGCTCAGCCAGGGCCAGCGGCAACTGATCACCATCGCCCGGGCCCGGCTGGCCGACCGCAGCGTCCTGGTCCTGGATGAGGCGACAAGTTCCGTGGACACCCGGACCGAGGTGCAGATCAAGCTCGCGATGAACCGGCTGCGGCAGGGCAAGACCAGCTTCATCATTGCGCACAGGTTGTCCACCGTGCGCGACGCTGATCTAATTCTGGTCATGGATCACGGACGCATTGTTGAACAGGGGACGCACAGCAGCCTGCTGTCCGTGGACGGCCATTACCGGCACCTGTACGAGGCCCAGTTCCGCGGTGTGGACCGCGAACTCGGCGCCATCCGCCGGCACCACGGCAGGCACGCCGCCGGCAAGCAGCGCTTCCGGGAGTCCGGCCTGTGACCGCCGGCGACGCCTTCCCCGGGCAGTGGAAGCCCAACACCGGCAGCTCCGTGGCCCTCTTTGAACAGCTGCGGCTCCACGTGATCGAACAGGCGGACCAGGGAAAGCTGGCGGCCGGCACACGGCTGCCGGCAGTGCGGACCCTGGCCGGAACCCTCGGCGTCGCACCCCACACCGTGGCACGGGCATACAAGGAACTCGAGGCCGCCGGCGTTGTCGCCACCAAGGGCCGGAACGGCACGGTGGTCTGCGCGCGTGACGAGCGCTGGGGGGCGTTGTCCGAGGCCGCGGCCGAATATGCCGCGGCGGCCAAATCACAGGGCGCAACATTCGCCCAGGCCGTCCACCTGCTGGCAGCCGCCTACGACGCCGAATAGCGACCGTGGCGTGGAACACCCGCGTGGATATTCGAAGAAGTTTTCGACTAGCATTAGTGGGTGCCTAAAGCCATAGCTGAAGAAACCGCTGTTGCCCCCTCCGCCGTCGTCCCCCTGAGCCCCGCCAAACCGGCGCGCCCGGACCTTTCCCGACTGGTGGTCAAGGGCGCCCGCGAGCACAACCTCCGCAACGTCGACCTCGACCTGCCGCGGGACGCCATGATCGTCTTCACGGGCCTCTCCGGCTCCGGAAAGTCCTCCCTCGCCTTCGACACCATCTTCGCCGAAGGCCAGCGCCGCTACGTTGAGTCGCTTTCCGCCTACGCCCGGCAGTTCCTGGGCCAGGTGGACAAGCCCGACGTCGACTTCATCGAGGGCCTGTCACCGGCAGTCTCGATCGACCAGAAGTCCACCAGCAAGAACCCCCGCTCCACCGTGGGCACCATCACCGAAATCTACGACTACATGCGTCTGCTGTGGGCGCGCGTGGGCCGGCCGCACTGTCCCGTGTGCGGTGAACCCGTCATCAAGCAGACCCCGCAGCAGATCGTGGACCAGTTGCTCGAGCTGGAGGACGGCACCCGCTTCCAGATCCTGGCTCCCGTGGTCCGCGGACGCAAGGGTGAATTCGTCGACCTCTTCAAGGAACTGACAGCCAAGGGCTATTCCCGCGCCCGGGTCGACGGCGACCTCGTCCAGCTCAGCGATCCGCCCAAGCTGGGCAAGCAGTTCAAGCACACCATCGAGGTGGTGGTAGACCGGCTCGTGGTCAAGGAGGGCATCAGGCAGCGCCTGACAGACTCCATCGAAACGGCACTGAGCCTCGCCGAAGGGCGCGTCCTGGCCGACTTTGTGGACCTTGAAGCCGACGACCCCCACCGCACGCGTGCGTTCTCGGAGAACTTGGCCTGCCCGAATGAGCATCCCTTGGCCATCGATGAAATCGAGCCCAGGTCCTTCTCGTTCAACAACCCGTTCGGCGCGTGCTCGGCCTGCAGCGGCATTGGCACCCGGCTGGAAGTCGACGAGGAACTGATCATTCCCAACCCGGAGCTTACGCTGGAGGACGGGGCCATCGCGCCGTGGTCCCTGGGCACGGCGACCACCGAGTACTGGAACCGGCTGCTCGGCGGGCTGGCCAAGGAACTCGGGTTTTCCATGACCACACCGTGGCAGGACCTTCCCAAGGACGTCCGGCAGACGGTCCTGCACGGCAAGGACCACAAGGTGGTGGTGCAGTACCGCAACCGGTTCGGCCGTGAACGCAAGTACAGCACGGGCTTCGAAGGCGTGGTGCAGTACGTGCACCGCAAGCACATAGAGACCGAGTCTGACTCCGCCCGGGACCGGTACGAGGAATACATGCGGCAGATCCCCTGCCCCGCCTGCAACGGCGCCCGGCTGAACCCGGCGTCGCTCTCGGTTCTCATCAACGGTAAATCCATCGCCGAGGTGGCGGCGCTGCCCATGCGCGAATGCGCCGGGTTCCTGGACAACCTCGTGCTGACCGGCCGTGAGGCGCAGATCGCCCACCAGGTCCTCAAGGAGATCCAGGCGCGCCTCACCTTCCTGCTGGACGTGGGCCTCGAGTACCTGAACCTGGAACGCCCCTCCGGCACGCTTTCCGGCGGCGAGGCGCAGCGCATCAGGCTGGCCACCCAGATCGGCTCCGGCCTCGTAGGCGTCCTGTATGTGCTTGACGAGCCCTCCATTGGGCTCCACCAGCGGGACAACCGGCGCCTGATCGAAACCCTGACCCGGCTTCGGGACCTGGGCAACACCCTCATCGTGGTCGAACACGACGAGGACACCATCCACGAGGCGGACTGGATCGTGGACATCGGCCCGGGAGCCGGCGAGCACGGGGGCCAGGTGGTCCACTCCGGCTCCTACGAGGCCCTCCTGCAGAACACGAAGTCCCTCACCGGAGACTACCTTTCCGGCAGGAAGAGCATCGACGTCCCCAAGAAGCGGCGCAAGTACGACAGGAAGCGCGAGTTGAAGGTCGTCGGCGCCCGGGAGAACAACCTCGTCAACGTTGATGCCGCGTTCCCGCTGGGCCTGTTCACCGCGGTGACCGGCGTCAGCGGCTCCGGTAAATCGACCCTCGTCAACGAGATCCTGTACAAGGTGCTGGCCAACAAGCTCAACGGCGCCAAGCAGGTGGCCGGGCGCCACCGCACCGTCCAGGGTCTCGAGCACCTCGACAAGGTAGTGCACGTGGACCAGAGCCCGATCGGCCGCACACCGCGCTCCAACCCGGCCACCTACACGGGCGTCTTCGACCACATCCGGAAGCTCTTCGCCGAGACCACCGAGGCCAAGGTCCGCGGCTACCTCCCCGGCCGGTTCTCCTTCAACGTCAAGGGCGGCCGCTGCGAAGCCTGCTCCGGTGATGGCACGCTGAAGATCGAGATGAACTTCCTGCCGGACGTCTACGTTCCGTGCGAGGTCTGCCACGGCGCCCGGTACAACCGCGAGACACTCGAGGTGCACTACAAGGGCAAGACCATTGCCGACGTGCTGAACATGCCCATCGAGGAGGGCGCCGAGTTCTTCGCCGCCTTCTCCCCGATTGCGCGCCACCTCAAGACCCTCGTGGACGTCGGCCTCGGCTACGTCCGGCTCGGCCAGCCCGCCACCACGCTGTCCGGCGGCGAGGCGCAGCGCGTCAAACTGGCGGCGGAGCTGCAGAAGCGGTCCAACGGCCGGAGCGTCTACGTCCTCGACGAGCCCACCACCGGGCTCCACTTCGAGGACATCCGGAAGCTGCTCATGGTGCTGCAGGGCCTCGTGGAAAAGGGCAACACCGTCATCACGATCGAGCACAACCTCGACGTGATCAAGAGCGCCGACTGGATCGTGGACCTGGGTCCTGACGGAGGCTCCGGTGGCGGCCGCGTCGTGGCCTCCGGTACCCCCGAGCAGGTCTCCAAGTCCTCCGAGAGCCACACCGCGAAGTTCCTGGCCGAAATCCTCAGCTAGTACCTAAGTCCCAAGCCACGACGCAACGACTGCCCGCCAGACCACCTGGCGGGCCGCCGTCGTCCTCCGGGCTTTGAGTTTTTGTCCAGATAATGGCCGCTAAAGGCCTCGGAAGTCACGATATGTGGACAAAAACTCCTGGGGGAGGGGATAAGTATGCCTCGGATGGCATACGAGTTTGAGCAGGCGTGCCATCGTGAGAAACTAGGCCGGTGACTTCTACAACAGTGCCTGTGATCTTCGACCTGGACGGCACTCTTGTCGATCCGGCCGGTGGAATCACAGACGGAATTGCCGCGGCCCTCAAGGAACATGGCCTTGCTGTCCCCAGCCAGGACCTTCTGGACGCGATGGTGGGTCCCAAGCTAAGCGACTCGCTGCTGAACGTCGCGGCTGTTCCTCCTGCCATGCTCAAGGCGGTGATCCGGACCTACCGGATGCATTATCTGGACTTCGGCATAGACCAGAGCCGCCTGTACCCGGGCATTGTCGACCTGCTGGACGGCTACGTGGCGGCAGGACGGCCGGTGGCGGTTGCGACGCAGAAGCCGGAACACCTTGCCCAGCTGCTGCTTACACACCACAAGATCGCCAGCCGGTTCCTCACCATCAAGGGGTCGGCCGTGGACGAGACCGCGGCCGGAGCGGGTCCGGTCGGCAAGACCGGCATCATCGCCGCAGCCATGACAGACCTCCGCAGCCAGCACGCCGTCATGGTAGGCGACCGTGCGCAGGACGTGGCCGGAGCACTGGCCAACGGCCTCGACTGCATCGGCGTCAGCTGGGGTTTTGCGCCCGACGGCGAACTGGAGGCAGCGGGAGCTGTGGCCGTCGTCCACGACACGGACAGCCTGCGCGCCAAAGTCGAGGAGCTGGAGACCGTCCGTGCCGCAGCCCTGAGCGAGGTGCGCAACGATGGAGCTGTTTGACGGCGTCCGCTGGACGACGCGGACCCTGATCTCCGGCAGCTGCCGGCCAACCGTCATCGGGTTGGAGAACGTGCCCAAGAGCGGGCCGTTCATAGTGGCGCCGAACCACCTTTCCTTTCTGGACAGCGTAATTGTCCAGGCGCTCATGCCCCGGCCGGTCGCGTTCTTTGCCAAGGCGGAGTACTTCACCACTAAAGGCATCAAGGGCCGCGTGATGAAGTCCTTCTTCGAGGCTGTCGGCTCCATTCCGGTGGAGCGCGGTGAGCAGGCCGCGAGCGTGCAGGCCCTCAAGACTCTCCTCGACATCCTCGAGGACGGCAGGGGCATCGGCATCTACCCCGAAGGCACCCGTTCCCGTGACGGCATCCTGTACCGCGGCCGTACCGGCGTCGGCTGGCTGGCCCTCACCACCGGCGCCCCGGTTGTCCCCGTGGGACTGATTGGCACCGAGAAGCTGCAGCCCGCGGGCCGCAACGCCGTCAAGCCCCAGCACTTCATCGTGAAGGTGGGCGAGCCGCTGTACTTCGACAAGACCGGGCCGGACCATTCCCTTCCCGCACGGCGCCAGGTGACCGACCGCATCATGGATGCCATCGCCCAGCTCAGCGGCCAGGAGCGCTCCACCAGCTACAACCAGAGCAAGGTCATCGAGTAGGCCGGTTGCCCTTCCGGCGGCTCCCTGGACGCGGCCGTGACGGCCGAAAAACGGCTGGCGGCAAACCGCGGCCCCGAGGCTCAGTAGACTGGAAACGTGGCAGATCCATCGAGTTATAGGCCCCAGACGGGTGAGATTCCGACCAATCCGGGTGTTTACAGGTTCAGGGATCCGCATGGGCGGGTTATCTACGTCGGCAAGGCCAAGAACCTCCGGTCACGCCTGAACTCGTACTTCGCCAACCCGGCAGGGCTGCTGCCCAAGACCCACGCCATGGTGTACGCGGCCAGCAGCGTCGAGTGGACCGTGGTGGGCAGCGAGCTGGAATCCCTCCAGCTGGAATACACCTGGATCAAGGAATTCAAGCCGCGGTTCAACGTGGTGTTCCGGGACGACAAGACGTACCCCTACCTCGCCGTCACCATGGGGGAGAAGCTGCCCCGCGTGCAGGTCATGCGCGGCGAACGGCGGAAGGGCACCCGCTACTTCGGGCCCTACACGGCCGGCGCCATCCGGGAGACCATGGACACCCTGCTGCGGGTCTTTCCCGTGCGCAGCTGCAGCGCGGGAGTGCTGAAACGGGCCCAGGCCAGCGGCCGGCCCTGCCTGCTGGGCTACATCGACAAATGCTCGGCCCCCTGCGTCGGGCGCGTGACCCCCGAGGAACACCGTGCCCTCGCCGAGGACTTCTGCGCCTTCATGGGAGGCGAGGCCAAGCGCTTCATCGCGCGGCTCGAAAAGGAGATGGGGGCCGCCGTCGCCGTCCTGGACTACGAACGCGCCGCCCGGCTGCGCGACGACATCACCGCCCTCCGGAAGGTCTTCGAGCGGAACGCCGTGGTGCTTGCCGAAGACACCGACGCCGACGTTTTCGCCCTGCATGAGGATGAACTCGAAGCTGCCGTCCAGGTATTCCACGTCCGGGGCGGACGGGTTCGCGGCCAGCGTGGCTGGGTGGTCGAAAAGGTGGAGGACTTCACCACCCCCGACCTCGTCGAACACCTCCTTCAGCAGGTCTATGGCGAGGACGCCGAGATTCAGGGCCGGCTGCCCCGCGAGGTGCTGGTGCCTGTCGAGCCGAGCAATGCACAGGACCTGGCCGTGTGGCTCGGGGGCATCCGTGGAGCCAAGGTGGATATCCGGGTTCCGCAGCGTGGGGACAAGGCCGCCCTCATGTCCACGGTCCGGGAGAACGCCGAGCACGCGCTCCGGCTGCACAAGACCCGCCGGGCCGGCGACCTGACCGTCCGGTCGCAGGCGCTGCAGGAACTCCAAGAGGCGCTGGAGCTCCCCATCCCGCTGCTGCGCATTGAGTGCTACGACGTCTCCCACGTCCAGGGCACCAACGTCGTTGCATCCATGGTGGTGGTGGAGGACGGGTTGCCCAAGAAGTCCGATTACCGCAAGTTCTCCATTACCGGGGCAGCGGCGACGGACGATACAGCTGCGATGCATGACGTGCTGACGCGGCGCTTCAGGCACTACCTCGTGGACAAGACGGCCCAGATCGAAGCCACCGAGCTGGTCGCGGCGCCGGCAGCTGCCGTGGCCGGGCCCGCCGGCGCGGCGGCCAACGGGGCCAACGGCGCCGCCCCGACGGATGCCGCATTGTCCGACACCACGACACCGGCGCCCCGCGCGAAATTCGCCTACCCGCCCAACCTCGTCGTGGTGGACGGCGGCAAGCCACAGGTCAACGCGGCCGCCAAGGCCCTTGAAGGGCTGGGCATCGACGACGTCTACGTGGTCGGGCTCGCCAAGCGCCTCGAGGAGGTCTGGCTGCCGGACAGCGACTTCCCGGTCATCCTGCCCCGCTCCTCGCAGGGCCTCTACATGCTGCAGCGCATCCGCGACGAAGCCCACCGGTTCGCCATCTCGTTCCACCGGCAAAAGCGCGGCAAAGCGATGACCGTCTCCGCCCTCGACGGCGTGCCCGGGCTTGGCGAGTCCAAGCGGAAGGCCCTGCTGGCCCACTTTGGCTCCGTCAAGAAGATCAAGGTGGCATCGGCAGAGGAACTGACAGCTGCCAAGGGCGTCGGGCCGGCACTGGCCGCGGCCATCGTCACGCACTTCAGCCCCGGCGGAGCCGGCGGCGACTCCGGCGAGGCCGTTCCGGCGATCAACATGACCACCGGGGAAGTGCTCGAAACTTAGTCCGCGCCCCGAAACTTGGTTAGGGTAAGTACGGGAAATCGGCGTGTGCCGCAATCAGCTGACCGCGCAGAGACTGCACACGGGAAGCAACAGCAGGAATGAGGCTGGAATCAATGGCAGAGTCGACGGCGGAGTCCAGCACGGAAGAGGACGCCCTGACACCGGTCAAGCCCGCCGAAGCGGAACTGCTCATCGTGACCGGAATGTCCGGCGCAGGCCGCAGCACCGCCTCCGATGCGCTTGAGGACCACGGCTGGTACGTCGTCGAAAACCTGCCGCCGCAGATGCTGGGGACCCTTGCCGAGCTGGTGTCCCACGCCCCGCAGTCAATTCCCAAGCTGGCCGTGGTGATGGACGTGCGCAGCAAGGCGCTGTTCGCCGACATCCGCGCGGCACTGCGGGCCCTCGAAGCCAGCGGCGTCACCTTCCGGGTGCTGTTCCTCGACGCCAGCGACGACGTGCTGGTGCGCCGCTTCGAACAGGGCCGGCGCCCGCACCCATTGCAGGGGGGCGGCAGGATCCTGGACGGCATCGCTGCGGAACGCGAACTCCTCAAGGAGCTGCGCGATTCCTCGGACCTTGTCCTGGACACCTCGTCCCTGAACGTGCACGGGCTCGCCACCGCCATCACAGAACTGTTCACCGAGACCGGGCCGATCGCTATCCGCCTGAACATCATGAGCTTCGGCTTCAAGTACGGCCTCCCCGTGGACGCCAACTATGTGGCTGACGTCAGGTTCATCCCGAACCCGCACTGGGTGCCCGCGCTCCGGCCCCATACCGGCCTGGACCAGGACGTCAGCGAGTATGTCCTCGGGGCCGAGGGCGTTCCGAACTTCGTCGAGAGGTACGTCCTGGCCCTGGAGCCTGTCCTGGACGGGTACCGCCGCGAGAACAAGCACTACGCCACGATCGCCGTCGGATGCACGGGCGGAAAGCACCGCTCGGTGGCGGTCGCCATGGAGCTCTCCAAACGGCTCGCGCAGTATCCCCGCGTTACCGTGACCACGACGCACCGGGACCTGGGCCGCGAGTAATGGGCGTTCTCACCGGCCCGTTGCCCCTGATTCCGCCGGCCGGCCTGGCCGGTTCCCAACAGGCCAAGGGACCCACCGTTGTCGCGCTCGGCGGCGGTCACGGCCTTTCGGCCTCCCTCTCGGCGCTGCGGCTGCTTACTTCCGAACTGACAGCGGTGGTCACCGTGGCGGACGACGGCGGGTCCTCCGGCCGTCTCCGCGAGGAGTACGGCGTCCTTCCGCCCGGTGATCTCCGGATGGCCCTGTCGGCCCTGTGCGATGACACGGACTGGGGGCGTACCTGGCGCGACGTCATGCAGCACCGGTTCCGGTCCGCCCGCGGCGGTGCCTCGCTGGATGAACACGCCATGGGCAACCTCCTGATCGTCACCCTTTGGGAACTTCTCGGCGACGCGGTCGCCGGCCTGAAATGGGCCGGTGCCCTGCTCGGCGCCCGCGGACAGGTGCTGCCCATGTCCACCGTTCCGCTCACCATCGAAGGCGATGTCCGCGTTGCCGCCCCGGACGGCAGCAGCACGGTCACCACCATCACCGGGCAGGCCCGCTGCGCCGTGGCCGGATCGCTGGAGAGCGTCCGGCTGCTTCCCGAACAGGCGCCCGCCTGCGTTGAAGCCCTGACCGCCGTCGAGCTTGCCGACTGGGTGGTGCTGGGCCCCGGCTCCTGGTACACCTCCGTGCTGCCGCACCTCCTCCTGCCGGAAATGCGGCAGGCGCTCTGCGATACGCCGGCCAAGCGCTGCCTCACCATGAACCTCGCCATGGACACGAAGGAAACCTCGGGCATGTCCGCCGCGGATCACCTTCACGTCCTGCGCGACTACGCGCCCGAGTTCAGCGCGGACGTGGTGCTGGCGGACCCGGCCTCCATTTCGGACCTGGCCGAGTTTGAGCGGGCCGCGGGGATGATCGGCGCGGAGGTTGTCTTGGGTAAAGTAGGGGCTTCGGGCCGGCGACCGGTCCACGACCCCTTGCGGCTGGCCACGGCCTACCAGGATATTTTCGGGAATAGTTAGGAAAGGTGCCATGGCACTGACAGCATCAGTCAAGGAAGAACTCTCCCGCCTGGATATCAAGAAATCGTCAGTCCGCAAGGCTGAGGTCTCGGCCATGCTCCGCTTCGCCGGGGGACTGCACATCATCTCCGGCCGGATCGTCATCGAGGCCGAGGTGGACCTCGCATCCACCGCCCGGCGCCTGCGCGCCGCGATCGCCGAGGTTTACGGGCACCAGAGCGAGATCATCGTCGTCTCCGGCAGCGGCCTGCGCCGCGGCAGCCGGTACGTGGTGCGCGTCGTCCGCGACGGCGAGGCGCTGGCACGCCAGACGGGCCTCCTGGACGGCCGGGGACGGCCGGTGCGCGGGCTGCCGTCCGTCGTCGTCAATGGCTCGGCGGCCGACGCCGAAGCGGTCTGGCGCGGCGCCTTCCTGGCGCACGGCTCCCTGACGGAACCGGGCCGGTCCTCGTCCATGGAGGTCACCTGCCCCGGTCCGGAATCCGCCCTGGCGCTGGTCGGCGCGGCGCGCCGGCTGGGCATCCAGGCCAAGGCCCGGGAAGTCAGGGGAGTGGACCGCGTGGTGATCCGCGACGGCGACACCATCGCCGCGCTGCTGACCCGGATGGGTGCCCACGACGCGCTCATGGTCTGGGAAGAGCGGCGCATGCGCAAGGAAGTCCGGGCCACCGCGAACCGGCTCGCCAACTTCGACGACGCCAACCTTCGCCGCTCCGCGCAGGCCGCCGTGGCCGCCGGCGCGCGGGTGGACCGGGCCCTGGAGATTCTCGGCGACGACGTCCCGGACCACCTCAAGTACGCCGGCGCGCTGCGGGTGGCCCACAAGCAGGCCAGCCTCGACGAACTTGGCCGGCTCGCCGATCCGCCCATGACGAAGGACGCCATCGCCGGACGCATCCGCCGGCTGCTGGCCATGGCAGACAAACGTGCCACAGATCTTGGCATCCCGGGCACGGATGCCAATGTGACGCCGGAAATGCTGGACGAGTGAACGGCGCCCATAGAATCAAGACCAGGTGGCGGCGGTTGCCGACATCGCAGTTTTCCGGATGACCCGTCATCCGGGATGCACAATCCGAGAGTTAGCAAAACCGGACAAACTGTCCACGACATTGGAGGATTTTGTGACCGAGTACGTTCTGCCCGAACTCAGCTACGATTACGCAGCGCTCGAGCCCCACATCTCTGCACGGATCATGGAGCTGCACCACAGCAAGCACCACGCCGCGTACGTGACGGGCGCCAACAACGCGCTGGCCCAGCTGGCCGAGGCGCGCGAAAAGGGCGACTTCGCCAACATCAACCGGCTTTCCAAGGATCTGGCTTTCCACACCGGCGGCCACATCAACCACTCCGTGTTCTGGAACAACCTCTCCCCGGACGGAGGGGACAAGCCCGAAGGTGAGCTTGCCGCTGCCATCGACGACGCCTTCGGTTCGTTCGATGCCTTCCGCGCCCAGTTCTCCGCCGCCGCCCTCGGCCTGCAGGGTTCGGGCTGGGGCTTCCTGGCCTACGAGCCCATCGGTGGCAACCTTGTTATTGAGCAGCTCTACGACCAGCAGGGCAACGTCGCGCTGGGCACCACCCCGCTGCTGATGCTGGACATGTGGGAGCACGCCTTCTACCTGGACTATGTCAACGTCAAGGCCGACTACGTCAAGGCGTTCTGGAACATCGTGAACTGGGCTGACGTGGCCGCGCGCTTCGCTGCGGCCCGCGCCAACGCGACGGGTCTCATCACCCTCTAGGTGTGACCCTGCGTACACAAAGCAGTAACAAACTTCACATTCGGCGACTTTAGGGCCGAATCATGGACGGTCTGCCCCCGCACTTGCGGGGGCAGACCTAGTTAAACGTAAGATGGATCACGGAAGGCGGTTAGCCTTCAGCAATGAGGCTGGTCGCCCTCCGATCTGAAAAATATCTCTGCCCAATGGCGTGCGGGATCTGTTAGTTGGCTTGAACGCCCGCTTACTAGTTGTGCTTCCAAGGCACAAAGGAGACTAAAAGTGACGACCCGTATTGGTATCAACGGCTTCGGCCGCATCGGCCGCAACTACTTCCGCGCTGCACTTGCTCAAGGTGCGGACCTTGAGATCGTTGCCGTCAACGACCTCACCAGCCCCGAGGCGCTGGCCCACCTGCTCAAGTACGACTCCGTCGGCGGGCGCCTGGCCGAAACCATCGAGGTCAAGGAAGGCAACCTTGTCGTCAACGGCAACGCCATCAAGGTCCTGGCCGAGCGCGACCCCGCAAACCTGCCCTGGAAGGACCTCGGCGTCGACATCGTCATCGAGTCCACCGGCTTCTTCACCAAGGCAGCCGCTGCCAAGAAGCACATCGAGGCCGGCGCCAAGAAGGTTCTGATCTCCGCTCCCGCTTCGGACGAGGACATCACCATCGTGATGGGCGTCAACGACGGCCTGTACGACCCCGAGAACCACCACATCATCTCCAACGCTTCCTGCACCACCAACTGCCTCGGCCCGCTGGCCAAGGTTGTCAACGACACCTTCGGCATCGAGCGTGGCCTGATGACCACCGTTCACGCGTACACCGCAGACCAGAACCTGCAGGACGGCCCGCACAATGACCTCCGCCGTGCCCGCGCCGCCGCCATCAACATGGTTCCCACGTCAACCGGTGCCGCCAAGGCCATCGGCCTGGTCCTGCCGGAGCTCAAGGGCAAGCTGGATGGCTACGCCATCCGCGTTCCGGTCCCCACGGGTTCCGCCACCGACCTCACCGTCACGGTCTCCCGCGAGACCACCGTCGAGGAAGTCAACGCAGCGCTCAAGAAGGCCGCAGAGTCCGATGAGTGGCAGGGCATCCTGACCTACACCGACGCCCCGATCGTCTCCTCGGACATCGTCGGCGACCCGGCGTCGTCCATCTTTGACTCCGGTTTGACCAAGGTCATTGGCAACCAGGTCAAGGTTGTTTCCTGGTATGACAACGAATGGGGCTACTCAAACCGCCTCGTGGACCTCACGGAGCTTGTCGCGGCAAAGCTGGGCTAGGGTTAGCTACATGACATCTCACACCCTCAACGAACTGATCGCTGAAGGTGTCCGCGGGCGGTACATTCTGGTTCGAAGTGACCTGAATGTGCCGCTCGACGGCTCTACAGTGACTGACGACGGCCGCATCCGGGCCTCACTGCCAGTGCTGGGAAAGCTCACGGACGCCGGTGCCCGCGTGCTGGTAACAGCCCACCTCGGCCGCCCCAAGGGCGCCCCTGAAGACAAGTACTCCCTCAAGCCGGCGGTCGCCCGCCTGGCCGAGCTGGCGTCCTTCCCTGTCTCCCTCGCGGACGACACCGTGGGACCGTCGGCCAAGGAAAAGGCGGGTGCGCTGCAGGACGGCCAGGTCCTGGTGCTCGAGAACGTGCGGTTCGACGCACGCGAGACCAGCAAAGACCAGGCCGAACGCGGTGCCTTCGCCGACGAGCTGGTCGGACTGACCGGTGACAACGGCGCCTTCGTGAACGACGCCTTCGGCGCCGTGCACCGCAAGCACGCCAGCGTTTACGACGTCGCCACCCGGCTCCCGTCGTACCTGGGCGATCTTGTGGGCACCGAAGTGGAAGTCCTCCGGAAACTGACCGCAGACACCCAGCGTCCCTACGTTGTGGTCCTCGGCGGTTCCAAGGTTTCGGACAAGCTTGCGGTCATCGACAACCTGCTCGGCAAGGCTGACACCATCCTGGTGGGCGGCGGCATGCTGTTCACGTTCCTGGCAGCGGAAGGCCACAAAGTGGCTGGCAGCCTGCTGGAAGAGGACCAGATCCCTGTCGTGCAGGACTACCTCAAGCGCGCAGCCGACGCCGGTACGGCATTCGTGATCCCCACGGACGTCGTGGTTGCAGCCAAGTTCGCCGCCGACGCCGACCATGAAACGGTCAGCGCTGACGCCATCGAAGGCAGCAGCTTCGGGGCACAGGGCATCGGCCTGGACATCGGGCCGGATTCTGCCAAGGCATTCGCAGAGCAGATCAAGGCCGCCAAGACGGTGTTCTGGAACGGTCCCATGGGCGTCTTCGAGTTCGAGGCGTTCTCCGCGGGCACCCGGGCCATCGCCCAGGCGCTGACGGAGACTGACGCGTTCACGGTGGTCGGCGGCGGCGACTCCGCGGCTGCCGTACGCACCCTCGGCTTCGCCGATGGCCAGTTCGGCCACATTTCCACCGGCGGCGGCGCCAGCCTGGAATACCTTGAAGGCAAGGAACTTCCCGGCCTGAGCGTTCTGGACCGCTAAGACACACCAGCCGGCAGGGCACCTTCCGCACCGCGAAGGCGCCCTGCCGGCTGTTCACATGACCAGCACATTTGACCGGCACTTTTGGAGAACACGTGACTACGTCAACCAATGGCACCTTTGACCGCACGCCTTTGATTGCGGGCAACTGGAAGATGAACATGGACCACGTCCAAGGCATCACCCTCCTGCAGAAGCTGGCCTGGACACTGTCCGACGCCAAGCACGACTACACCCGCGTGGAAGCCGCTGTCTTCCCGCCCTTCACCGACCTCCGCGGTGTGCAGACGCTCGTGCAGGGCGATGAACTGAACATCGCCTACGGCGGCCAGGACCTGTCCCAGTTCGACTCCGGTGCCTACACCGGGGACATCTCCGGCCAGTTCCTGAACAAGCTCGGCTGCAAGTACGTCCTCGTGGGGCACAGCGAACGCCGGACCATCCACGGCGAGTCGGACGAAGTCCTCAATGCCAAGGTCAAGGCGGCCTACCGCCACAACGTCATCCCCGTCCTCTGCGTCGGGGAAGGCCTGGAGATCCGCCAGGCCGGCACGCACGTCCAGCACACGCTGGACCAGCTCCGCGCCGACGTCGAAGGCCTGACCGCCGAGCAGGCGGCCGAGCTCGTCGTCGCTTACGAGCCTGTCTGGGCCATCGGGACCGGCGAGGTTGCGGGCCCGGAGGACGCACAGGAAATGTGCGCCGCGATCCGTGCCGAGCTCACCGAACTCTTCGGCGCCGACGTGGCCGGCAAGGTCCGTCTGCTGTACGGCGGTTCGGTCAAGGCCAGCAACGCTGCCGCCATCCTCAACGAACGCGATGTCGACGGCGTGCTGGTGGGCGGTGCCAGCCTGGATCCCGCTGAGTTTGCTAATATTGTCAAGTTCGAGAGCCACCTCGTAACGGGCTAATCCGTTCACCTGGCACGCTCCCGCATCCACCAACTTTGGAAAGGCCGTCGTGGACGTTCTTCATGTGATTCTGCAGATCCTGCTGGGCATTACCAGCCTTCTGCTGACCCTGCTCATCCTGCTGCACAAGGGACGCGGCGGCGGTCTGTCGGACATGTTCGGCGGCGGTATGAGCTCGGGCCTGGCCTCGTCCGGTGTAGCTGAGCGCAACCTGAACAGGTTCACCATCATCCTAGGCGTCACCTGGGGCGTGGTCATCATTTCGCTCGGCCTGCTGATGCGCTTCACAGGAGTGGCCGACTCCTAACCCCGAAGCAGCCTTCCGGCACGAAAGCCCGGCCCAGTCAGGATTCATTCCTGATTGGGCCGGGCTTTTCCATGCCTCCGGGGGAACTCCGCACTAAACTGTGGGTATCGGATCTAACGGCAGCGCCGCCATTAGTAGCGAGGGAGTTCCCATAGTGCATACCTCATCAGGGTTCCGTGGCACCCGCGTGGGTGTCATTCAAGGAGCCGGACTGAAAAACCAGGGCGATGATCCTCTCGGGGAGCCCCTGCCGCGTATTTGTGTCTCCTACTGGTGCGCCATGGGACACGAAACGCGGCCTGTTTTTCTTAAGCTGCCGGACGACCAGATTCCGGAGGTGTGGGACTGCCGGCGCTGTGGCCGGACGGCGTCGCGCAATCCCGCTATGGCAACGCCCTGTGAAGTGCAGGAGGAAGGCTTCAAGAGCCATCTGGACTACGTTAAAGAAAGACGCTCCAGCCAGGACGCCGAAGACGTTCTGGCTGGAGCGTTGCAGCGGCTAAGAGCCAGCCGGCGCTTTCCTGACTAACTGCTCGGGAACGCGGGAAGCTGCGTTTTCGTCGATCAGCCACAGCGTCCGGGACCGGCCCGATGGGCCGGCGGCGGGTACCTGCACGGGGTTTGCACCGGCCAGCGCCAGGCCCACCGCGCCGGCCTTGTCCTCGCCTGCAACCACC
The DNA here is from genome assembly GCF_056396245.1 of Arthrobacter sp. 05T423. Lineage (NCBI taxonomy): Bacteria > Bacillati > Actinomycetota > Actinomycetes > Micrococcales > Micrococcaceae > Arthrobacter > Arthrobacter sp. 05T423. The sequence goes on from NZ_JBFTLC010000033.1 coordinate 24,027, forward strand.
ATCCACACCTCCGCAGAGGTGTTGATCGCCGGCAGGGTCAGCGAAATGCGCTCGGGCGGCGGCTTGGGGGAGTTGCGGACCCCCACCACCGTCAGTTGCTTCTCGCGGATGCCGCCCTGTTCCGGGAACAGGGACGCCACATGCGCGTCCGGGCCCACACCCAGCAGAACGACGTCGAACCGGGGTAGCCGGCCGGGCTCCTCAGGACGGTCGTCCGATGCATCCGCGGCGTGCTCGGCTGCTGCCGCCTCGCTGAGACGGCGCGCGTAGTCCTCGGCTGCCTGTTCTGGGGTCTCGAAGTCATCCGTCGACCCGGGCACGTAAACGCGCGCGGGATCAACATCGATATGCTTCAAAAGCGCCTCCTGGGCCTGGAGCGCATTGCGGTCCGGGTCCTGGGAGCCCACAAAGCGCTCGTCGCCCCACCAGAAGTTCACTTTGGCCCAGTCCACTGCAGGGGCAGCCGGCGAATCGGCCACCGCCTTCAGCGTTCCGATGCCCATCGTTCCGCCCGTAAGCACCACCGTCGCTTCACCGAATCGGTCCTGTACATCCACAAGCTTGGTGATCAGGCGGGCCGCGATGGCGGCCATGAGTACGGAAGAGTCAGGATGGATGCTTACTCTGGGCTCAGCGCTCACTGGGACGGACACTCCTTAGATTGGTACGTGGCAGTCCAATAGTAATCACTTCGCCGAAGACTTCGTCGGGGTCGAGGCGGCGGAGTTCTTCTGCGAGGCAGTCGCGGAGGCTGCGGCGCGGGAGGGAAATCCGTTGCGCGGGCTGGCCGGGCTGGGTGAGTTCGGCGATGGAGAGTCCGGGGCGGAAGAGCTGGACGTCGCCGCTGGAGCGGGTGAGCCGGACCCGGCGGATGCCGGTGCCAGCCGGGTCCGCCACGATGGTGACCGGCGCGTCCAGGGACAGGGTCAGCCACGCCGCGAGCAGGATGGTGCTGGGCGAGTCCGAGGCGCCTTCGACCGCGACCGCGGTCACCGGCGAGGAGTCGGCCTGGTCCAGCACCGCGGCGAGCTGGATCCGCCAGTTCGTCAGCCGGGTCCAGGCGAGGTCGGTGTCACCGGCCTTGTAGGTGTTCCGGATGTTCTCCAAAGCCACCTGCGGCTCGGCCTCGTTCGCCGAGTCCGTGATGCGCCTGTGCGCGATGCGTCCGATCGAGGTTTCGGACGCGTTTTTCGGTGCACCGTGCGGCCACCACGCCACGATCGGGGCGTCGGGCAGCAGCAGCGCGGCCACGAGGGACTCGCTTTCCTCGGCGAGTTCACCGTACCCCCGCAACACGATGACCTCCGAGGCACCGGCGTCACCGCCGACCCGGATCTGCGCATCGAGCCGGTTCGGCGCGGACGAGCCGGCGTCGGCGAGCACGATGATCCGGCAGGGGTGTTCGCGGCTGGCCTCGTTGGCCGCCTCGATCGCTTCTTCCTCGAGCCCGGACTTGGTGACCACCACGAGGGTGAGGACCCGGCCCAGGGCGATCACGCCGCCTTGCTCGCGCAGGGACTGGATCTTCTTGGAGACGTTCGAGGTGGTGGTGTTCGGCAGGTCTACGATCATGGCCTTCTCCAGGTGCGTCCGTCGCGGGCGAGCAGCTCATCAGCCGAGGCCGGGCCCCAGCTGCCGGGAGCGTACGGCTCGGGCTGTTCGCCCAGGCCGGCCCAGTACTCTTCGAAGGGGTCCAGGATCTTCCAGGACAGCTCCACTTCCTCGTGCCGCGGGAACAGCGGCGGCTCACCCAGGAGCACGTCCAGGATCAGCCGCTCGTAGGCTTCGGGGCTGGACTCGGTGAAGGAGTGCCCGTAGCCGAAGTCCATCGTGACGTCGCGGACTTCCATCTGCGTGCCGGGGACCTTGGACCCGAACCGGATTGTGGCGCCCTCGTCGGGCTGGACCCGGATCACCACGGCGTTCTGGCCGAAGTCGTCGTCGCCGTGGTCGCGGAAGAGCAGGTTCGGTGCCCGTTTGAACACCACCGCGATCTCCGTGACGCGGCGCCCGAGCCGCTTTCCGGCGCGCAGGTAGAACGGCACCCCGGCCCAGCGCCGGGTGTTGATGTCCACCCGGATTGCGGCGTAGGTTTCGGTGGTCGAGTCGGCCGGGATGCCCTCTTCCTCCAGGTAGCCCTGGACCTGCTCGCCGCCCTGCCAGCCGCCGGCGAACTGGCCGCGGGCAGAGTGGGTGGACAGGTCCTCGGGGAGCCTGACGGCGGCGAGGACTTTTTCCTTCTCGGCGCGCAGGTCATCGGCGTTGAAGGAAATCGGCTCCTCCATCGCGGTCAGGGCCAGCAGCTGCAACAGGTGGTTCTGGATCACGTCGCGGGCCGCGCCCACGCCGTCGTAATACCCTGCCCGGCCGCCGGTGCCGATGTCCTCGGCCATGGTGATCTGCACATGGTCCACGTAGTTCGCGTTCCACAGCGGCTCGAACAGCTGGTTCGCGAAACGCAGCGCCAGAATGTTCTGGACCGTCTCCTTGCCCAGGTAATGGTCAATCCGGAACACCGCGTCCTGCGGGAACACCGACTCCACGATGTCGTTCAGCTGCCGGGCCGACTCGAGGTCGTGACCGAACGGCTTCTCGATCACCACCCGCCGCCATTTCTCGCCCTCGGCCTGCGCCAGGCCGTGCTTGGACAGCTGCCGGCAGACCTGCTCGAAGGCCTTCGGCGGGATCGAAAGGTAGAACGCGTGGTTGCCGCGGGTGCCGCGGTTCTCGTCGAGTTCCTTGATCGTCTCGCCGAGCCGCTCAAACGCGGAGTCGTCGTCGAACGCGCCCTGCACGAACCGGATGCCTTCGGACAGCTGGTTCCAGACCGCCTCGTCAAAGGGGGTCCGTGCGTAGGACTTCACCGCGTCCTTCACCTCGGCGGCGAAGTCCTCGTTGTCCCAGTCCCGCCGCCCGAAACCCACCAGCGCGAAGCTCGGCGGCAGCAGGCCACGGTTGGCGAGGTCGTACACGGCAGGCATGAGCTTCTTGCGGGCGAGGTCCCCCGTGACTCCGAAGAGCACAAGCGAGGACGGTCCGGCAATCCGGTTCAGCCGGCGGTCCCGCGGATCCCGCAAAGGATTCCCGGCCCTGACCCCTGACCTCTTGCCGTTCAAAGTATCTGGCATGGTTTGTTCGGTGCCTTAGCTCTCAGTGGCGGATGCTGCCTTGGCGGCCAGCGACGAAACGATCTCCTGCAGCTGGGCAACGCCCGCTGCACGGTCGGTCAGGTGCAGGCGCAGGACGGGCCGCCCGTGTTCGCCCAGCACCTGGGCGTCGCCGGCGGCCTGGGCCGCGATCAGCTCCCCGAACGTGAAGGGACGTTCCGGAATGGCAAGGTCCTGGGCGGACGCCGCCGTGACCTGCAGGAAAACACCGATGGCGGGCCCGCCCTTGTGGAACTGGCCGGTGGAGTGCAGGAACCGCGGTCCCCAGCCGAACGTGACCGGACGGCCGGACACGGCGGCCAGGTCATCCCGGACACCCTCGAGCTGCGCGAAGGCCAGGCGGTCGAAGTAGGCCTGCACGCTCAGGTACCCGTCGCCGTCCAGCTGCCCCAGCAGCGCCGACACCGCATCGCTTACGGATGCGGCGTCACCGAGCCACTCTCCGCCCCGGACCTCGATGGCACCGTCGGTGAAGCGGGCCGGCGTCGGTTCCGGCTGTGCATCCAGCAGACCGCGCGCAGCGACCTTGGCCGCTTCCACGTCGGGCTGGTCAAACGGGTTGATGCCCAGCAGGCGCCCGGCCACGGCCGTGGCGAATTCCCACACCATCATCTGCGAGGCAAGGCCGCCGGCAATCGCAACCTCGTTCTCACCGAGTTCGACGTCGGCATCCGTGCTGACCAGGCGGACCACCAGGACGTCTTCGGCGCCGGAGGTGACCTCCGGAGCGTCCGGCCCGGCGACCACCGGCAGGATGCCGGTGCCGAGCTTGCCCGTGGATTCGGCGATGAGCTGCTCGGCCCAGTCAGCGAAACCGACGATGCCGGAGCCGTCCTCCGCGATGACCACCTTGTTGCGCAGCGGGCTGGTGCCGCCCAGCGCCGCACCCAGAATCAGGCCGATGTTCTCAGGCGCGTCCTCGTTCAGGATCTCGGCGGCTTCCTCAGCCTCGTCCAGCAGGGCCGCGATGTCCACCCCGGCCAGGCCGGAGGGGACGAGCCCGAAGGCCGTCAGTGCCGAGTAGCGGCCGCCCACGTTCGGGTCCGCGTTGAAAACAGCGCGGTAGCCCGCCTCGCGGGACGCCTTCTCCAGCGGGGAACCCGGATCGGTCACCACAATGATCCGGCTCTTGGCATCCAGGCCGGCCTCGGTGAAAGCGTGCTCAAAGATCCGGCGCTGCGAATCGGTTTCCAGGGTGGAACCCGACTTCGAGGAAACCACGATCGCGGTTTCCCTCAGACGGTCCGCGAGGGCAGCACCGACCTGCTCGGGATCAGTGCTGTCCAGCACAGTCAGCTCGACGCCAGCGGTGCCGGCAATGACCTCAGGAGCAAGAGAGGACCCGCCCATGCCGCACAGGACAATACGGGTCACCCCCTCGGCCTTCAGGGCATCGCGCAGTTCCAGGATGCCGTCCACCAGCGGCCGGGAGACGGTGGCCGCCTCGACCCAGCCAAGGCGGACGGCCGACTCGGCTTCCGCGTCCGGACCCCACAAGGTGTGGTCCTTGGCGAAAATGCGGGTGGCAACCCGGTCTTCCACGAGGGCGGGCAGGTGCTGCTCAAGAGCCTTCCGGGCGGCACCGGTGGCGTCGTAGCTGAGTGTGCTCATGTTGGGTTAGGAAGCCTTCCGTGCGGTGGCGAGGGCGCCTTCGACGTCTGCCAGGAGTTCCTTCCAGCTGGCCACAAACTTGTCCAGGCCTTCGGATTCCAGCAGGGCGACGACCTCGTTGTAGGAGACACCGAGGGCATCGAGGGCGTTGAGGGTGGCGTTCGCCTCATCGTAGCCGCTGGTGATGGTGTCGCCCGTGACTACACCGTGGTCGAACGTGGCGTCCAGCGTCTTCTCCGGCATGGTGTTCACCACGCCGGCGGCAACGAGCTCCGTGACGTAAAGGGTGTCCGGGTAGGCCGGGTCCTTCACACCGGTCGAAGCCCACAGGGGGCGCTGCGGGAGGGCGCCGGCCTCGGCCAGCACAGCCCAGCGTTCGGTGGAGAAGAGCTCTTCGTAGACCTGGTAGGCGAGGCGGGCGTTGGCGACGCCGGCCTTGCCCTTGAGGGCCTTGGCTTCCTGGGTGCCGATCGCGTCCAGGCGCTTGTCGATTTCGGTGTCGACGCGGGAGACGAAGAACGAGGCGACGGAGTGGATCTTGGAGAGGTCGTGGCCGTTGTCCTTGGCCTGCTCCAGGCCACTCTGGAAGGCGTTGATGACTGCCCGGTAGCGCTCCAGCGAGAAGATCAGGGTCACGTTGACGCTGATGCCCTCGGCCAGGGTTGCCGTGATGGCCTCAAGGCCCTCAAGGGTGGCAGGAATCTTGATGTGGACGTTATCGCGGTTGACCTTCTTGTAAAGGTGCTTCGCTTCGGCGATGGTGCCGGCGGTGTCCCAGGCGAGGCGGGGGTCCACCTCGATGGAGACGCGGCCGTCGACGCCGTTGGTTGCCGCGGCGACCGGGGCGAAGAGGTCGCAGGCGTCGGCGACGTCTGTCGTCGTGATCTCGAAGATGGTCTCCTCGATGGAGGCGCCGGCAGCGGCCTGGGCCGCGATGGTGGCGTCGTAGTCCGTGCCGGCGGTGATGGCGGCGTGGAAGATGCTGGGGTTCGTGGTGACACCCACAACATTCTTTTCTTCGATCAGCTTCTGCAGCGTGCCGGTCTTCAGGCGGCCGCGTGAGAGGTCATCGAGCCAGATGGAAACGCCGGCGTCGGAAAGCTGCTGGGTGGGAGTGCTAGTCATTTCTAATCTCCTTGAACTGTGGGGGTGCTGTCAGGACTGGAGTCCGGCGAGGGAATCCTTGGCGGCGGCGGCGACTGCTTCTGCCGTGATGCCGAATTCCTGGAACAGGCGCTTGTAGTCGGCGGATGCGCCGTAGTGCTCGAGGCTGACGGAGCGGCCGGCGTCGCCGACAAATTCCTTCCAGCCCAGGGCAAGTCCGGCTTCAACCGAAACGCGGGCCTTGACCGCTGCGGGCAGGACTGCCTCGCGGTACGCGGCGTCCTGCTTGTTGAACCACTCGACACACGGCATGGACACCACGCGGGTGGCGATGCCTTCGGCCTGGAGTGCCTCGCGGGCCTCGACAGCCAGCTGGACCTCGGAGCCGGTGCCGATCAGGATGACCTGCGCGTCCACGGTCTTGCCGTCCTTGGACGCCTCGGCCAGCACGTAACCGCCCTTGGCAACGCCAGCGGTCGAACCGAAGGTGTCACCCTCGGCCGCGCCCTCGCCACGCTCGTAGGTGGGGATGTTCTGGCGGGTCAGGACGATGCCGGCCGGGTTCTCGTGGTTCTCGAGCATGGTCTTCCACGCTGCCGCGACCTCGTTGGCATCGCCCGGACGGACGACGTCGAGGCCGACGATCGCACGCAGCGACGCGAGCTGCTCAACCGGCTGGTGCGTCGGGCCGTCCTCGCCCAGGCCGATGGAGTCGTGCGTCCAGACGTACAGGGACGGCACGCCCATGAGGGCGCCGAGGCGGATGGCCGGACGCTGGTAGTCGCTGAAAATCAGGAAAGTACCGGAGAACGCGCGGGTCTTGCCGTGCAGGCTGATGCCGTTCACGATCGAAGCGGCGGCGTGCTCACGGATGCCGAAGTGCAGGACCCGGCCGTAAGGGTTGCCGGACCAGGCGTTGGTCTGCTTGCCGGCGGGAACGAACGACGGCGAGCCCTCGATCGTGGTGTTGTTGGACTCCGCGAGGTCAGCCGAGCCGCCCCACAGTTCCGGCATGACCGGGCCGATCGCGTTCAGGACCTTGCCGGAGGCGGCGCGGGTGGAAACATCCTTGCCGGCAGGGAATACCGGCAGGACGCCGTCGAGCCCGGCCGGGAGCTGGCGGGCCTCAACGCGCTCCAGCAGGGCAGCACCCTCGGGGTTGGCGGCCTGCCAGGCGGAGAAGGACTCTTCCCATTCCTTGCGGGCGTGGGCGCCGCGGTCGACGACGGAGCGGGCGTGGGCCAGCACGTCCTCATCCACCTCGAAGGACTTCTCGGGGTCGAAGCCGAGGACGTTCTTCAGGGCGGCAACTTCTTCCGAACCCAGCGCGGAACCGTGGATCTTGCCGGTGTTCTGCTTCTTGGGGGCCGGGTAGCCGATGATGGTGCGCAGCGAAATGATGGACGGCTTCGAGGTTTCCGCCTTGGCCGCCAGCAGCGCCGAGTACAGCTCCTCGACGTCTTCCTTGTAGTCGCCGGTCTTGGTCCAGTCCACGCGCTGGGTGTGCCAGCCGTAGGCCTCGTAGCGCTTCAGGACGTCCTCGGTGAAGGCGATATCGGTATCGTCCTCGATGGAGATGTGGTTCTCGTCGTAGATGACCACGAGGTTGCCGAGCTCCTGGTGGCCGGCGAGCGAGGAGGCCTCCGAGGTCACGCCTTCCTGGAGGTCGCCGTCGGAAGCGATGACCCAGATGGTGTGGTCGAACGGGCTCTCGCCGGCGGGAGCATCGGCGTCGAACAGGCCGCGCTGGCGGCGCTGGGAGTACGCGAAGCCCACCGAGGAGGCCAGGCCCTGGCCCAGGGGGCCGGTGGTGATCTCAACACCGGCGGTGTGCTTGTACTCCGGGTGGCCCGGGGTCAGCGAGCCCCACGTGCGGAGTGCTTCCAGGTCCTTCAGTTCCAGGCCGTAGCCGGAGAGGAACAGCTGGATGTACAGCGTCAGGGACGTGTGGCCAGGGGAGAGGACGAAACGGTCGCGGCCGATCCAGTCCGGGTTCTTCGGGTCGTGCCGCATCAGCTTTTGGAAGAGAAGATACGCGGCCGGAGCCAGGCTCATCGCGGTGCCGGGGTGGCCGTTGCCCACCTTCTCGACGGCGTCGGCGGCCAGAACACGCACAGTGTCAACGGCGCGCTGGTCGAGGTCAGTCCAAGTCAGTTCTTGCTCTTTCAAATGTGCCACGAAACGGGGCCCCTCTCTGTGTTAACGGCAAGCGGTTATGACACACAGCGGCAGGGCATAATTGGTGCCCGCTGCATTTGTGTCTACCAGCCGTTCACCATTGAAACGTTGATCTTCATTCAGACGCCGGACGGATTGGAATGCGGTTTCTTGCCCGTCTCCCAGTGCGCGCTGATCTGCAGACAGCTTAGCTCCATTCCACAGTTCGGGCGGCCAAAATCTCACCAATTGGACGCAATTTCTCTTTTGTGAATCATCCGTGCCGTGAGGCTGCGTTAATGTGATTGAAGCAAGCTCGAAGGAATCATTTTCAGTGATTTGCCGTCACACACCGATGCCAGCGATCCATGGGGGATCGCGGTATGATATCGGGAGGCCACCGGCGGACAGGGCGGGCTCATGTGAGCACGCGATAGCCCCGTCGACCGCCGTTGAGGGATCAGTCCGGACCCGGTGTCCGGGCGACTGATCAGATTGAACAGCCAGACAGAAACAGAGTGACTGCCACGTGAGCACAACAGATACGCCACTGACCTCTTCCCGGGTCCACGGAAGAGCCGGACTAGCCCGCAAGGCGAAGGCGTACCTTGCACTCACCAAGCCCAGGGTCATCGAACTCCTTCTGGTCAGCACGCTGCCCACCATGATCTACGCACAACGCGGCTTCCCGTCCCTCGGCCTCATCTTGGCCACCCTCGTGGGCGGCGCGTTCGCTGCCGGCAGCGCCGGCGCCTTCAACTGCTACATTGACCGCGACATCGACAAGCTGATGCACCGCACCGAGAAGCGCCCGCTGGTCACCGGCGAGGTCACGCCGCGCGAGGCCCTGATCTTCGCGTGGCTGCTGGGCGCCGCGGCCATCGCCATCCTCTGGTTCGGTGCCAACCCGCTCTCCGCCTGGCTCGGACTCGGCGCCATCGTCTTTTACGTCGTCATCTACACGATGATCCTCAAGCGGCGCACCGCCCAGAACATCGTCTGGGGCGGCGCCGCGGGCTGCTTCCCGGTGCTGATCGCCTGGGCCGCCGTGACCAACACTGTCGAATGGCCGGCCATCGTGCTGTTCATGGTGATCTTCCTCTGGACCCCGCCGCACTACTGGCCGCTGTCCATGCGCTACGGCGAGGACTACCGCAACGCCAATGTGCCGATGCTCGGTGCCATCGCCGGCGCCAGGGTCGTGTCCGTGCAGGTGGTCCTGTACGCCTGGGCCATGGTTGCCTGCTCGCTGCTCATGATCCCGGCCGGCAACGCGGGCTGGGTCTACACCGCTGTTGCCGTACTGGCCGGCGCCTGGTTCCTGTACGAGTCCCACGCCCTTTACAACCGGGCACAGGGCGGGGACCTCTCCGACAAGGGCGCCATGAAGGTCTTCCACGGCTCCATCAGCTACCTGACGCTCCTCTTCATCGCGCTGGCAGTGGACCCGTTCGTCGGCCTGCCCCTGATGGGCTAACTCACCAGTACGCCCCAGCACCCGGGCACCCGCGCACCCGAAACGCTCTATCACTTCCTGCGGGTTTTCCCGCAACGCCCTATCACTTCCCGCCGGTTTTCCCGCGACGCTCCATCAGGTCCTGCGGGTTTTCCCGGGACGCTCCATCAGATCCGGCACTGAAAACAGAAATGCTCCCTCATCGAGGGAGCATTTCTTGTCTGCCGCGACGCGGCCGGAAGGGCGGGCCTAGGGAAAGGCGGCAGGAAGTGACAGGGCCTCCGCTGGCATGCGGCAGGAGGTGGTAGAGCGTCTGCCGCCAGGCTGCAGGAAGTGATAGAGCGTTGGGGGAAAGGCCGCAGGAAGTGAGAGAGCGTCGGGGAACTACCCGACGGGGCTGGAGCGGGCGATGTCGGCGGCGTTGGTTGCCGCGCTCATAAGCAGGGCCGCGCCCAACATGTGAGCGCCCACGAGGAGCGCGGGAATGCCGTTGTAGTACTGGGTGAAGCCGATGACGCCCTGGAGCACTGTGACGCCGAGAACCATCAGCACGGCCGTCCGGAACATGCCGGAGATCCCGCGGCGAAACACCAGGTACACGGCAAGCAGCGTGCCGGCGGTGACCAGGTAGGCGGGCACGGCATGGATGTGCGAGAAGAGGTCCCAGTCCAGGTTGTTGCGGGGCGCGTTGGCGTCACCCGCGTGCGGTCCGGAGCCTGTCACCACGACGCCCAGCATGACGGCGATACCAGCGAAAAGCGCGACGGCGGTCATCACCGGCCGCAGGACCCCCGGCAGGGCGGCCAGCGGCCGGGCACGGAATGCGCCCGTCCGGCCGTAGGCCCGGTTGACCAGCAGCGTGGCGAATACCACAAGGGCCATGGACACCAGGAAGTGCAGGCCAACCACCCACGGGTTCAGCTGGGTGAGAACCGTGATGCCGCCGATGACGGCCTGCGCCGGGATGCTCGCCAGCAGGCCCAGGGCCAGCAGGAACAGGTCCTTGCGCTCCTTGCGCAGGTTCCACAGGTACACGAGCATGAGCACGGCGACGGCGGCCAGGGCGAATGTAAGGAGGCGGTTCCCGAACTCAATGAACCCGTGGATGCCCATCTCGGGGGTATTCACCAGGGAATTGCTCGTGCACCTGGGCCAGGTGGGGCAGCCCAGGCCCGAGGCGGTCAGCCGGACGGCTCCGCCGGTGACCACCAGGACCGTCTGTCCGATCAGGGACAGCACGGCGAGGCGGCGGACGGTCGAATCGACGGTGACGGGAAGCTTGGATGCCAGGCGGCCGACGAACTGGGGGAGGCGCGAAGCCGTGCTCACTTTATTCTCAATTCCATTTGAACCAGCGGATGGCTGCTGCGCCGGCGAGAACCGTCCACATCAGCAGTACAAGGACAGCGTTGCCGTTCACTACGCCATGCAGGAACGCGTCCCGAAGCCCCTCACCGAGGGATCCGGACGGCAGCAGGTGAACCGTGTTCTGGGCGAGTTCCGGCAGCCGCTGCATGGGGATCACAATGCCGCCCAGGGCGCCCAGCAGGATCCAAAGCAGGTTCGTGATGGCCAGCGTTGCCTCGGGCCGGACGGTTCCTGCCACCAGAAGCCCCAGCGCGGTGAAGGCGGCCGCACCCAGAACGAGGAGTCCCAGGCCGGGCAGCACACCCAACAGATTGGGCCGCCATCCCAGCGGAAGGGCGACGGCGGCAACGATGACCACCTGGATCACCAGGACGGCCAGGACGGCCAGGACCTTGCCGGCGATGAGGCCCGCGCGGCCCAGGGGCGTGGTGGACAGGAACCGCAGCACGCCGTACCGGCGGTCGAAGCCCGTCGCAATGCCCTGCCCGGTGAAGGCGGTGGACATGGCGCAGAGTGCGAGGATGCCGGGGACCGCGACATTGACCCGGCTGTCGCCGATGCCGTCGAGCAGCGGGGTGACGGTCAGGCCGATCAGGGCAAGGAGCGGGAGGACCACGGCCAGGATCAGCTGTTCGCCGTTCCGGAGCATGGTGGTGGCCTCGTATTTGCCCTGCAGCAGGATCCGGCGGAGCAGGGGAGCGGGAGCGCTGTCCGTGGCTGTCGTCATCGGATTTCCCTTCCGGAAATGTCAAGGAATACATCTTCGAGGCTGCGGGCCTCCATGCTCAGGGAGCCCGGCATGATGCCGTGGTGTGCCCACCAGGCGGTCAGCGCGGCGAGGTCCTCGGGGGTCAGCGCCCCAGTGGCTGTGTAGCTGCCGGACCGGGTCTCGCGGACCTCCACCTCGGGGGCCAGGACGCCGGTGAAGTCCAGTCCCGGCACTGCCTCGAAGTGCAGCGTTCGGACGTGGTCCCTGTGGGGTGTCTCCGGCATGTTGTGCTGCAGCAACTGAGCAACGGTGCCCTCCGCAACATTCCTGCCGGCGTCGATGATGTACACGTAATCGGCCAGCCGCTGTGCGTCATCCATGAGGTGCGTTGTCAGGATGATCCCCATCCCGCTGTCCCGGAGTTCCGCGATCAGTTCAAAGACCAGCTGGCGGGACTGCGGGTCCAGGCCGGCGCTCGGCTCATCCAGGAAGAGGACCTCCGGATTGCCGATCAGCGCTGCGGCGAGGGCCAGCCGCTGCTTCTGTCCGCCGGACAGCCGGCGGACATTGGTCCTGCTGAACGTGTCGATGCCCAGCCGCTGCACCAGCTCATCCAGCGGCCTGGGATTGCGGTACATGCCGGCAATGTGCCGGAGCAGGGGAATGGGACGGGCCGACGGCGGGAGGCCGCCGTCCTGGAGCATGACGCCGACGCGGGCGCGCAGTTCCGCACCGGCTGTGCCGGGATCGGCGCCGAGCAGAGTAATAGTTCCGCCCGTGCGCGTCTGGAGTCCCTGCGCGCATTCGATGGTGGTGGTCTTGCCGGCGCCGTTAGCTCCGAGCAGCGCCGTGACCTCGCCGCGGCCCGCGACGAGTGAGACGTCGCTCACCACCCTGAGCATCTTGCCGTCGAGGGTGGGAAGCGGACCGACGTCCTTGATGAGCCCGTCGATGGTCAAGACGGGGGATTTGGGGGATCGCACCCCAGCATTCTACGTGAAGTAGTACTGTCACTGGTGAGCCTGCGTACTGCCGGCGTACTGCGGCCGAACCCGGCGCAGCTCAACCGGGCGCAGGTCAGCCTTGCCTTACTGGAAGACAGCAATAAATTACGACATGATTGTGTTGTGTATTCCATGACCAGCACCACCTCCGCGCCTTTGGCCGGGCAGGGCGCGCCCACAGCTGCGCTGCGCGGTGGAAAACGTGCTGCCCTGGCCTCCGTGCCCGCCGCGGCCGACGCCGATGAGCGCACGCGTGACCGCGTCCTCAGCGCCGTCCTGGAACACGGGCCGGTCAGCGCCGCGGAACTGGGCGACCTGCTCGGGTTCACCCCTGCCGCCGTCCGCCGACACTTGGACCACCTGTCCCGTGCGGGCGTGATCGAGGTCAAGCGCGTGGCCCGCGCAGGCGCCGGTGCCGGCCGACCCGCCCGCCGCTACGTCCTCAGCTCCCAGGGCCAGTCCTCCCTGGGCGACGATTATCTGAACATTGCCAGCCTGGCGCTCAAGCAGCTCGGCGCGGTGGCGGGGGACGAAGCCGTCCGCCAGTTCGCCGTCGAGCGTTTCGCGGAGATGGAACGCCGCTACGCCCCCGAGGTGGAAGCAGCGGGAACCGATATCACCGCCCGCGCGAAGGCGCTGTCCGCCGCCCTCTCCCGGGACGGCTTTGTCGCCTCCACGGCCTCCATCGAAGCCAAGGCTCCGCTGCCTGCCGCCCTGTCCAGCGTCCAGCTGTGCCAGGGCCACTGCCCCATCCAGCAACTGGCCACGCAGTTTCCGGTGTTCTGCGACGCGGAAACGGAAATGTTTTCGCGCCTCGTCGGTGTCGATGTCCGCAGGCTTTCCACGCTCGCCCGCGGGGGACACGTCTGCACCACCCACATACCTACAGGCCGTCCGGCCGTGGCGGTGGCCGTGGCCGCCGGTAACGCTCCGGACAACCTGGACGAAGTATCCAACCATCTGCAAGAAAGGCCGTGATGACGGACCAACTATCAGAGAAGAAGGTTGCCGAAACTGCTGTGATCGCTGAGATTCTGGAAAAGAATCCCGAGCTGCACGGCATCGGCACCTACGAGTACGGCTGGGCCGACAAGAACGACGTCGGCGCAAACGCCCGCCGCGGCCTCAACGAGGACGTGGTCCGCGACATCTCGGCCAAGAAGAGTGAGCCGGAATGGATGCTGGACCTGCGTCTCAAGGGTCTGAAGTACTTCGACCGCAAGCCCATGCCCACTTGGGGCGCGGACCTCTCCGGCATCGACTTCGACAACATCAAGTACTTTGTGCGTTCCACCGAGAAGCAGGCCGCTACCTGGGAGGACCTGCCGGAGGACATCCGCAACACGTACGAGAAGCTCGGCATCCCGGAAGCCGAGCGCAGCCGCCTGGTCTCCGGTGTGGCAGCCCAGTACGAGTCCGAGGTGGTTTACCACCAGATCCGCGAAGACCTTGAAGCTCAGGGCGTCATCTTCCTGGACACGGACACCGCGCTGCGCGAGCACCCGGAAATCTTCCAGGAGTACTTCGGCACTATCATCCCGGTGGGCGACAACAAGTTCGCCTCGCTGAACACGTCCGTATGGTCCGGCGGTTCCTTCGTTTACGTGCCCAAGGGTGTCCACGTGGACATTCCGCTGCAGGCGTACTTCCGCATCAACACGGAAAACATGGGCCAGTTCGAGCGCACCCTGATCATCGCGGACGAGGACTCCTACGTCCACTACATCGAGGGCTGCACGGCCCCGATCTACACGTCGGACTCGCTGCACTCTGCCGTGGTGGAAATCGTGGTCAAGAAGGGCGCCCGCGTCCGCTACACCACCATCCAGAACTGGTCCAACAACGTGTACAACCTCGTGACCAAGCGCGCGATCTGCGAAGAAGGCGCCACCATGGAGTGGATCGATGGCAACATCGGCTCCAAGGTCACCATGAAGTACCCGGCCGTCTACCTCACGGGCGAGCACGCCAAGGGCGAGACCCTGTCGATCGCGTTCGCCGGCGAGGGCCAGCACCAGGACACCGGCTCCAAGATGGTGCACATCGCGCCGAACACCAAGAGCTCCATCATCTCCAAGTCCGTTGCCCGCGGCGGCGGACGCGCGGCGTACCGCGGCTTGGTCCAGATCCGCGAGGGTGCCAAGCACTCCGCGAACACGGTGCGCTGCGACGCCCTGCTGGTGGACACCATCAGCCGCTCGGACACCTACCCGTACATCGACATCCGCGAGGATGACGTCCAGCTGGGTCACGAGGCAACTGTCTCGCGGGTTTCCGAGGAGCAGCTCTTCTACCTCATGTCCCGAGGCATGCGCGAAGACGAAGCCATGGCCATGATCGTGCGCGGCTTCATCGAGCCGATCGCCCGCGAGCTGCCGATGGAATACGCCCTCGAGCTGAACCGCCTCATTGAACTCCAGATGGAAGGATCCGTCGGTTAATGACTGCCGAAATTACTACTGAAAAGGCCCGCATCGGAGCGCCTTCCATCGCAGGTTTCACCGAGGAAGGCGAAGGGCTGGTCTCCGCCAAGGTTGACCACAGCCACAACCACGGCGTCACCGTCATGTCCTCGCGCGCCGAACGGCTCACGAGCTTCGACGTCGCCGACTTCGCGCTGCCCACCGGCCGCGAAGAGGAATGGCGCTTCACCCCGGTCCGAGGATTGGCTAACCTGCTCTCAGACGAAGCAACGGACGGCGAAGCGGCCGCGCTCACCGTGGAAGCACCCGAAGGCTTCGTCCGAGGCAGCCTGGCACAGGGCGCCGCCCCGCGCGGAACCGTGCTGACGCCGGCCGACCGTGCCGCCGTCGTCGCTTCCGCCAATGTGGACAAGGCCCTGCACCTGGTCATTCCGGCCGAAGCAGAGCCGGCTGAGCCGCTGCGGATCCTGGTCCACGGTGCAGGTGCCGGCCGCCGCTCGAACGCACACTTCGTGATCGAAGCCGGTGCCAACTCGCGCAGCGTCGTGATCGTGGAACACACCGGTGCGGCGGACCACAACGGGAACCTGGAAGTCATCGTCGGCGAGGGCGCCAAGCTCACCGTGATCTCCGTGCAGCTCTGGGAAGCCGACGCCCGGCACCTGGGCCAGCACGACGCCCAGGTGGGCAAGGACGCCGTCTACAAGCACATCGCCGTTTCGCTCGGCGGTTCCGTGGTGCGCCTGAACTCCAACGTCCGCTTCTCCGGTGAGGGCGCCGAGGCCGAGCTGCTGGGCCTCTACTTCGCCGACGCCGGCCAGCACCTCGAGCACCGGTCATTCGTTGACCACAACGTGGCCAACTGCAAGTCCAACGTGCTCTACAAGGGCGCTCTGCAGGGCAAGAACGCGCACACCGTCTGGGTGGGCGACGTGCTGATCCAGAAGCAGGCCCTGGGCACCGACTCGTACGAGAAGAACCAGAACCTGGTGCTGACCGACGGCTGCCGTGCGGACTCCGTGCCCAACCTCGAAATCGAGACGGGGCTCATCGAGGGTGCCGGCCACGCCAGCTCCACCGGACGTTTCGACGATGAGCACCTGTTCTACCTGATGGCCCGCGGCATTCCCGAAGACGTGGCCCGGCGCCTCGTCGTGCGCGGCTTCCTCAACGAGATCCTCCAGCAGATCAAGGTTCCGGCACTCGAAGAGCGCCTGACCGAGGCTGTTGAGCGTGAGCTCGCCGCCAACGAGAACTGACCGTACGGAACCAGGCCCGGCCCAACCAGCCGGAACGACAGCACAGGACAACGGATGACTGAACAGCCAAAGGGTGAACTCGTCTGCAGCGCACACGAGATCCAGCCCAAGCAGGCCTTGCGGATCCTGATCGATGACTACCCGGTCGCGATCGTCAAGGACTCCATGGGAGAAATCCATGCGATCGGTGACACGTGCTCGCATGCCGATATCTCGCTCTCCGAAGGCGAGGTGGAAGGCTGCGCCATCGAGTGCTGGGGGCATGGCTCCCAGTTCGATCTGCGCACCGGCGAACCCCTGCAGCTGCCGGCCTACGACCCCGTTCCGGTGTTCGCGGTGGAGATCCAGGGAGACGACGTCTACGTGGACTTCACCAACGTCCTGAACGGCGCCGAAGCGCCGAACTTCAGCTAATCCGGCACTCCGGCCGGGCCCGTACCAGCACCTAACAACTTCCAGACCAAAGACCGCACCGCAGCCGCAACGGCACGGTGCAGAGGAGAACAAGACACATGTCTACTCTTGAGATCAAGGACCTGCACGTCAGCATCGACACCGAGCAGGGCACCAAGGAGATCCTGAAGGGCGTCAGCCTGACCATCCGGACCGGTGAGACCCACGCCATCATGGGCCCCAACGGCTCGGGCAAGTCCACTCTCGCCTCCACCATTGCCGGCCACCCGCGCTACAAGGTCACCGGCGGAACCATCACGCTGGACGGCGAAGACGTGCTGGCCATGAGCGTCGACGAGCGTGCCCGCGCCGGACTCTTCCTGGCCATGCAGTACCCGGTGGAGGTTCCCGGCGTCACCATGACCAACTTCCTGCGCACCGCGAAGACCGCCATCGACGGGACGGCACCTGCGCTCAGAACCTGGACCAAGGATGTCAAGGCTGCCATGCAGCAGCTGCGCATTGATGCCGACTTCGCCCAGCGCAACGTCAACGAAGGCTTCTCCGGCGGCGAAAAGAAGCGCGTGGAGATCCTCCAGCTGGAGCTCTTCAAGCCGAAGTTCGCCGTGCTCGACGAGACCGACTCCGGCCTGGACGTCGACGCCCTGAAGATCGTCTCCGAAGGTGTCAACCGCGCCCACGCCGAAGGCAACATGGGCACCATGCTCATCACCCACTACACGCGCATCCTGCGCTACATCAAGCCTGAGTTCGTGCACGTCTTCGTTGACGGCCAGATTGTCGAAGAAGGCGGCCCGGAGCTCGCCGACCGCCTCGAAGAAGAAGGCTACGACCGCTACGCCACGGGCGCCGGAGCAGCCACTATCGCTGCCGCTGCCACCGCAGCGCAGGCCTAGTTAGGACACGCCATGACCGAAATCGACGCAGCCCGCACCGGGCTGGAGGATGTCGAAGAGGCACTCAAGGATGTCATCGACCCCGAACTCGGGGTTAACATCGTGGACCTCGGGTTGCTGTACGGCCTGAAGTACTCGGAGGACGACGGCGCCCTGCTCATCGACATGACGCTCACCACGGCGGCCTGCCCGCTGACCGACGTTCTCGAGGAGCAGGTCGGCAAGGCGCTGGACGGCGTAGTGGACGACTGGCGCCTGAACTGGGTATGGATGCCGCCATGGGGTCCCGAGCGGATCACGGACGACGGCAAGGACCAGATGCGGGCCCTCGGCTTCAACATCTGAACAAGTACGACGGCGGCCGGTCACCTTCCCAGCGAAGGTGACCGGCCGTGGTTGATTCAGGGGCCTTCGCCGCTGCGGATTCCCTGGCCGAGCGGAGCGAGGTTAGGGAACCGGTTGGGGGTTCACAGCGTCGTGGCGCTGAACGTATCGCACTGGTTGATGTCGCCGGTCTTGTAGCCCTGGTAATACCACTTCTGCCGCTGCGCGCTGGACCCGTGCGTCCAGCCCTCGGGCGAGACGCGTCCGGTGGCGGCCTTCTGGATCCGGTCATCGCCGACGGCGGACGCAGCCGAGAGCGCGTCGTTCAGGTCCTTCTGCTTGAGCGGCTCCAGGAAGGGCTTGCCGGTCTTCGGGTCCTTCTGCGTGGTGGCGTACCGGGTCCAGAGCCCTGCATAGCAATCGGCCTGAAGCTCCACCCGGACGGCGCCGGACTCCGCGCCCTGGGGATCCTGCTGCGCCTTGTCCAGGTCGCCGAGGATGTTCTGGATGTGGTGGCCGAATTCGTGGGCCACCACATATTCCTGGGCCAAGGGGCCGCCCGACGAGCCGAAGCGCGTCACGAGGTCCTGGAAGAACCCGGGATCGAAGTATGCCGTGGTGTCTGCCGGACAGTAGAACGGGCCCACCTCGGACGTGGCCGTGCCGCAGCCGGTGCTGGTGGCTCCCCGAAACAGTACAGCCTTGGGCCGCGGGTACTTCACCTTGTAGTCGGCGAGATATGCCGGCCAGAACGCGTTGAGGCTGTTCACGGTCCCGGCAATCCGGCAGTCGAGGTCCTTGTCGGCATCGGAACCCAGTTTGCAATGGCTGAGGGGTGTGCCCGTGCTCTGGGCGGGCTGTTCCGTGCCGGTGCCCAGGAGTCCGCCGAGCAGTTGCGGGTTGATGCCGAAGAGGGCCGCGAGGAGCAGGACGACGCCGCCCCCGATGCCTCCGCCGATCTTTGTGCCGCGGCCAACTCCGCCGCCACGCCGGTCTTCCACCTGGGATGGGTCGAGCTCGACCCCGTCATTAAAACTCATGTTGTCACAATAGTCTTCGCCGCAGGGCACTGGCGGGTCGAGGCCGGTAAAGTTGATCCGATGCCTTTTCTCAACAACCTTCAGCGTTGGGCCGATGAACGCCCCGACGACACCGCCGTCGTCGTGGCCGGAAAACGGCTCAGCTGGGCCGAACTGCGCGACGCTGCGCAGGCCGAGGCGGCCTGCAGCACGGCATCGGTCACGGTCCTCGCCCGGCCCAATTCCACCCGGTTTGCGGTCGACTTTGCAGCCGCCGTGGCCGGTGAGCGCGAGTGTGCGGTCCTGGATCCCACCTGGCCGAAACAGCTGCAGGACGAGGTCGTCCAGCGGCTGGGCAACCGTGTGAACGGCAGTGGGGTTGACCCAGTGCCCGGCAGCGCCGGCATTGAACTGGCGGACGGGGACCCTGCGTCCTCGTTCCTCATCGGCCTGACCTCCGGCACCACGTCCGTGCCCAAAGCGTTCACCCGCTCGCGCCGCTCCTGGCAGCAGTCCTTCGACGCCTCGATGGAGTTTTTTGGGCTCAGCCAGCAGGACAAGACCCTCGCACCCGGGCCGCTGGCCGCGAGCCTCAACCTGTACGCCCTGGCCGAGTGCCTCTACGCCGGCTCTGAATTCCACACCCTCGAGTCCTTCGACGTCGGGGATGTCCACGCCGCCATCACCCACGACGGCATCACCCGGCTGGTGCTGGTGCCCACCATGCTGCGGCTGCTCAGCGAACGCGGACTGCTGGGCTGCGTGGACGCCTCGGGCGTCCGCACCATAATCTGTGCGGGCTCGAAGCTGGATGCCCGTACGCTGGAGGCGGCCCGCCGCTGGGCCCCGCACGCCACTATCTTCGAGTACTACGGTGCGTCGGAGCTGAGTTTCGTCTCCGGCGCAGGACTGGCCGCGGGGGAGCCGTTCGCCGCCGGAAGCACCGCGATCGGCCGGCCGTTCCCGGGCGTCGAGGTGCGCATCCTGGACGATTCCGGCGCGGAGCTCCCCGACGGGGCCGCGGGCAACATCAGTGTCCAAAGCGGCATGGTCAGCAACGGCTACCTCTGGGGCGACGACAGCCAGGCCCTGCGCTGCTTCGACGGCTGGTTCACAGTGGGGGACCAGGGGTACCTGTCCGACGGGGCGCTGCACATCCTCGGCCGGCGCGCCGACATGATCATCACGGCAGGCAAGAACGTCTATCCGCACGAGGTGGAGCTGGCGCTGTCCTCCGTCCCGGGCGTGGCCTCGGCCATTGCCGCCGGCATGGACGATGACCTCCGTGGCCAGCGCGTGGTGGCCGGCATCGTCCCCTCACATGGCGGGGTCACTGCCACCCAGCTGAAGACAGGCCTGGCGGACGTCCTGGCCAAGGACAAGCGTCCGCTGCAGTACTACGTGCTCGATGAGCTTCCGGTGACCGACCGCGGCAAGGTCAGCCGCCGCCTCCTGCTCGACTGGATCGCCGCGCGCGACAGGCGGGTCCGGCACCTTGTCTAGGGCCTTTGGGTCGAGCGTAGTGTCCGCCAAGGCGGGGCTCGGGTTACCGGGGACCGGGCTACCGGACGACCGGCAGCCCGTGATCATCGCCGCGCTGCGCACACCAGTCTGCCGGGCGAACGGTGCGCTGAAGCACCTGCGTTCCCACGAACTCCTGGCCCCGGTCCTCGCGGCGCTGCTCGCCGAAGCGGGAGTGGACGCAGGCGAGGTGGCAGACGTCATCATCGGCAACGCCGTGGGTGCGGGCGGCAACGTCGCGCGGCTCGCGGCACTGGAAGCCGGCCTGCCGGTCACGGTTCCCGGCCTCACCGTCGACCGGCAGTGCGGCTCCGGCCTTGATGCCATCGTCCTCGCAACGCGGCTGGTCGCCGCCGGCGGCGGCACCTACCTCGCGGGCGGCGTCGAAAGCATCAGCACCGCCCCGCTGCGCGCGCACCGGAATGACGACGGCGAACCCGCCTTTTTCAGGCGCGCCCAGTTCGCGCCGCACAGCCACGGCGACCCGGACATGGGCGTCGCAGCCGAGAACGTTGCCCGGGAGTTCGGCATCAGCCGCGAACGGCAGGACGAGTTTGCGCTACGCAGCCACCGCAGGGCGGTGGCTGCGCAGGCCGGCGGCACGTTCGCCCGGGAAACCGTTGCACTGCCCGCCGCCCCGGTTACAGCGACGGCGCACGGAATGGCTCCGGCTCCAGCGACAGTAGCGGCCGACGACGGTCCCCGGCCCAAGATCAGCGCGGCCCTGATGGCGCGGTTCCCCGCCGCGTTCGTGGAATCCGGGACCGTCACCGCCGGAAACTCGTGCTTCGACGCAGACGGTGCGGCCGCCGTCGTCGTCACCACCCTCGCCAGGGCCCGTGAACTGGGCGCCGCCGACGGGCTGGCCGTACTCGGCACGGAGACCGCCGGGGTGGAACCGCAACTCCTCGGCATCGGGGCGGCGTCCGCCGCCTCGCGCCTGCTGGCCGGGCAGTCCGTGGATGCGGCGGACGTGGATCTCGTGGAGTTCAACGAGGCGTTCGCCTCGCAGACGCTCGCGTGCCTCGACCATCTGGGGATCGATCCGCTCCGGGCCAACGCCGACGGCGGTGCGCTGGCTTTGGGCCACGCCTACGGCGCGTCCGGCGCGGTGCTGGTCGCCCGGCTGCTGGCGCAGGCCCGGCAGGCACCGGCGGCGCCTGACCAAGGCAAACTAGCCCTGGCCATGATCAGCATCGCCGGCGGCATGGGTACCGCGGCGCTGTTCCGCCACGTCCGGCTGTAGGCCGGACCGACGGAGCCAGGAACCACTACAGGGTTGCCGGGTCCGGGAACAGCTGCTGCCGGAGGTCCTTCTTGCGGATCTTTCCACTGGCCGTGCGCGGCATGTCGTCGACGAACACCACCGCCTTGGGGATCTTGTAGCGTGCGAGCCTGCCGTCAAGGTGGGCCCGGACCTGCTGTTCTGTGAGGCTCGCGCCTTCGCGGACCACAACAACGGCCCGCGGAACCTCACCCCACTTGTCGTCGGGAACACCGATCACCGCCACGCTCCCGACGGCGTCGATCTCGGCGATGGCCTGCTCCACCTCGGCCGGGTAGATGTTTTCTCCGCCGGAAATGATCATGTCCTTGAGCCGGTCGGAAACGAAGACAAAGCCGTCCTGGTCCTCGTAGCCCATGTCGCCGGATTTGAACCAGCCGCCGTCAGAGTAGGACCCGGCAGTGGCGTCCGGCCGGTTCCAGTACTCGCGGATGACGTTGGGGCCCTTGATCTGGATTTCGCCCACGGCGCCCTGCTGGACCGGCCCGCCCGCGGGGTCGGCGATCCGCACCTCGGTGAAGAAATGCGGCAGACCGGAGGAGCCGGCCTTGTCCCGGGACCGGCAAGCGGGCAGGGTGGTCGCCCCAGGAGCCGTTTCCGTCATGCCGTAGCCGTTGGAGAAACGCAGTCCCCGGGCCTCGTAGGCTTCCAGGACCCGCAAAGGGACGGCGGATCCGCCGCAGGTGAGCTTGTTCAGGGAGGTGATGTTCGACGTCGGCCAGTCCGGATGCTCGCAGAGCATCTGGTACGTGGTGGGCACCCCGCTGATAGTGGTGACGCGGTGGCGTTCGATGAGCTGCAGGGTCCGCTGCGGATCGAATCTGGGCTCGAGGATCACCGTCCCACCCTTGAGCAGCGTGGGCAGAACCCCCATGTCCAGCGATGCCACATGGAACATTGGGGAGATCATCAGCGCCACGTCGGTGGAGGAGAAGTCAAAATCGGTGATGACGTTGATGCAGTTCCAGACGATGTTCCCGTGCGTGAGCAGTGCGCCCTTGGGGTTGCCGGTGGTTCCTGAGGTGTAGAGGATCATGGCGCCGTCGTCCAGGCTGACCGGCTCGTCCACGGGCCCGGAGCTGCCCGATGCGACTACGTCTTCATAGTCCTCGGCGGATGCTTTGCCGCCGGCAGTTGCACCATCGCCGGGCGCCCTGCCGTCGCCGACGGCGATGAGCTGCGTGAGCGCTGTCCCCGCAGCAGCCGCCTGGGCGACGCTGCCGAGATCCCGTGCGTAGATCAGCGCCACGGCGGAGCAGTCGTCCAGCTGGAACCGAAGTTCCGGCGGTGCGAGCCGGGTGTTCAGTGGAACGAAGATCGCGCCCAGCTGGCCGCAGGCGAAGAGCGTCTCCAGGAAGGCTGGGTGGTTTTCCCCGAGGTAGGCCACCCTGTCGCCCCTGGCCACGCCGCGGTCCCGCAGGGCGTTGGCCAGCCGGCAGCTGCGGTCGGCGAACTGTTCGTAGCTGAGTATTCGGTCTCCGGCGATGAGCGCTGTCTTGTCCCCGGATTTCGGGCGGCGCCGCTGCAGCCACGAGCCGATGCCAAAATTTTCCATCGAGCATCCTTTCTTGTCTCAAACTAGTCCTTGTGCGGCTACTCAGGGCCGGGCGGACTCCAAATCGTTGTTCTTGGGTTCCCTGGTCAGCAGGATGAAGATGATGGACACCACGGACATGCCGGCCAGGTAGAGGGCGACGGAGCCGGTGTCCTGGCCCGAGTCCTTGAAGATTTGCGCCACGATGCCCGGGGTGAAGCCGGCGCCCAGGAGCGTCGCGAGCTGGTAGCCCAGGGAGGCTCCTGTATAGCGCGAGGCAGTGGCGAACTGCTCGGAGACGAACGCCGCCATGGGGCCAAAGAGGGTGGAGTGGATCATCAGCCCGACGGTAAAGGCCACGAAGATCAGGAAGATGTTGTTGGAGGACAGCAGCTGGAACATCGGCACTAGGTACAGGATGAAGAGGACCAGCCCGCCGATCATCACCGGGCGACGGCCCAGCCGGTCCGACAGCCTGCCGCCGAGGACCACGAACGCGATGGAGATGAGGGAGGCGGCGGCGAAGGCGTACAGCACGCCCTGCCTGTCGGCGCCCTCGGAGACGGCGAAGGTGACCGAGAAAGTCGCCATCACCACCTGCAGCGCAAACCCGGCGGCTCCGGCGAGCATGGTGAAGATCAGCGTCCGGGGGCGGCGCAGGACCTGCAGAAGGGGAATGTCGCGGCGGGCAGGGACGGGCCTGCCCGCAGCGGTCGCTGCCTCCTTGGGGGCCTCAACTGTCCGTTCGCGCTTCTCCTGCTCGATGGCCGCCTTGAAGATGGGGCTCTCGGAAACCTTGAGCCGGACGAACATCCCAACGATCAAGAGCACGAAGGACAGCAGGAACGGCACCCGCCAGCCCCAGGAGAGGAACTGGTCGGTGGGCAGGGCCGCGAAGGCGCCCATGATGAGGGTCCCCAGTACGGCACCCGAGGGCGCGCCTGCGTTCACGAAGGAGGCCCCAAAGCCGCGCCGGCCTGACTCGGAATGTTCCAGGGCCATCAAGGCCGCCCCGCCCCATTCGCCGCCCACGGCAATGCCCTGGAAGACGCGCAGCAGCACGAGCAGGACGGCGCCCCACGGCCCGGCCACCGATGCGTCTGGGATGACGCCGATCAGGGTGGAGGCCACGCCCATGACCGCCATGGAAACGATCAGCATTCCCTTCCGGCCCACCCTGTCGCCGAAGTGGCCGAAGATGATGCCGCCGAGGGGCCGGGCAACGTAGCCGGCGGCGAAGGTGCCGTACGCGGCCACTATGCCCACCCAGTCGTCGAGCCCGGAGAAAAAGACTTTCGGGAAGACCACCGCAGCGGCGGTGGCGTAGAGCAGGAAGTCGTAGTACTCGATGGTGCTGCCCAGATAGCTGGAGGCGATGACGGTGCGGGCTTCCCTGCGCCGGGCGGTCACATCCATGGTCTGAAGCTGCGAAGTTTGGGACATCGTTGTTCCTTACTGCACGTGCGGATGGGGGAGGTGGAAGCGGCTTACTTGTTCAAGCGGGCTATTTGTAGAAGCGGGCGAGGAATTCGGCCACGACGGCGGGGCGGTCCTGGCCTTCGATTTCGATCGTGTTGGAGACCTTGATCTGGGCCCCGCCCTTGACCTCGGTGACCTCGGCGATGGTGGCCCGCATGCGGATCCGCGAGCCCACCTTGACGGGGGATGTGAACCGCACCTTGTCCAGGCCGTAGTTGACCTTGGTGGTGACGCCGTCGACGTCGAACAGCTCGCCCCAGAACGGGATGATGAGGGAGAGCGTGAGGAAGCCGTGCGCGATCGGGGCGCCGAAAGGGCCGTCCTTGGCACGCTCGGGGTCCACATGGATCCACTGGTCGTCGCCGGTAGCGTCGGCGAATTTGTTGATCTGTTCCTGGGTGATTTCGCGGTACTCGGTGACGCCGAGGTCGGTGCCGGCGAGGGTGAGCAGTTTGTCGAAGTCGACGACGAGATTGGGCATGTGGTGCCTCCTGCGGTGGTCTTTTGCTTGCGGAAATTTGGGTTTGCTGAAGTACGACGGCGGTGCGGTGCTGCCGCCGTCGGTCTTGGGTAGGCGGTGCTTCAGTTAGCGGGTAAAGGCGCTTTCGCCGGTGAGGGCGCGGCCAATGATGAGGGCGTTGATGTCGTGGGTGCCTTCGTAGGAGTAGACGGCTTCGGCGTCGGCGTGGAAGCGGGCAACGTCGGCGGCGAGCGTGATGCCGTTGCCGCCCACCACTTCGCGGGCCAGGGCGACGGTGTCGCGCATGAACAGGCTGGTCTGCATCTTGGCCAGGGCCGAGTCCTGGTCGCGGTAGATGCCTCTGGCCTGCTGTTCGGTCAGCCGGACCACGAGGGACAGGCTGGCCGTGATGTTGCCGAGCATCCGGGCAAGTTTTTCCTGGACCAGCTGGAAAGAGCCCACCGGGCGGCCGAACTGGTTGCGTTCGGTGACGTACCGCAGGGCTGCTTCGAAGGCCCCGGCTTGGATGCCGGTGGCGATCCAGGCCACGTCCGAGCGCATGCCCCGGAGCATCGATGCGACGTCGCGGAATGAGTTCACGTTGTGCAGTCGCATCGCCTCCGGAACCCGCACGCCGTCGAGGGTGATGTGGGCGTTCTGCATCATCCGCAGCGAGGTCTTGCCGTGGATTTTCTCCAGCGTCACGCCCTCGGCCTTCCGGCCGACCAGGAACGCCTTGACCTGGCCGTCGGCCACGTCGCGGGCAAACACGGCGAGCACATCGGCGGTGGCGGCGCCGCCGATCCAGCGCTTGGCACCGTCGATGATCCAGCTGCCGTCACTTTGCCGGCGTGCGGTGGTGGCCAGTCCGCCGGCGATGTCCGAACCGGACTCCGGCTCGGTCAGGGAGAACACTCCCTTGAGCGAGAAGTCGATGACTTTGGGCATCCACTCGCGCTGCTGCTCCGGCGAGGCGCCGACGCGGATGGCGGTGCGGAAGAGGCCGGCCTGGGCGGTGTACCAAGTGGCCAGCGAGGCATCGGTCCGGGCGAGTTCGAAGAGCCGGAAGCCCTGGTAGATCCCGCGGGCTGGAGCCTTAGCCGTGAGGTCGGCGGGTTCCATGAGGTCGAGGTCGATCAGCGGCCGCGCCAGCTGTTCCGGGAACTCGCCGCGCTCCCAGTAGTCGGCCAGCAGCGGTTTCGCTTCACGGTCCAGGAAGTCCCGGAGCCGGGCCAGGACCCGCCGCTCGTCGTCTGTGAGGAGTGCTTCGGCGTCGTACCAGTCCGCCGCAGCGTAGAGCCGGTCCCGCAGGGCCGTCCCGCCGTGGTGCGCAACGCGCGCCTGGTGCTGGGCACCCACGGCGGGTTCGGCTGTCGTCGTTTCCATCTCAGGCCTCCAGGCCGAGAAGCCGGAGGGCGTTGTGTTTGAGGATCTTGGGGCGGACCTCATCCTTCAGGGGCAGGTCCGCGAAGGCACCCAGCCATTTCTGGGGCGTGATGAGCGGGAAATCGGTGCCGAACAGGACCTTGTCCTGCAGGTAGGAGTTGGAAGCCTTCACCAGGGATTCAGGGAAGTACTTGGGGGACCAGCCGGAGAGGTCGATGAACACGTTGGCTTTGTGCGTGGCGATGGAGTTGGCCTCATCCTGCCACGGCACCGAGGGGTGTGCCATGATGATCTGCAACTCCGGGAAGTCCGCCGCCACCGCGTCCAGCAGCAGCGGGTTGGAGTAGGCGAGCTTGATCCCGTACCCGCCGGGCAGGCCCGCGCCCATGCCGTTCTGTCCCGTGTGGAAAATGGCAGGCAACCCGAGTTCCTGCAGGGTCTCCCAGAGCGGGTAGAAGCGCTCGTTGGAGGGGTCGAAGCCCTGCAGGCTGGGGTGGAACTTGAAGCCCCGGGCGCCAAGTTCGACGGCCTGGTGCTTGGCGCCCGCGATGGCGTCCTCACCGGTGCGGGGGTCCACGCTGCCGAACGGTAGCAGTACGTCGTTGTTCCGGGCGGCGCCGGCGATGAGTTCGGGAATGCTGTTCGGCTCGTGCTTGAGCTGGGTCCGGGCGTCCACAGTGAAGACGACGGCGGCCATGTTCAGTTCGCGGTAAACGTCCGCGATGCGGTCCAGGGACGGCGTGCGGTCCTCGGCCTTGAAGTACTTCGCCGAGGCTTCGGTCAGGGCATCGGGCAGCGAGCCGTGGCCGCAGCTGTCCACCTCGAGGTGGACGTGCATGTCGACGGCGTCGATCTTTGAGGCGTCGATGCCCAGTTCATAGCGGGTGGATGCCATGTCAGCGCACCCGCGCCGGTTCGGGCTGGACAGGTTCGGGCTGGACAGGTTCTGTCGGGGCAGGTACGGGCTGCAGCTCTGCCGGCAGTGGGAGGAACTCCTCGCCGTAGCCCTGCAGCGTGTCGGTGTTGAAGAGCGTGCCGGCGTCCTCGCGCAGTGCCCCGTAGCTCCAGCCGCCGTCGCGGTATTCGGTGCTGGCCGCCGTCGGGTGCGTCCAGACCTGCAGGCGGTCACCGCCGGCGCCGATGGCCTGGCCCGTGATGCCGGCGGCCTCGCCGGAGGCGAGGAAGGCAATCAGCCCGGCGACGTCGTCGGCCGTTCCGAAGCCGAGGTCGTGGCGGAAGAAGGAGGGCATAGCCTCTCCGCGTTCGTCGGCCTCCACGGCCTTCTGGAAGTAGGGAACAGTCTTGGTCATGGCGGTGGCGGCCACTGGGATGACGGCATTGGCGGTGACGCCGGCCTTCTTCATCTCCAGGGCCCAAGTGCGGACCATGCCGACGATGCCTGCCTTGGCTGCGGCGTAGTTGGTCTGGCCGAAGTTGCCGCGCTGGCCGGTGGGGGAGCCGATGGTGATGATGCGGCCGGGAACTCCGTTTGCCTTGAAGTAGGCGAAGGCCTCGCGGACGCAGGTGAAGGTGCCGCGGAGGTGGACGTTGATGACGGCGTCGAAGTCCTCGTCGGTCATCTTCAGCAGGCTCTTGTCCCGCAGGATGCCGGCGTTGGTGACCAGGATGTCGAGCCGGCCGAACGCATCGACCGCTGCCTGGACCAGTTGCTGCGCAACCTCCGTGCTGCCGACGGGAGCGACGACGGCGGCCGCCTTGCCGCCGTCGGCCTCGATGGTCCGGACTGCTTCCGCGGCGACGTCGGCGTCAACGTCATTGATGACGACGGCGGCACCCTGGCGGGCGAGTTCGCGGGCGTAGGCCAGCCCCAGCCCCCGGCCGCTGCCCGTGACGATTGCTACTTTGCCTGAGAGGCTCATTGCTGCTCCTTTGCTAGCGGATCGTGCATCCTGCGCTCCGGCATGGGATGCTGTTCTGTATCCATGAAAATCTGGATAGTTGAAAAAGTCAATAATTATTTTTGATCACTATTGGAGGGTCATGACTGAGACCGGGACGGGGCAGCTCGCCCCTGCGGCGGACAAGCTGGTTCCTGCCTCCATCAGCAGCGATGCGGGCTTCCTCCTGGCCAAGCTCCACGCCGCGGGATCGGTGGTTAACAACCGCGCGCTGGAGGAGTTCGATCTCAAGGAGCGCTCGTATTCAGTACTGGCCCTTGCCGCGAGCGGTCTTGAACCGAGCCAGCGCGAGATGGCTGACTTCCTCAGCCTGGACCCGAGCCAGATCGTTTCCCTGGTGGATGACCTGGAGAAGCGGGGCCTGGTGCTGAGGGCGCCCGGAAAGCAGGATCGGCGGGCCAAGATCGTCACGGCAACCGCTGAGGGGCAGCGGCTGTTCACCGATGCCACAAAGTCGACCCGCCGGGCCGAGTCGGAGGCGCTGGACCGGCTGGACCGCGAGGAAGTGGCCGAGCTGAAACGCCTGCTCCGCAAGGCGCTGTGGCCGGCCCTGGACGGGTAGTGGAGCAGGGGCCTCACTGCGGCTTAGCGCCGGGACGTCCAGACCCCGTGGTCGATGAATTCATCCGGGCGGAAGTCGATGTAGTTGGCGCCGTCCAGGTTCAGTGACGTTGCGGCGTGCTGCAGGTTGGCGGTTGTGGCCACGGATCCCCAGCGGCCGGTCTCAAGCCGCTGGTCCGTGGCAGCGGCATTTGAAGTTCCCTGGTTGGGGGTGGAGGTCCGGACCATCCTCTGAAGGCCCTGAGCGCTGGGCTCTATGCCGGCGTTGGTAGTGAGGGCACCTCGGCGCGCCTCGACTTACTGCGCCTGTGCCCGGTCCGGCGATCTAGCCGGCTTCGATGACCTCCTTGAGGTTCTGAAGCTGGGCGACTTCGGACTCCATGGTTTTCGTCACCAGGAAGTCCAGCACCCTCACGAGGACAGGCAGCTTGAGGTCAAGGCTGAAATGGACCCGGGTACCGTCGTCGCTCTCCGCCAGTGCGTACCTGCCGACCGGGCGCGCCGGACCGGCAACCACCTGAAATCCCAGGAGCCGGCCGGGTTCGGCATCGGTGATCTTGTAGTCGCCCTGCAGAGGCCGCCCCTTCGGTCCGGTCAGCGTCTGGCTGTAGACGGCGCCCGATTCACCGGCGGTACCTTCTTTGAGCGCAATGCATTGCACTCCGGAGCGCCATTTTGGATTGTTGAGTCCGTCAGCCAGAAACGCGTACACCTCCGAAGCGGTCCTGTTGATGGTCACTTCGTTTTCAGCGTGGGCCAAGTGGCTCCTCTCGGGAAGGTTGGAGTCGCCGTCTCCCTGCTGATCGTATGGGGTGGTCCGGACGGCGACTATTGCTGCGTGCGGGCGGCTTTCCGGGTCAGTGCGGACATCGATTTCCTGGACGCAAAAGCCTGCGGCGAGGAGGTGCTGACTCATTGCGTCCACGGACCAGTAGTACGCGGTCGTGACCGCGTGCGGGAATGGTTCCCCGGCGGGACCATCGAAGAATCCGAGAAGAACGCTGCCTTCGGGCTTAATGCAACGGGCAAACTCGCCAAGAACAAGGGGCAATTCGGCTGGCGAAAGATGGATCAACGAATACCAAGCGAGGATGCCTGCCAGGTGTCCGTTCGGAACTCCTAACGCTCGGAGTGCTGCCACTCGAAACCGTGTCCCCGGAAACCGAGTTCGCGCCTTGTCAATGAAAAGAGGAACCAGATCGGTGCCCTCAACCTCAATGCCGTGGTTCGCGAGATATGCCGTCCAATGCCCTGGACCGCAGCCTGCGTCGACGGCTGGACCGCGAAGTGACTGCGCCCAGCGCGAAATAAGCAGCCGATCCGACTCATGGGCTGCGTCAGCCGACCCAAACAGCGCCGTGTATTCCGCCGCCCGAGCGGCGTAGGCCTCCTGGACCCGTATGTCCGTCACCATGCGAGCCTACCGGCCGCACGCACGGAAGGCTCATATTGGTGACTGGCGCTATTCGACAATGTCAATGCCGGCACCCGAGTGCCAGGGCACGTGCCTCCCTGCCGAAGCGCAGCGTCGCTATCACCGCAGATTTCACTTCGCCCCTTGACCATGCGCAGAACCCACGGGCGATGACAATCACCGCCACGACGACAACTGCCGCGGTTACTAGCAAGGCCAAAAACACCCGCACGTTCCAGCCCTCGAGCCTCATCGGTTCCCCATTGAAAATCTGACGCTTGCACCGACCCTACCCCTGCCAGGGTCCATCTCGTAGCCTTTGTTGAATGACGGGGAACAACGCCGGCCGGGTGAAAGTCAGCGGGGCAGAAATCTATTGGGAGACGTCGGGGAACCCCGAGGGGATTCCCGTGCTCTTCCTCCACGGCGGCCCCGGAGCTTCTCCTGGCCAGGGCTACCGAACCCGTCATGACGCTTCAAAATTCTGGACCATTGGCCTGCACCAGCGTGGCTGCGGGAAGAGTACGCCGCTGGTTCAGGATGATCTGGGCTCTTTGTCCACAAACACCACCCAGGCCCTGATCCAAGACATCGAAGCCGTGCGCCAGCATCTCGGAGTTCGGAAGTGGATCGTCACCGGGGTTTCCTGGGGGAGTACGCTCGCCTTGGCATACGCCCTTCAGTACCGGGAACGGGTGCATGGGGTCGCCCTGATGGCCGTGACCACAACCAGCCGTGACGAGGTTCAGTGGATCACCGAGGGCGTGGGCAGGATCTTCCCGGAAGCATGGGCGGAATTCTCGAGGCAAGCCCGTTGCCGGCCCGGGGAACGGGTGGTGGATGCGTACGCCCGCCGACTCGCGGGCGAGGACCGGGCCGACGCGGAGGCGGCAGCCCTGGCATGGGACCGGTGGGAATCGACGCACATCTCCCTGGATCCGCTGTGGCAGCCCGGCGCGATGTTCGACGACGGCCGTAGGCGTATGACCTTCGCCATTCTCGTCACGCACTACTGGTCCCATGATGCCTTCCTTTCCAACGGGCAGGCCATCATGAAAAGAATCCACCAACTCAAGGGGATGCCCGGCTACCTCATCCACGGCCGCAGGGACGTGAGCGGTCCCGTCATCACGCCCTGGACGCTTCACCGGCGCTGGGAGGGCTGCTGCCTCACCGTCGTCGAGAACGAAGGGCACGGGGGGCCGGGATCGATGGCCGTCCTTGTCGACGCCGTTGAAGAAATCGCGGCTGGCCTGTCCTGAGCGAACAGACAGGGGGCGTAACAGAAATGGCGATCGTGATCTAGGCTTACTCCACGGCTCGCGTCCGCACGTCGCGAGCCGCATGAAGTGAGGGAGAGCCTATGCAGCCGGACCTTGGCCAGCGTGCCGCGAACGAGCACGCCGACGTCGCGCAGTCCCTGCTTTCCGCCGCCGAGGCAGCGCTGTCAGGTGCCGACGTCAACGCCGAACTGCAGATCAGTCTGGCCCAGGCCCACGCCACACTTGCCCTCGCGCTTGAAACGCGCGCCGCGTCCTATGATGCCCGGACCGCCGCATACGTGGCCTATCTGGCGACGCTGAAATCGGATGGCCACTCGGACAACAAGCAGCACGCCGCCGTCGTGGCGAAGCTTGTCCGCGATCGCCTCGGCTTCGAAGCCGAGTAGCGGCCGTCCGGGGCAACAGCTGTCAGCTCCACCGCTCCCAGTAGTCGTCGGCGGGCTGCAGGAACCGGCGCCGGCGGATTTGCTCTCCGAGCAGCGGGTAACTGTCGGATCGTCCCAGCGGGCCCGAAGCATCGGATACGGGTGCATGGCTCATTGCCACCAGGACTGCCACAGCCGGAACAGAGCCAAGGTTGATGGTGGCAAGTAGCAGGCCATATTTCCGCCCCGGCACCTCCCGCCGGCGCGTCCGCAAGCGGAAGCCGCCCAAACAGGTGCCAAGAGTCATGCCGCGTGAGTAGAGCGCCCAGTTCATGGCCCAAAACGCCAGCAGGAGCGCGAGGGCGGCGGGGACCTGGTGTGCTGGGGCAAGAAAGTACGTGGCCGCTGCCGGCCCCCAGACAAGAACCGAATCGGTGAGGAGTGCGAAAATCAGCGAAGGCCAGTCAACTGGGAGGGCCTCCGGTTCGTCCATCCCGTGATTCTTCCACAAAGGGGCCGGCAATCTTTGCCGCCCGGGGCGGCCGGGCCGGATGTTATTCCTCGATGCCCGTGCTGAGGCTGAGCTCGCGCCATTGGTCCAGTTCGGCGCGCTGGGCATCGGCGACGGCGGCAAACGCACCGTAGGCGTCCTGGCCGAGCACGAGCAGTGCCGGCGGGTTCGGGCTTTCGACGACGGCGATGATCGCCTTCGCTGCCTTGCCCGGGTCGCCGGGCTGCGTGCCGTGGACGGTGTCGTGCTCCTTGCGGCGCTTGCCGGCCGTCTCCGCGTAGTCCGGAATCGCCGTCGCCGATTGCGTCAGCGAGCGGCCGGCGAAGTCGGTACGGAACGCGCCGGGTTCGATCGCCGTGACACTGATGCCCAGCGGCTGGAGTTCCTTGTGCAGCGAACCGGACAGGCCCTCCAGGGCCGCCTTGGTGGCGGAATAGTAGCCGGAACCGGCGGGCGAGATGCGGGCCCCGATCGAGGAGATGTTCAGGATGGCTCCCGTACGCCTCGCGCGCATGTCCGGCAGGACCGCTTTAATCATGTCGACGGCGCCGAAAACGTTCGTGTCGAACAGCTGGCGGATGTCGGCGTCGTCCGCTTCTTCCACGGCGGCACGGTAGCCATAGCCGGCATTATTGACGAGGACGTCGATGCCACCGAACTGGGCCTGCGCCTGGCGCACGGCCGAGCTGATCTGCTCCTTGTCGGTGACGTCGAGGGGGAGGGCCAGTGCGGTGTCGGGGAAATCGGCCGCGATGTCCTTCACCGCGTTGACGTTCCGTGCGGTGACGACCGCGTTGTGGCCGTGGGCGAGCACGGTCTGGGCGAGGGCCCGGCCGAGTCCGGTGGAGCAGCCAGTGATAAGCCATGTGGTCATTGGATTTTCCTTCTGTTGGTTATCTGGGTCCAGGACGAAGTCTGGTGCCGGGCGGGCCGGAATAAAAGGCTTGCGACCGTAGTGGCCAGCAGCGACCCGCGACAGCATCGCTGGCCCGGCGGGTCAACTATCCAGACAACCGCAGTCTCAGCTGGCGTGGGAGTGACTGATGTTACAGGTAATGGCAGTGCCTCCCATGCCGGGGCGGCGCCTTCTAGCGTGGGAGCATGGATACCTGCTTGCCGGGCGAACGGCAAGCGTGGAGGTTCCTGCGAGCCGGACGGTCAGGAGTGGCCGAGCACGGTCAGGACGATAAGCACGCAGTTCAGGCCGACGATGAGCGTGGCGCTGGTCCAGCCCGCGATCTTCAATGGAGTCGAATCAGTGTGGATGCCCATGACCTCGCGCTTCCCGGTGAGCCGGATGAGCGGAATCAGCGCGAAGGGGATGCCGAAACTGAGGAGCACCTGGCTCAGGACCAGCGCCAGCGTCGGTTCGATGCCCGCACCGAGAATCACCAGCGCCGGAATCAGGGTGATCACCCGGCGGGTCAGCAGCGGTACGCGCACCTTCAGCAGACCGCCCATGATGGTGGCGCCGGCATAGCAGCCCACGGAGGTGGAGGCCAGGCCCGAGGCAAGCAGGCCGATCGCGAACACGACGCCGATCACCGGACCAAGGGCGGACGTCACGGCGGCGTGGGCGCCGGCGATGGTGTCAGTCCCTTCCACGCCGCGCAGGCTGGAGGCCGCCAGCAGCAGCATGGCGATATTAACGACGCCGGCCAGCAACAGGGCACCTGCCACGTCGAACCGGGTGGCCCGGATGAGGCGGGTCCGGACGGCGGGATTCTCGGAGAAGCCGTGCCGGTCCCGGGCGAGGGCGGAATGCAGGTAGATGGCGTGCGGCATCACCGTTGCGCCGAGCATGCTCGCGGCGAGCAGGATGGTGTCGGTTCCCTCAAAGCGCGGGACGAGGCCAGACAGGGCGCTGCCCGCATCCGGCGGACTGACGAACAGCCCGGAGACAAACCCGACCGCGATCACGCCAAGAAGGGTCAAAATGGCCACTTCGAATGACTTCTGGCTCCGGTTCGACTGCAGCGACAGTAGCAACATCGACGCCAGGCCAATGATGACCCCGCTGGCCAGCAACGGAAGCCCGAACAGCAGGTTCAGTGCGACGGCTCCGCCGATCACCTCCGCCATGTCGGTGGCTCCGGCGACGATCTCAGCCTGAGCCCAGAACGCCCGCCGGCGGCGCGTCCCGAGGCGCTTGCCCAGAATTTCGGGAAGGCTCATGCCGGTGGCCAGGCCCAGCTTGGCTGACTGGTACTGCACCAGCACTGCCATGGCATTGGCCACCACCAGCACCCAGACCAGCAGATAGCCGTAGCTCGCCCCGGCCGTCAGGTTCGCCGCAACGTTGCCGGGATCAACATAGGCGATGGCCGCCACGAACGCCGGACCCAGCAACAGCAGGCGCGACCAGACCCGTGCAGGCGCAGTGCGTTCTGAAAGGGTCGAAACAGCCATCGTTGATCCTCGTCATTGGGGGAACTGATAAGACGAGGATAACCGGGATTTAGGTGTACCGAAAAGTAGTGATTAGGCGTGCGGATGGTTCCCGGTTGTGGTTACAAGGCATCCCTTCGTTTTTTCTAAGAGGAGAGTGCCCCGCACACCCCTGGGAGAGGTGGTGCGGGGCCTTCCTAGCGGCAGTCCCACGACTTGTGTGGCAACTGAGGACAAGGTACTCAAGCAAACCTCCGGACAGCCTTACTAAAAACTGGGAATTCCCTGAGAATCGCAGGCGAACGTGGGCCCGTGCAGGCGCCGGGCCGCCTAGCCTCTACGGCGGCGCTGAGGGCGGGGACGAGCCTAGGCAGCTCCACCTGCGGAAAGCCCCGGCCGGGGCGGCCGCCCGGCGGGGTCGACCCCCTGATCTGGGGGAGGATGTGGCCGCCGCCGGGCGGGCAAGCCCCTGATAGCACCGGGCGCATCTCCTCATGCTGCTCTGAACGGCGTCATTTTCGCCAAAAACGGCCCAAGGTTTCCGCAAGGCAACGTCCGCACTCTTGCACCGTCCAATGCAACGTTCAATCAGAGCGTTCAATCAACAAAATAGGCAGGTGCGTCATGAAAGCGTTCCACTCAATCAGAACCGCTGGAGGTGATCTGACGGCGTCCCGGGGAGCGCCCCGGCGCCCGAAGCACCCTCATGGGAGCCGGAGGCGCCTGTTCGGTGTCCCTAACCGCGTCGTCGCGGCCGGCGTGGTCATGTCCCTGGTGGCGGCCATAGGGCAGTCAGCAACCATCGCCGCCCAGGCGGTGACCGCCCCTGTGGGCGAAGGCTTCACCGTCACGGCGTCCGACCTTGCGTTCATCCTCAAGCAGATCAAAATCGCTGAAGCCCATGTGGCCAACACGACGTCCGCCACTGGCCCCTGTGGCGCCCTGATCGGTACGGGCCCCAACCAGATCCCCGATGCGCTGACCTCGTACGGTCTCCGCACGGTCGACGGATCCTGCAACAACCTCCTGGCTGGCCGTGAAACCTACGGCGCCGCTGATCAGAAGTTCCCCCGCTACACCACGCCGGTCTTCAACGATGCAGACCCCGTGCCCGCCGGTTTCGGTCCCGCCGGCCCCACCTCTTACAAGCAGAAGAGCGGGAACGTTTTCGACAGCAAGCCGCGCGACATCAGCA